>CAZIWN010000001.1:32210-304862 GCA_964543265.1 uncultured Candidatus Saccharibacteria bacterium | reverse complement strand
GCTGGAGCGGGGTCAAATTATTTTATACACAGGCGATATTGACGCCTGTTTTTTAGTTGTGATAGTATCTACATCAGTCTCGGATCGCATTCGCGGTTCGGGAGAAAAGAGTCTTCGGAGGGCATGGATGATGACCGGACCCCCGACGATGTTCGTCGCGAACGCGATGAAGGTGGGCGTCGACGTCCACTACTTCGACTCCGGCGCCTGACGGGAAGAAGCTCGCAGCTCTCCCCATCAACGCCGCCTGACTGACTAGTCCCGTTTTGGGACAGTCGTCACTCTCTGTGAGCCTTTTGGGAAGAAGGTTCGCTACAACAAAGAGAGGGAAAGCATTCCCGATGTTCTGGGCCACCACGGAGGCAGCACGCTGCTTCTGGGGTGGCCCTTTTTTTGTTTAAATTAACGCTTTTAAAGCATTTTATTCCACTATTGACAAATTTGGGAATAGTATGATATAATAGCTGTATGAATAAATCATTCAAATATATAGCTATTTTTGCTTTTTTGGGAGTTTTAATTTTCCCAGTTTATTTTGCTTATGCGAGCGAAACTAATAGCGCTCCCATTTTTTCACCTATAGCTAATAAGGCTGGTTTTTATGGAGAAGTGATAAGTTTTAACGTAAGCGCTTATGACTCTAATGGAGATGAATTAACTTATACAATGACCAATGGTCCCGCTGGTTCTTATTTTGATCCTGCAAGAAGGCAATTTGCTTGGACTCCAAAAAGCTATCAAATAGGAAATAATGCTGTTGCTTTTGCTGTCTTTGATGGAGTTAATTATGCCTACGAAGATGCCATTATAGTTGTTTCTACTCCAAGCCCATTACCAGAATCTTTAGCTTCAAATTCTAATTATGAAGTTGTTGAGAGGTATGATATTTTCGGAATTTTTAATAATTCCAATAAGAGAAAGAGTTCAAGTACAAATTCTGGTTTTGGATTCTTTAATTTTGGATCAAAAAATAAATCAGAATCTAAGACTGAAGTAAAAAAGAGTGAAGATGAGTTGTCTGTATCTTCTATAGAGATTAAGAGGGATGGAAATGGAGTTATTGTTTCTTGGAAAACAAATAAGCCAAGTAGCGAAAGAGTTATTTATGATATAGATTCTGAAGCTAATAAGACAAAAAATTTCACATATGATTACGCAACTCCTGAAAATTATGATTTGGATAAAAATCATTCTGTTAAGTTGATTGGTCTTGGAGAAAATAAAACTTATTATTTAAGAGTTGTATCTGCTGATAGTAATAAAAAAGTAATTTCTAATGAGTTAGCTTTTACCTTAGATAATAATTTGTCTTCTGCTGGAGCTTTTGCTGGAGGTTTTAGTTTTTTGAAAAATCCGTTCTTATATATAGCTATAATTTTATTCGTTTTATTCCTGGTATATTTGAAACGCAGAAAGAGTTCTAAAATTTCTGGAGCCTCTGGAATTGCATCTGATATTCCAACGGTCGCTAGTCTGAAGATATAAAAAGTTGTTATAAATAAAAAAATCCTCCGGTCGTTGCTGGAGGATTTTTTTATTCGGATGATATACTTAATATCAGCACATCGTAAAATCACAGATCAAAAGATCTTCCAAGAAAAAAATGGAGAAGAAATGGGCCAAGGAAAAGCAGAATCTAAGTTCTCGGTGGTGTTGTTTTCTTTCACTGTCCTTGTGTCTTTGGGTGCGTATTTACTTGCTCTGAAGTTGATCGCTTCTGATATTTGGGAGGTGCAGATGCGAGCAAGTTCTCTTAGTTTATTGCTGACTACTCTTACTGTGCTTTTCGTGAATTGCTTCATCGAATATTTCTTTCACCGATACGTGTTGCATGCGCCGCTTTTTCCGTTTCTTGCTTACTTTTACAAGCAGCACACAATTCATCATGCGTTGACTGGTGTGGTGGCGATAAAAAGCGAGGACTCTGGTGTTGTTGTGAGAAATAGATATCCGATAGTCGACGAGTCTCAATACAGGGCATCTTTTTTTCCATGGTATTCTTTTTTGATCTTCAGCGTTCTTCTTTCGCCATTTTTCTTCTTGATTCAACGCTTGATGCCGCAGTGTCCAATATTCCTTGGGGGATGTCTGGCTTTGACCGTCTCCATATCTCTCTACGAGATTATTCACGCTATTGAGCACCTTCCCCTAGAGAAGTGGAATCCTTTGCTGCGTAATCCTAGATTCGGTGGATTCTGGAGGTTGGTCTATTCATTCCATCTTCGCCATCACGCTGACGTGAAGTGCAATGAAGCCGTTTCTGGATTTTTTGGGCTTCCGTTTGCCGACTGGGTATTGAAGACTTGGGTCAATCCAAGAACTCTTTATCCGGAAGGTGGACTTGTGCCTGCGGCAAGCTTCAAGAGCCCAAAGCCAATATTCTTTATTGCTTGGCTTGATCGATTGGCAGATGGGGCCGTAAGGCGAAGGAGAGAGCGATAATATGATTCTGATCGTCAAAAGACGTTTGCCCGCCATGGTGTGGGTGAGCGTCTTTTTTGTTGGTTGTTTGGCGGAAGCGGGAGGATTCGAACCTCCGAAACCCTTTCGGGTTTATCGCATTTCGAGTGCGACCCATTCGGCCTCTCTGGCACGCTTCCAAAAATAATCGATTTATGGCATTTTAAATATAGCTAAATATTGATATTAACTCAATTTTTGGCTCTTTTGCCCTCGTCGTTCAACGGATAGGACGCGGGTTTCCTAAACCTTAAATCGAGG
Organism: uncultured Candidatus Saccharibacteria bacterium; assembly: GCA_964543265.1. Taxonomy (GTDB): domain Bacteria; phylum Patescibacteriota; class Minisyncoccia; order UBA6257; family 1-14-0-10-40-38; genus SIBX01. Next base: position 302,141 of record CAZIWN010000001.1, on the reverse strand, counting down.
TTCGATTCCTCGCGAGGGCACAGATATATGTTATTATTAAAATAATTAATTAAAAACATGTTTCATCATAATTGGTCAGTTCCTTTTGGGGTTTTGGGTGGTAGTATTTTTTTGGGTATAGGAGGATTGATATTGGCAATCTCTATTTTTTGGAGTGTTTATTGGAAGGGTAGGGCTTTGTGGAAAGCGGCTCAGAGGAAAGAGCTTTATTGGTTTATTACTCTTCTTCTTATAAATACTTTGGGAATTTTAGAAATTCTTTATCTTTATGTTTTCACTAAAGAAGATTTAAAGAAGGAAGAAAAAAAGTAATAAAAGACTACATTAAAACTCCAATTATCTGGAGTTTTAATGTAATTTGCAGAACATTGTATTTTTTTGATAAACTTTCCATCTATGGGCCTATAGTTCAGTGGTAGAACGCGTCCTTTGCAAGGACGAGGGGGGAGTTCGATTCTCCCTAGGTCCACCACAAGATTAAATTTAAATATATGGAAAATCAAAAACAGAGCTTAAGAATAGGAGATAAAATTCCAGATTTGGAACTTAAAGCATATTATAAGGACGAAGAATCTGTTTTAAAGACTAAAAACTATAAGGGAAAGTGGTTGATATTTTTCTTTTATCCAGCAGATTTTACATTTGTGTGTCCTACGGAGCTGGAGGAGTTGGCTACGATGTATAAAGATTTTCAAAAAGAGGGAGCGGAAATTTTTTCTGTTAGCACTGATACTGTTTTTGTGCACAAAGCTTGGCATGATAATTCAGATGCAATTAAAAAGATAAAATTTCCTATGATTTCAGATGCGACGGGAAATTTGTGTAAAATGTTTGGAACTTATATCGAAGATGAGGGATTGTCTTTGAGGGGATCTTTTATAATTGATCCTGATGGAAAACTTGTGGCGATGGAGATTAATGATAATTCCATTGGAAGAAGTGGAAAAGAACTTTTAAGAAAATTAAGGGCGGCAAAATTTGTAAAAGAACATGGTGGATTGAAGGTTTGTCCTGCCAGCTGGGAACCGGGAGACAAAACTTTAGAGCCTGGAATGGATTTGGTGGGAAAGATATAAAAACAATCTTAATTGATTCACTTTTCGTTTTAATTGAATTTTTTCTAAAATTGATTAATAATAGAGTGAATCTTTTGGGCCTATAGTAAAATGGTATTACGCATCCATGGCATGGATGAGGTAGGAGTTCGATTCTCCTTAGGTCCACAGCATAAAAAAAAGAAAAAGGCGTCCAGGTTTGGGCGCCTTTTATGTCCAGATCTATTTTCAGTATCCGGACACGTTGTGCAGGATGTCGGTCGCTGTTCTAAAGAACACGACCAGAAAAGTTGTCAGAGCGGCAAATACGCTGGGCATAAATACCGCAATCACAACGATTAGTGATGCCAATCCAATTGCTCTTAGCATTTTGGCTTTTGCAGGTGGGCTTGGTTTAAGGAATTCGACCGAAATTCCTAGTCACTAATCGTGACTTTCCATCCTGCTTCAAAATTTATAATTATCTTGAAGCAGGACAGAAAGCGTGAACATCCTGTTCACGCCATTATTATAGTATTTTTTGATTAGATTTGCAAGGTAGAAAAAATTGTTAGTTTTTGGAATTTCAGTTAAGATAAATATGTGGAACAAGATATATTAAGAAAGATTGCGGAAACTGACGCAAAAATCGATAAGATTTATAAATCTGTAGAAAAAACCAGAAAGTATTTTTTTTGGACAATGGTTATTAGTATTGCTGTGGTTGTGATTCCTTTAATAGGATTAGGGTTTGCAATTCCGGCATTTTTAAAATCTTATATCGGAGGATTTAATGGATTACTTTAGATTTTAAATGTTTAAGTTTATTAAGAAGAGATTTTTTACCGACTTCAAAAACTCGTTGCGAGTTGGGTTTTTTTTGGCATTTAGGCAAGTTAAAAACTCTAGTAAGTGGACTAATTTTTTAATTATTGGAGTTATGACTCTTACGTTTTTGAATTTAGTGGTAGTGAGCGGTGTTTTGGTTGGTTTGATTGATGGAGCGAGTAATGCTGTGGGAAAAAGATTTTTGGGGGATGTTTTTATTTCAAATTTAAATGAGAAAAAATATATTTTGAATACGAGTCAGATTTTAGATGTCTTGAGGGCGAATCCGTATGTTTCTGGATTTAGTGCGAGATATACAGAGGGGGGAAAAATAGAGGCCAATTATAAAACCAAATTGAGACAAGATGATATTGGAGATGAAGTCTCTGCTATTTTTGCTGGAATTAATCCAGAAGAAGAAAACAGATTAACTGGAATTAAAAAACTTTTAGTTGAGGGAGAATTTATAAATGAAAATGATTTTGACCGCGTTGTGGTAGGTTCGATGCTCTTAGACCAATATGCTGGCATAGAGTCTTCTAGCTTCCCAACACTTTCTAATGTTGGGGTTGGTTCTAAAATTAGGGTGAGAATTGGAGATTATACAAGAGAAGTAACAGTTAAGGGGATTATTAAGAGTAAGGTTGATGAATTGGATAGAAGAATATTTTTTCCTGAAAAGCAATTTAGAAATTTAGTTAATAGATTTGATTTAAATGTAGATGAGATTGCTATTGGATTAAAAGAGGGTGCATCTCCGGTTGATATGAAAAATTATTTGAATGGATTGGGTTTTAATGAATTTGCAAAGATTCAAACTAGGGAAGATGCAGAGCCAAAATTTTTGAAAGATATTAAGAAGACTTTTGCGATTTTAGGTAATTTAATTTCTGGAATAGGTTTGGCTGTGGCAGCTATCACAATATTTATCGTTATTTTCATTAATGCCATTACTAGAAGAAAATATATTGGAATTTTGAAGGGAATTGGTGTTAATGCTAGAGCGATTGAAATTGCTTATGTTTTTCAATCAATATTTTATGCCTTAATAGGGACCATTTTGGGATCTGCGATTATATTTGGATTTTTAAAGCCATATGTTGATGCTCATCCAATAAATTTTCCTTTTTCTGATGGAATAATCGTGGCGACACTTTCTGGAACCATGATGAGGGCTTTTGTTCTCTTTGTGGCGACTTTAATAGCTGGTTATTTGCCGGCTAGGATTGTAATAAATAGAAATACATTAGATTCAATTTTAGGAAGATAAAAATATGATAAAAGCAACTAGTTTAATAAAAACATTTAAAACAGGAGATACAAAGCTAACCGTTTTGAAGGGTTTAGATATTGACGTTAGAAAGGGGGAGTTTGTTGCTATAACTGGAAGATCTGGTTCTGGAAAAAGCACATTACTATACCAGCTCGGTCTTTTAGATAGACCTGATTCCGGAAAGATAATAATAGATGATGTTGAGGTTAGCTCCCTAAAAGACAGAGAGAGAACCGAATTTAGATTAATGGAGCTTGGATATGTTTTTCAGGATTATGCGATTATTCCAGAACTTACAGCTTTAGAAAATATTATGGTTCCTCTTTTGATGAAGGGAATCGATATGGATAAAGCCAAGAAAAATGCCGAAGTTGCCATAAAAAGAGTCGGCTTATCTACTAAGGGAGGAAATTTACCCAGCCAGCTTTCTGGAGGAGAGCAACAAAGAGTTTCTATTGCGCGTGCCATAGTTCATAATCCAAAAATAATTTTTGCTGATGAGCCGACGGCAAATTTGGATGCAGAAACTGCAATGGTTGTTATGAAAACTTTTTTGGATTTAAATAAAGAAGGACAAACAATTGTAATGGTGACTCACGAAAAAGAGTATGCGGATATGACGCATAGAATCTTATTCTTAAATGAGGGCGTGTTAGAGAAAAAATCTTAATATTAAAAAAAAGAAACCGCGAAGCTGTGTTCGCGGTTGAGATGATATTGATTATTTTTCGGCGATCTCTAGGCATCGCTTAATTCCTTCTTCGTCTGCGAGGATTACGATGCAATATCTGCTTGATTGTTCCTTGTTCCCTTGTACGTATGGGTGATAGTTGTGAGGTCCAAGAAAGCGAATCATGAGATCTCTTGCGTCTTCTCCGTTTTCTCCTTCAAGGCTTCGTTTGCAACAACGGCAAACGATCACAAGTTTTGCCATTGTTTTCCTCCCCTTGGAAAATCATCAGTTGTCCAAACCTAGTGCTTCAGCCATAATCTCATTTGTATAAAAAAATGTCAAAAATATTTTTAGATTTGAATTATCTAGGATAGAATAGAAAGCATATATTATGATTTCAAGATTTAGCTCAGAAAATATCAAGAAAGCTCATTTTGTGGGAATTGGAGGAATTGGAATCTCTGCTCTAGCAAGACACTATTTGGCTTTGGGTTATTTAGTGACGGGTTCGGATGCGTCGGATTCGGAAATATTGGCCGAACTGCAAGATGACGGGGTACTTATATATAAGAGCCATAACGGGGATAATGTTTCTAGGGATGTTGAGGTTTTAATATATTCAACTGCCGTTCCAACTACTAATCCAGAAATAGTTCAGGCAAAGAGTTTGGGAATAGAAATTAAAACTTATGCTGAGGCGATTGGGGACTTAACTCGAAAATACTTTACGATTGCGGTCTCTGGCTCGCACGGAAAAAGCACAACCACATCTTTAATTGGACTAATTTTATTAAAAGCTGGATACGATCCAACTATTATTGTTGGCACAAAACTTAAGGAATTAGGAAATAGGAATTATCGAAAAGGGGAAAGCCAATATTTAGTTTTAGAAGCAGATGAATGGAATAAATCTTTTTTAAATTATTCTCCTAAAATGATCGTGCTTACCAATATCGATAACGAGCACTTAGACACGTATAAAAATTTTAAAGGGGTGGTGGCAGGGTTTAAGAGTTATTTGGACAATATGCAATCGCATGGAGTATTGGTGGCGAACTTTAAAGATAAAGAAATTAAAAAGTTGGCAGATAAGGTGAGTAAGAAAAGGGATAGAACAGTTATTTTCTATAATGAGACCAAATTTAAACCTCATTCTATTGGTATTCCTGGAGATTATAATCAGGTGAACGCAGAAGCGGCATATCAGGCGGCAAACTTTTTAGGGATAAAAAGACCGGTAGTGGAATCAGTTTTGAAGGAATATCATGGTGCTTGGAGGAGGATGGAGTTTTTAGGGGAGGGAACTTTTGGGAATAAATTTTCTAAATCGGTAAAAATCTTTTCTGATTATGCTCATCACCCAACAGAAATTAAGGCGACCTTGAAAGCTTTTAAAGAAAAGCACAAAAATGAAAAAATAGTTTGTATTTTTGAGCCGCATCAGGCAAAAAGATTGGAGGCGCTCTTTCCAGATTTCGTTTCTTCTTTTACTAATTCAGATTTAACGATAATACTCCCTGCATATAGAGTTTTAGGCAGAGACGATAAAGATAATTTATCAAAAATTGGATCGTTAAAACTTTCTGTTGCCAGACATGAACTTGCCGAGCCAAAAGATGCTTTTGCTTTAACTCAAGAATTAAAAAAGAAAAGGAAAAAAGTTTTTTATTCGCCAGATTTTGAATCGGTAATTAAAACTTTAAATAATAACCTAGAAGCTAAGAGTGTTTTGGTATTTATGGGTGCTGGGGCTATAGATGCTAATTTGAGACAGTTTTTGGGTTAATAAACGATAGTTGGGAATATGGGGGTAAAAAGTTGAGTTTTGCTTGTTTTTGTGTTTAAATTTACTTTGTTTTTAAGGTGAGGTGGCCGAGTGGTCTAAGGCGACAGTCTTGAAAACTGTTATGTCCGAAAGGGCATCGCGAGTTCGAATCTCGCCCTCACCGCAAATTTTGATTGAAACAATGGCGACCAAATCTTTAAATAAGAATTTACATAGGGCAAGCAAGGCAAAAAAAGATGAGTTTTATACCCAGCTTGTTGATATCGAAAAAGAGCTTAAGCACTATAAAGATCAGTTCAATGATAAGGTAGTGTATTGTAACTGCGATGATCCGTTTGAAAGCAATTTTTTCAAATATTTTGCTTCTAAATTTAACGAATTAAAACTCAAGAAACTGATTACTACCAGTTGCAGCGGTTCGCCAATTATTGGGGGACAATTGTCACTACCTAAAATAGCTGGGTCTAAAGGTAAGCAGCCAATAAAGATTGAAATTAATAAAGTTCCGGATAGCAACACTGACGGTTCTATAGACTTGGCTGATGTAGAGTATCTACTTAAGCACGACGCCAATGTATCCGCTCCCTTAAAAGGCGGTGGCGATTTTAGAAGCGATGAGTGTGTTGAATTGCTCAAAGAAGCAGACATTGTAGTCACCAATCCGCCGTTTTCTTTATTTCGAGAATACGTGGCACAACTTGTTGAATATAGGAAAAAGTTTTTGATTCTCGGTGATCAGAACGCTATAACGTATAAAGAAATTTTCAAACTTATCAAGGAAAATAAATTGTGGCTTGGTTATGATAATGGTGGCACAAAATGGTTTCAGGTTCCCAAAGATTATGACATAGAGACGGAATCAAGAAAAAAAATTGTAGACGGTATAAAATATTTTAGTATGGGGCGTATTTTGTGGTTCACGAATCTTGATACCTTAAAACGCCACGAGAAAATGACTTTTTATAAAAACTATAAACCTGAAGAATATCCAAAGTATGACAATTATGATGCTATTGAAGTATCAAAAGTTTCTGAAATTCCTATGGATTATAGTGGCGTCATGGGTGTTCCTCTTACTTTTATTGATAAATATAATCCCGATCAATTTGAGGTTATAGGTCAGACTCATAGTGGTGACAAGACACCAGAAGTAGAAAGATTAAGAAAAGATCCTCTGCATAAACATCGTGGTATTTTACCTGGGACAAATAAAGAATTGTACGCACGAATTTTAATTAAAAGGAAAAAATAATATGGAAAATCTAAAAGAATACAAACATTGTCCAAATAAAATTGCTCATTTACAAATGATCCAGGGGGTCATTGATCGTATGGGTGGAAACCTGTTTTATCTAAGAGGTTGGTCAATAACACTTCTTGCCGGTCTTTTCGCTGTATCGACTTCTGACTTATTAAATGTTGCGAAGTGGGCACCAGTTTTGTTTTTTATTTTATTAGTTTTATTCTGGATTTACGATGGTTACTTTCTATCGTTGGAGCGTAAATTTCGTGGTTTGCATGATAAAGTAAGAAAAATCCCTGAGGAGGAAATTGATTTCTCTATGAATATTGGCGAATTTAAAACTCATGCAGATAAAACACTTTTCGCCTCCATTTTCTCCCCAATACTTCTGGGATTTTACGGCATTCTTTGCTTAGCAATGGTTATAATAATAAAATTAATCGCTTAAACGTATGGCCAAAGTTTTTATTAGCTACAAACACAAAGACAGTAATGTATATAACTATAGTGATTTTTTTAGTTATGAAATAGGTAAAGATACCGACAATAAAATAACCGCGAGACATTATGTTAATTTTTTAGAAACATTACTTACAAAAAATGGCGATAATATTTTTAAGGGTGAAAAAGATAATGAATCGCTGGCTGAATTTTCAAATGATACAATTGATACAAAATTAAAAGGTAAAATTTTTGATAGTTCTGTGACTATAGTTTTAGTATCCCCCAATATGTTTGACAGAACCAAAATAGAAAAAGAGCAGTGGATACCCAACGAAATATCTTATTCTCTAAGAAACGACAAAAGAAGAGGAGGTAAAACAAGTAGAACAAATGCCATGCTCGCAGTAGTATTGCCAGACCTTAATAAAAGCTATGAATATTTAGTGACTTTTCATAATTGTGTTTTTTGTAATACAAGAACTTGGAATACGCCTACACTTTTTTACTTATTAAGGGAAAATATGTTCAATAAAATTAATAAGGATACATTTAATTGTAATTCTTGTAAAAGAAATGAAATTCATCGAGGGAACGACCACTCTTTTATATTGCCAGTTTTGTTTGAAGATTTTATTAAGGAACATAAAAAATATATAGAAATCGCATCTAATATTAGAGATAATCACTTGAGCTATGAGACGCATAAGCTAAAAGTCCAACACAATTAATCAAAAATAATATGAAAATAGAATTACATCAAATTCCAATACATGAAATAGTTGACGGATATAAAAACAGTGAAGAGGAGGGCGTGGTGGGCTATGGTGGAAAATTAAATATTCGCCCGAAATATCAGCGCGAGTTTATTTACAAACCCGAACAGCAGATTGCTGTCGTTAATTCAGTGATGGGTGGATTCCCGCTGAATGCAATGTATTGGGTGAAGAATATAGACGGAAGTTTCGAAATTCTTGATGGTCAACAGCGCACCGTTAGTATCTGTAACTTTTTGGCGGGAGATTTTAACGTCGTGAATCGTGGATATCAGATGTATTTTGAGAATTTGACCGAGGAAGAGAAAAAGAAAATCCGAGACTATCCGCTTATGGTATATTTTTGCGAAGGCACGGATGATGAAAAACTTGCTTGGTTTAAGGTTATTAACACGGCCGGCGAGAAACTGACTCCGCAGGAACTTTTAAATGCCATTTATTCCGGGCCGTGGGTAACCGATGCCAAGAGGTATTTCAGTAAGAGTAACGCGCCGGCATATCTACTGGCCAAAGATTACGTGAGTGGGCAGCTAAATCGTCAAGAATATTTGGAGACAGTATTGCGCTGGATCAGTAATGACAAAATTGAAGATTATATGGGTAAGCATCAGAAAGATAAAGATGCCGATAAGCTGTGGAAATATTTTCAAGATGTGATTGCTTGGGTACAAAAAATATTTCCAAATTATCGCCGCGAAATGACTCACGTAGAATGGGGTGAGTTGTATAACGAATTTAAAGATAAAAAGTTAGATTCTAAAAAATTAGAAAAAGAAATAACCGAGTTAATGCAAGACGAAGATGTCACAAAAAAGTCTGGGATTTATCCTTATATTTTGACTCGACAAGAAAAATATCTCAACATCCGCTCTTTCACTGAAAAAATGAAAAGGGAGACTTATGAGCGTCAAAAAGGTATTTGTAAAAAATGTAAGAAAACTTTTGAAATAGAAGATATGGAAGCCGATCATATTAAGCCTTGGCGCGAAGGAGGAAAAACTGTCACGGAAAATTGTCAGATGTTATGTAGGCAAGATAATCGAATAAAATCTGGAATATAGTATTTTATTTGTTTTTTTAAAATGAAAAGTAATTTTAAAAAGAAATTGGTTAAGGTGAATAATAAAATGCAGAGTGGGTATGAATATTATTTAACTGAACCAATGGGTAAGAATTTTGATCCTAGATTTAAACCTGAACTTACACCTAAGGAAATGTTGGAGTTGGGAGTTTTTGGAGGAAAGTATATGAATGATGCTAAAGGGGAATATCCTTCGGATTGGTTTAAAAAAGCGAAAATGTCTCTAAAGAAAGATATTGAGGTTAATTTTTTTAAAGTGGATGCCAGTCAACCCTTATCTGAGTGGAGAAAGAGGGGTTGGATATATTCGAGTGATCCTAGGGGATGGTTTGAGTGGTATTGCAGGTATTATATGGGGAGGCGCATTCCGGAAGAAGATGATAGGCAGATAAAAAGATGGGTTGCTATAAGAAGACACTTGGTTCAAATTAAAAAATATTGCGAGTCATTAGATTTGTCTTGCAGAAGAAGGCAAAGACAAGCCATGCTTCATTGGGCGTATGATTCTAGAAATATCTAGGTTTTTGTGAGACAATTATATTTCATTAATTTATGAATATAATTGAAGTAAAGAATTTAACTAAGAAATTTAAGGATTTCGTGGCGGTTTCAGATATCTCGTTTGAGGTTAAAAAAGGGGAGATTTTTGCGTTTTTAGGGCCTAATGGCTCGGGAAAGTCGACAACAATCAAGATGCTTACCACGCTACTTGCTCCAACAGCAGGGGAGATTCATTTGAATGGAGATAATGTTTTAAAAGAAGGAGATAAGGTGAGGCATCATTTTGGAATTGTGTTTCAAGATCATAGCTTAGATGATGAACTTACCGCTTATGAAAATTTAGATTTGCACGCGGTTTTATATGCTGTGCCTAAAAAAGATAAGCAAACAAGAATTGACCAAATGTTGAAATTTGTTGATTTGGCAGACAGAAAAGATGATTTGGTGAAAAACTTTTCTGGAGGAATGAAAAGGAGATTGGAAATTGCCAGAGGCCTACTTCATCATCCAAAAGTTTTGTTTTTAGATGAGCCAACGCTTGGACTTGATCCGCAAACCAGAAATCATATGTGGAATTATATTGCCAAACTTAACAAAGAAGAGGGAATGACGATTTTCTTTTCGACTCACTATATGGAAGAAGCAGAAAAAATTGCGCATAGGATTGCCATTATTGATCATGGAAAAATGATTGCTTTGGGAACGGCGGAAGAATTGAAAAATAAAACTAATTCAAAATCTTTAGAAGAGGCGTTTCTTTCGCTTACTGGACACGAAATTAGAGAAGAAGAGGCGTCTTCAAAAGATCATATGCGACAGATGCGCAAAATGTGGGGCGGAAAAAGATAAATAAAAATAATTATGTCTACAATTTATATTTTGTGGTTAAGGCAGTTGAAGAGGTATTTTAGGAGTAAGGCTAGGATGATCGGTTCTTTGGGGCAACCAATTTTGTTTTTGGTGGCGTTAGGATTTGGATTTGGTCCAATTTATACTCAAGCCGGAGGCGGGAACTATATCCAATTTTTAGCTCCGGGAATTATCTCTATGAGCATACTTTTTACTGCTATATTTTCTGGTATAGAAATTATTTGGGATAAGCAGTTTGGATTTTTGAAAGAGACACTGGTTGCGCCAGTATCTAGATTTACCATTATGCTTGGCAGGACGCTTGGAGGAGCAACTGTGGCCACTATTCAGGGATTAATAGTTCTATTTCTATCATTACTCGTTGGATTTAGACCAGAGCATTTAATCTTATTATCTATAGCAATTTTAATTATGTTTATGATTGCGGTTTTGTTTACGGCTCTTGGAACGGCAATTGCTTCAACTTTAGATGATATGCAGGGATTTCAGCTTATTATGAACTTTTTAGTGATGCCAATATTTTTTTTATCTGGATCTTTATTTCCATTAAAAGGATTGCCTTCAGCGATTAATGTAATTGCAAAAGTTGATCCTTTGTCTTATGGGGTGGATGCTTTAAGGGGAATGTTTTTAGGGGATTATCACTTTGGGTTGACTGTGGATTTGATCGCGCTACTTATTGGAATATCAGTATTTATGGGATTGGGAAGTTACCTCTTTAGGAAAATAGAAGCGTAGGTTAGAATTAGATGAATGTCTAAGCGTCAAAAGATATTTTTACTTCAAGATTTAGTAATAATTTTTTTTAGCATTATAATTGCCGTTCTTTTAGTTAAGACTGGTATTTTGATGGATTTATTGGCTTCTACTAGGGAGCTGGAATTTCTTGGAAGTTTTATAGCTGGAATATTTTTTACTTCCGCTTTTACAACTGCTCCGGCAATAGTTGCCTTGGGAGAGATTGCTAGGGTTGATTCTGTTTTAGTAACTGCCATTTTGGGATCTTTAGGTGCGGTTATTGGAGATTTAGTTATATTTAGATTTTTTAAAGACAGATTTTCAGAGCACTTAAGCGAATTATTAAAACACCAAGGAGCTGGTAAAAGAGTTAGAGCTTTTTTTAGATTGAGGTTGTTTAGATGGTTTGCTTTTGTTATTGGAGTTCTTATTATCGCTTCTCCTTTTCCAGATGAATTGGGGATTAGCTTGTTGGGTTTTTCAAAAATGAAGACTACTTGGTTTATTCCTATTTCTTTAATTTCTAATTTTATTGGAATACTGGCTATAGGATTGGTTGCTAGGGCTTTGTAAATTTTATAGAAAACAAAAAAACACCCCATATGGGGTGTTTTTTTTGTTTAAGGAATATTAGTTATTTCCTTCTTCGTTTCTAGTATCTCCCTTGAGAATACTGTGAGATGATTGAAGATTTTTATGGGCTTCTTTCAAAACATCAAAAATATTTGTTTTGACGAACTTCCTTAATCCTTCTAAGTCTTCATCATTGGCTCTGGCTTTAGCTGTGGCAAGGTTTGCTTTAGCGGAGTCGATTAATGTAAGGGCTTTGTTGATTAAATCTAAAGCTTCTGGTTTATCATTGGCTTTTGATTTTAAATTATTAGCTCTTTCTGTGATTTTTGTGATGTGGACATCTACTTCCGCAAAAATCTTTAAAGCCTTTTCTGATCTAACCTCTTTTCTCAACTGATTTGTAGATTTTAAAATATCTTGCCAAAGAGCTTGTATTTCTGCTCTGTTGGTTTTGTTTTCAAACGGTTCTGAAACTTGAAGCTTTGATTTTAATGAATCTATCTTGGCTTTTATTTCAGGTGTGACGTTTTTGTTGCTGTAAATCATATTTAATCTGGCGGTCATCATTTGGATTAATCCATTTGGGCCAGATTGTTTGATTACAGATTTGAGATTATCGCCCTTGAGAATAACCTGTTTTCCTCCCCCCATAATAGATCTTGCTTCTTGGGCATTAGCGGATGTTAATCCTACAAGGATCATAACTCCAGCTAATCCTAAAATTGTTAATTGTTTTTTCATTTTTTTAATTTATTGTTTTCGTTCTTCGACTGTTTTTTAGAATGATGACGATATTGAGTTTGTCTGATTTTCATCATCTATTAATGAATTGAAGCTTGATTCTAAAGAATTTATTTCCGCAGAATCATCCTCAATTTTAATTTCTTCTGAATAGTCTGCTGGTGAAGAATTTGAGCTTAGATATGTCGAGATGTCGCTATTATCGATTTCTTGATCAATGACATTTGAAAATTCCGAATCTAAACTTTCTATGCTTTCGAATTCTTTGTTTAAAACTGATATATCTTGGGAACCTTTTACCTTTATTCCTGTTATGACGAGGACTAATATTACAAGTCCTGCAGGAATCAATACTTTTGTTTTATTCATGAAATTTAGTATTAAATCCCAATTACTGAGATTAGAGGACCGACCCTTAAACCCTCTATTTTGATAACGTTCACGATTTACTTCCGTGACGTTATTCCCAATATTTGAGATTGCTGATTTTAAATAAGATTCTGGTGGTGTTATTTTTTTTGAATTATCGAAAAGAGATTTGGCAATATTAGACAGTTCTTTCAATTCTTGGTCATTGGAAAAACTATCAGGACTTAATTTGTCTGATTTTATGTCTTTAATTATCTTTTCCAATAAATCTTCTTTTTTAATATCTTTATTCATTTCTTTTAATTTTCTCTTTAATGGCTTTTAGGGCTCTAAACTGCATTTGTCTAATTGCTTCTTCTGATTTATTCATTATTTCGCTGATTTCTGAATTTTCTAGTCCGCTTATAAACTTTAATGATATTAATTCTTGCTGTTCTTCTGTTAGGTGGGCGATAGCTGATTTTAATTTATCTAAATTTAAATTATTTTCTGCCACCGTTTCAATGCGATAATCTGATTTAATCTTTTCTTCTAATTCTTCTATAGGTTGTTGATGGATTTTATTATTTTTTCGCCACTCGTTCACTATTTCGTTCTTGGCTATGGTAAAAAAATAGGCTAGCGGTGATTTGCCTTGATATTTATATCTTTTTATATTCTCAAAGCTTTTTAAAAAAACCGTCTGAGATATGTCTTTGGCTAAATCGTCTCTTAATGTTCTGGTTAAGACGTATTTGTATACTGGGGTAAAGAAGTTATTGTAAATTTCTTTAAAAGCGTCATTATCTCCAGATACTGCCAAATTCATTAATTCTTCTATGTTGTTATTTTTCAATTCCATTTAGGTAACGTATTTTAAATGCTTTTGTGACGATTAAATTGATTTGACTGCTCTTTTAATATATATTGGAAATAAGATTGATTGAAATTAATGGCGATTGTTTAATTATATACTATTTAAGCTAATGATAAGGATTATAACTTTTGTTTTTTTGATAGCCGTTTTTGCAATTGGTGGTTTTGCTATATTTCCTAATTATTCTTCCGATTCTCAGTCTGAAATAAAGATTGGGGCTATTTTGCCTATGGATAATGACTCTGTTGAAGTTTTGGCTGTTAAGGGGGCATTGGAGCTTGGGCAGAAAAAAATTAATGATGTCGGAGGCGTGGATGGAAGGAAGATAAGCGTAGTTTTTGAGGATGGAGGTTGTGATTCTAAAAAAAGCGGAGAGTCTGCTAAAAAATTAATAGATTTGGGAATAAAAATTATAATTGCCGGATCGTGCAAGGAAGAGGTGGCTTCTATCTCTGGAGTTGTAAAAAATTATGGCGGAATTATGGTTTCTTATTCTGGTCTTGATTATGGAGTATCTGGGGCTGGTGAGTCTGCTTATTCTGTAACTTCGCCAGACTTTTTTGAAGGTTCTTTTTTGGCAAATTATTTTATAAACGATCTTAAAGTTAGTAAATCTGCGATACTTCACGATAAAACTAAATTTGGAGAAGCATCATCTGATAGTTTTAGAAAATATTTTTCAGAATCGGACGGTGAAGTTGTTTTAGATTCTGCGGTTGATTTTTCAAAAGACACGCAGGAAATTATAGATGAAATTAAGACTATAAAACCGGAAGCTGTTTATGTCGCCGTGGATTCAAAAGATAATAGCTTTGAAATTTTAAAGAAAATAAGAGAAAAAGGAATTAATGCATATTTTGCTTCGCCAATTTCTATTTTTGATAGCGAAAACATCTCAAAGAATCCAAAAACGTTTGAGGGATCTTTAGCTATATCAACTGATATAGATTGGAAGAATAATTTAGCAGCTCAAAATTTTAGAGAAGAATATAAGGCTGTTTATGGAGAATATCCGATAGGAATGGCTTTTTATGCTTATGATGCTCTTTTTGTGATTAAGGATGCTTTTTCCGCAAATTATCATGGGGGAGAAGTTAATATAAAAAATATTTCTGAATGGATGAAGTCTTTAACTAATTGGTCTGGAGTTTCTGGATTGATTACTGTTGATGTTGATGGTAATGGAATTTCTTCAAAATCTTTGAAAAAAGTAACTAAGGCGCAAGTTGTGGATGTTGGGCAATATGTTATAGACGCAGAAAAACAAGAAGGGTATTAATTTAAATAAATTTAAAAAATACTTTGTCGTTTTCTCCTCGGAGTATTCGCGTGGCTTACATACACCTTCGTCGAAACTCCTCGTATTTTTTAAATTTATTTAAATTATAAATCCTATGTGGTTTTTATGCTTTTGCTAGGACTAGGGCAATTATATTTTTGGCTCCGGATTTTTTTAAGATTTCACTGGCTTCACTTAGGGTTGCGCCACTGGTTGAGACATCGTCTAGTAGGATTATGTTTTGGTTTTTTATTAATTCGGGATTTTTAATCAAGAAACTATCTTTTATATTTTTAAATCTTTCTTCATGATTTTCTGTTTCGGTTTGGGATTTGGTGTTTTTTGATTTTATCAGGCAATTTTTTATCATTCTTAGGTCGTTTGATTTTGAGAGATGCTCTCCGATTAATTCTGCGTGATTAAATCCTCTTATTTTTTCTTTTGATTTATGAATTGGTATTGGAATTATTAAATAATCCTTGAAATTAAAGTTTGTTTTTTGGATAAATAATTTAATTATTTGAGATGCTGGTAGGCTCAAATTTTGACGCCTTTCATATTTGAGCCCTTTTATTAATTTTTGAATTATTTCGTTTTTAAAAGTTGAAGCGCTACCTAAAATATATTTCAATTCCTGGTGACAGATTTTTTTATTATTTGGTAAGCGAGCGAAGCATTTCCCGCAAGAGAAAAAATCATAGATTTCAATTTTATGAAAACAATTATCGCATAAACCGTTTATCTCAGTCTTTTTTTCTAGATTTTTTTCGCAAAAACCGCAGATGTTGGGAAAAAGACAATCGATGATTAATGTTTTTATGCAGATGAGAATTTTTTTCATCTCATTTTTTATGTTACAATTTTATTACAAACAATCAAATATGTCTCTTTTTAGCTCAATATTAAAGGGTAATTCTTTTTTGGGGGTTGATATAGGAACTACGTCAATAAAAATCGCTGAAGTTTTAAGATCTGGAAATACGCTAACTTTGGGAAATTATGGAGTGCTTGATATTTATTCTTATTTAGAAAGATTTAATGAAGCATTTCAAACAAGCAGTTTAAAGATTTCTGAAGAGGTTGTCGGTCCGATGTTAAAACTTTTAGTTCAAAAAGCCGGCTTTAAAACAAAAGAAGCTAATGCTTCTATTTCTGCTTTTTCTGTTTTTACAACTTTAGCTGAAGTGCCGGCGATGACAGATTCTGAAATTAAAAAATTTATAGATTTACAGGCGCAGCAATATATACCGTTGCCGCTCAATACCATTGCTTTAGATTGGATGAAGGTTGGGGAGCGAGTTGATGAGTCTGGATTAAAAAAGAATCAGGTTCTTTTGGTAGCTGTTCCAAAAGATTTGATATCAAAATATCAAAGCATATTTGCTTACGCTGGCTTAAAATTAGTTTCTTTGGAGGTTGAAGGAATAAGCCTAGCTAGAGCGTTAACCAGGGGTGTTTCTGAAAATCAATTAATTATTGATATAGGGGCTAGGTCTAGCGCGATTGCAATCTCAAATAACGGGCTTTTAAAATCTTTAGGTCAGACCGATTTTGCCGGCAGTTCGATTACTCAAACTATATCAAATGGATTAAATATTCACCCAAGAAGATCAGAAGACTTTAAAAAAGAAAGAGGTCTTTATGGTTCGTCTGGAGAGCACGAGTTATCCACACTAATTACACCTGTCTTAGATGTTATACTTTATGAGGCGAAGCGTCTTGTCTCAAATTTTGAGTCTAATTATGGAGAGAAGGTCAGCTTGGCGATTTTGTCTGGAGGAAGCTCTAATTTGTTTGGAATAGAATCTTATTTTGAAAGCAAATTGGGCGTGAAAGTTGTTAAGGCAGATCCATTTAAGGATTTGAATTACGACAAAATCTTGGAAAATGTTTTGAAGGGGATGGGGGTTAATTTGGGAGTAGCGATTGGCGCAGCCATCAAGGCTTACGTTTAAAATATTTGCAAACTAGCCAATTACTGCATCGATTCTTTCTTGCCGTATGTGCTTGGCTTTAATACGGCTTCGTCAGAGCTCCTTGTAATTACTTTATCTTTCAAGATTTTGTAGAGAAATTTGTATAAAAAATGGCAGATTTTAATAAAAATCCACAATTTAAGGATGAGTTGAGGCCTGAGGGAGCTTCTAAACTTTTGAGTTTTTTAGTGGTAATTTTTTCTTTAATTTTAATTTCTTATTTGGGTTTGAGTTTTGGATATGTTCCTCTTTTAGAAAAAAGAATTGCGGAAACTAAAGATAGTTTAAATTCGTTGGCTAATGAAATTTCACGAGAGGATCAGGATAGGTTTCAAAGCTTTGAGAGGGAACTAGTTTCTATAGATAGATTATTAAATTCTAGACTTGTTGCCTCTAGAGTTTTTGATTTTTTACAGTTTAATACAAACAAGTCTATTTTTTGGAAAAGTTTTGATTTTGATGTTCAGGGAGCAAAGCTTAACTTAAGAGGAATTGCTCGTGATTACGATATTTTGTCCTATCAGATTTCGTTAATAAATAGTTTGGATTATGTTTCTAAATATCAGACAACTAATGCGAGATTAATTGAGGGTGGAAAGGTGGAATTTGATCTAAGTGTTTATTTTAATAATAACTTCTTAAAATCTCAAAAATGAAAGGATCATCTAAAAGATTTATAAGTTTGGTTTTAAGTCTGGGGCTTTTATTTGGTTCCATTATTTTGTTTTTGTTCTTTTTAAGACCAGCTTATAGCCAGGTATCGGTTTTAAGAGGGGAATATTCTGCGAATAAATCTACAATAGCAAACCAAGAAAGTGTTGTGGCAAAAGTTAAGGATGTGCTTTCTAATTATCAGGACCAATTAGCTAATCTTGAAAAAAATGCTTTAAATATAGTTCCGAAAGATCCTGAGTATGAATCTTTTTTGTATCAAATAAATGCAATTTCTAAAATTGATGGAATACTTTTAGTTTCTTTAGATTTTAATCTTCTTCCAAATAAGTCTGCTAAAGGCAGAGACTTTACTCAAAATTCAGTTTTGCAAGTTAAATTGCAATTAAAGGGTCCTTATGAAAAATTCAAGACATTTATAACTGACGTGGAAAAAAATATGAGAATTATGGACATTGTTTCTATGAATATTATTCCAGATGATAAGGGTAATAATTCTTACTCGGTCGTATTAAATACTTATTATACTGAATAAAATTTATGGCAATAATATTTGAACCTAAGCAAGCTAAAATAAATTGGGTGAGGTGGACAACTGTTCTTTTTATAATCGGTTTTTTTGTAGTGGCTGCTTATTATTTGTTTTTTTCCGACACTCCTAAATTTGAAGTAATTTTACCGGTTGGTTTAAAAGAGGCTGAGATTATTGCTAATTCTCAATATATAGATCCGAGCGCTGTTTTTAAAAATAAAGATTTGGAAAAATTAAGAAGTTTTGCTCCAAAACCTGGGTTCGGTGTTAATGGTCGAGAAAATCCATTTGTTCCTTTTTAGATAAAAATGAAAAACCAGGATTTAATTTCTGCCTTAGTAACAGAAGGTCTTTTAACACAAGAAGATGGGTCTAGGGTTTTAAGAGAGGCTGATTCTGTAAAAAAAACTGCTGAAGAGGTTATTTATTCTGATAATTTAGTTTCCGAAGATGATGTTGCTAAGATAAAATCAAGAATCTTAAAAATACCTTTTAAAAAAATAGATGTTGCTTCTATATCAGAAGATTTAGTTAAGTTAATTCCTTTTGATAATGCTAGGAGTTTTAAGATGACTCCTATGAGTAGAACTCAGGATATGATTGTGGTTGGAATGGTGAATCCAGACGATACACAAGCCCAGCAGGCTTTAAAATTTTTAGCTTCAAGAGAAAAGGTTAACCTTGGTGTTTATATAGTTACTCCTTCTGATGTTTATGCGGTAATTAATAAATATAATCCAATATCGGATGAGATAAAGGAAGCTTTAAGTTTTTTAAAATCGGAAAAAGGAGCTGACGAATTTAAATCGTTTCAAAAAATTATTAAGCTAGATGAAGCCAGTTCTTCAAATAAAGAAATTGGCGCTCCCATAATAAGAATAGTTTCTGGTCTTTTGAAAGAGGCTGTGGGGGCTAAAGCATCTGATATTCATATAGAGCCGGGAAGACTAAAGACTAGGGTTAGATTTAGATTAAATGGAAATTTAGAAGAATACACTTCTTTTCCTCCAGAATTATCTCAGGCCATAGTTTCTCGTGTAAAAATTCTTTCTAGTTTGAAGCTGGATGAAACCAGGATTCCCCAAGATGGAAGATTTAGGACGATGATTTTTGAAAAGGAAATAGATTTCAGGGTTTCAACTTTCCCAACACCTAATGGCGAAAAGGTTGCTTTGAGGGTTTTGGATAGCGCTACTGGCTTAAAAAATCTTGAGGATTTGGGTATTGTTGGACAAAGCTCGGAAATTCTAAGAAGGGCTATAGAGAGGGCTTATGGTATGGTTCTTCTAACTGGTCCAACTGGATCAGGAAAAACAACCACTTTGTATGCTCTGATGAAAATTTTAAATAAGGAAAATGTTAATGTTATGAGTTTGGAAGATCCTGTTGAATATACGATTGAGGGCATTAATCAATCTCAAATTAAGCCAGAGATAGGATATAGCTTTGCGTCAGGACTTAGAGAAATATTAAGACAAGATCCGGATATTTTAATGGTTGGAGAAATTCGCGATAAAGAAACTGCAGATTTGGCCGTTAATGCTGCTTTAACTGGTCACATACTGCTTTCAACTTTACACACAAATAATGCTGTCGGAGTTATTCCTAGATTAATAGATTTGGGTGTTTCTGGATATCTTTTACCTTCCGCGATTTCTGCTATGGCGGGACAAAGATTGATTTCTAAATTGTGCGATAACTGTAAGACGTCGCACGATCCATCACCAGAGATTTTAAATGTTATAAAGAAAGAATTATCTTCCATACAGAGCAAGTTTCAGATAAAAGAACCGTTTAAGGTGTATAAAGCTAATGGTTGTAAGGTTTGTAAAAATAAGGGAATAGTTGGTCGTGTGGCTATTTTTGAAGTTTTTGAGATGACAAAAGAATTGTCTCAGATTTTGGCCGGAAAGAATTTTTCAGAGAATGATATTTCTAAGGAAGCTGAAAGACAAGGAATGGTCTCATTGAGGCAAGACGGAATTATAAAAGCTTTGCAGGGACTTGTTTCGATAGAGGATGTAATTAGCGAAACGGAAGTGGTTTAAAATTATAAAAATGAAGAAATTGCTTTGTCGTTTCTCCTCGCAGTATCCGCACAGCTTTAATGCAACTTCGTCGTCGCTCTGCGCACTTTCTTAATTTTTATAATTTTCTTAAATAGATTTTATATATTTTTACACTTCGCAGGGGATTACTAAATAAGTTATAATTTATAAATAAACAAATATGACTGACTATAAAGATAGGTTAGAGAGTTTGATGCTTTTGGCGGTTAAGCAAAATGCTTCAGATATTCATATAGGTGTTGGTAAAAAGCCAAGCTTGAGAATTGATGGAGTGTTGGTTCCCGTTGATGCTGAGCCGATAGTTTCTCCGGAAATTGCGGAAGGGTTGGTGACGTCTCTTCTAACTGATTCTCAGAGTCAAGAATTTGCAGCTAGGCGCGAATTGGACTTTTCATATTCTTATGAAGATAAGGCTAGGTTTAGGGTAAATGTTTTTTTTCAAAGAGGTTATATGGCTGCTGCTTTAAGGCTTATTCCTAGTAAGGTTAAAACTATTGAGCAATTGGGATTACCTCCAGTACTTCATGACTTAACTAAACTATCTCAAGGATTTGTTCTCTTTGTGGGTCCCGCTGGTCATGGAAAATCTACTAGTTTGGCGGCCCTAGTTGATGAAGTTAATCATACGAGAACTGAACATATTGTTACAATTGAGGATCCTATCGAATATCTTTTTGCACAGGACAGGTCAATTATTTCACAAAGAGAGGTGAGGACAGATACTATTAGCTTTCATCACGCACTTAAATCTCTTTTAAGACAGGACCCAGACGTTGTTATGATAGGAGAAATGAGAGACGTTATATCAATTTCTACAGCCATGACAGCTGCTGAAACTGGACACTTAGTTTTTTCCACTCTTCATACAAATTCAGCTGCTCAGACAATAGACAGAATAATAGACAGTTTTCCTGCCGAGCAACAGGGTCAAGTTACTTCTCAGCTTGCTGCAACTCTTGTGGCTATAGTTTCTCAAAGACTTCTTCCTAAGGTTGGAGGAGGGCGTATACCTGTTTGCGAAATAATGTTTGTGAATTCTGCTATAAGAAACTTAATTAGAGAGAGAAAGGCTTATCAGATAGATTTGGTAATAGAGACAAACATGCAGGAAGGAATGATTACTTTAAATAGATCTCTTGCTAATTTAGTAAGGCAGAGGATAATTTCTCCAGAGGTTGCTGAGCTTTATTCTTTAAATCAATCAGAATTAAGAATTTTATTAGAGAGAATGTAGAGAAATAAAAAATAGGAATTATGAAATTTAGATACAGCGCAAGAACAAAAACTGGAGAGCTTCAGGTGGGTAATGTTGAGGCTGTGGATAAAGATACTGCGACTAGTGTCTTAATTTCTCATGATCTTTTTATTTTAAGCATAGATAAATATTCGGAGCCTAAATGGTATAACGAAATTTTTCTTTTTTGGAAAAGGGTTAAATCTAAAGATTTAGCGATATTTACTAGACAATTTGCCGCGATGTTGGGCGCGAAAATATCACTAACAGACTCTTTAAATTCTCTTTATTATCAAACAACTAATTCTGTTTTAAAGGAGGCTTTATATGAAATTTCTCAGGATATAAGTTCTGGACTTTCTTTCTCTCAATCCTTACAAAAACATGGAAATATATTTTTTGATTTCTATGTAAATTTGGTCCAATCTGCTGAAGTTACCGGAAGGCTAGAGGAGGTGATGGAGTATTTAGCTAATTATTTAGAAAAAGAGCTTCTTTTATCTTCGAAGGTGAGGACAGCTATGATTTATCCTGTTTTTGTAATCAGCTTATCGCTTATAGTTGGAGGAGTTTTGGTTGGTTTAGTTTTTCCGCAGATAAAACCTATTTTTACTGAAGCTAATTTTGAGCTTCCTTTAATAACTAGAATATTTCTAAGTTTAGGAGACTTTATTAATGAATGGTGGGCTGGAATTATTGTTTTTATAATAATATTTTTAATTATTGTTTTGGATTATTTCAGGAGCAGGGAGGGAAAAGCTATTTTAAATCAAATTGTTTTGGCAATTCCTGGACTTGGTAATCTTTTCAGAAAATTATACATTGCAAGATTTTCTGAAGTGGCTAGCGTTTTAATTAAGGGAGGAATTCCTATAACTCAATCTTTGGAGATTGCTGGTCACACTGTTGGCAGTGAGTTGTACGAAGAGGTAATACACGAAATTGTTGAAAGACTTAGGAGGGGTGAACAATTAAGCCAAGCATTTCAGCTTTATGCTAAATATTTTCCGCCAATTGTGACGCAGATGATATCTGTGGGTGAGCAGACTGGAAAATTGGAAGAAATGTTTCAGAAGGTAAATTCCTTCTATTCTAGAGAGGTTGATAATTTAGTTTCTAATATCTCTGAATTAATACAGCCAGTTATAATGGTGTTTTTGGGTTTAATGGTTGGGTTTATGTTTGCGGCGCTACTACTTCCGATATATAATTTAATACAAGTCATTAGATAAATTTGAATTTATAAAGGCATATACTTCGTTGTTTCTCGTCGTAGTATCCGCATAGCTTGATGCAACTTCCTCGAAACGTCTCGTATCTGCTCTTTATAAATCCAAATTAGAAGAATTAAAAATATATGAATAAAATTAAAAATAGGAAAGGTTTTACTCTGGTGGAATTATTAATAGTAATAGCTATTATCGGTATTTTAGCTTCGGCGCTTTTAGTGAGTTTAAATGGAGCTAGGCAATCTGCTCGTGATGCTAGAAGAATTGCTGATTTGAAGCAGGTTCAGAGTGCGCTAGAGCTTTATTACAATAAATGTGGATATTATCCTGGAGGAGCGGCTGGAGCTGGTGCTTCATGTACTCCTGGTAATTTTTCTGATGGAGCTTGGACGGATGGAACGCTATTGTCGTCTGTTTTAAAGAGCTCGTTAAATGTTAGAATCCCATTTGAAGTTGGTTCTGTGCCTAATTATGAATATCATCCAGGAACAACTAATCAAGCATATATTTTAACCGCTCATTTAGAAACCGATAATTCTGCTTTAAAGTCTGATATAGATGACGGGGATATTAATTTCACAAGTTATTTCACTAGTTTTAGTTGTGGTATTAATGGAGGTGTAGATAATATTTATTGCGTCGGTGTTCAATAAAAAGGGTTTTACATTGGTTGAAATATTAATAGTTATCGGCGTTATCGGCGTTATTATTTCCCTTGTTTTGCCTAGTTTATTGGATGTGAGAAAAAAAACAAAAGATGATCAAAGAGTTGCAGATTTGAAGAGTGCGGCTCAATCTTTAGAGCTTTTTAAATTGAAATGCGGTTTTTATCCTGGCAGTATAGTGTCTTCTGAGTGTCGTGGAGCTGTTACTCCTAATAACCCAGGTGAAGATCCTTTAAGTTGGCAAGAGTTGTCTGATATATTAAAAAGAGCAGATATAGGATTGGAGCCGCTACAAAACGATCCAGATGTTTCCTTGGGTGAAACTTATAGTTATTTTGTGCAGCTTGGTTCTGGAACGTCTATACCGAGAGGTCAGTGCTATATTTTAAGGGCTAGGATTTCTGCTGATAGTAAATTTTTAAGTGATGATATCGATAATGCAGATATAATTTCTAAATTGTCACCGGTTTCTTGCTCTTCTGAGTCTTGTAAGAATCTTTATCCTGGAGGGATAGATTGCGATGGGGATTATTATTGTATGGGTAACAAAGAATGCTTCTACGGGAATTAATTTATATTTGAGATGATTACTGCGTTGCTCCTCCTCAGAGTACTCGCTTAGCTTATGTACACTTTCGTCGTCGCGTCTTGTACTCATCTCAAATAAAGATTAATTAATGTGTGATAATATTAGTCTTTGTTCACTCGCGCCTTGTAGCTGACATTTATAATTCAAAACAAATAAATAATATTTTTATGATAAATTTTATACTTTTTGTTTTTGGAACATTGTTTGGAAGTTTTTTAAATGTTTTGTCTTTAAGATATTCTGAAGATGGAAAAGTTTTTGATTTAAAGAAGATTTCTGGAAGAAGCAATTGTATGAGTTGTGGTAAGGAAATTTCTTGGATAAACTTGATTCCCATTTTAAGTTTCTTATTCCTTTTGGGGAGGTGTGGTAATTGTAAGCAAAAAATATCTTTTCAGTATCCAATAATCGAGATTATCTCTGGTTTAATCTTTGTTTTTGTTCCTAAATTAGTTAATAGGGTTTATGAATTTAAGTTTGTTATCGGGTCTATGCCTGTTGTTTTTTATATTTTATGCGGAATTTATATATTATTTTTACTAACTCTGGTTTTTATTTCTTTAGTTGATTTGAGACTGCGGATTATACCCGATAGTTCGAATTTATTAATTTTAATCCTTGGGATTATTTTAGCTTTTATTAAATATAAATATTCTTTATTTGATTTTTATAGATTTTCGTTTTTAGGTCATTATGCTTCATTGTTCGGATTTAGAGATTCAATTTTTATTTCTAGTGTATTGGGGTTGGGTTTTGGTTTGGTTTTATTTGGAGGAATATATTTTTTAAGCAGAGGCAGGGGAATGGGCTTTGGCGATGTTAAGTTAGCGATAGCTTTGGGTGTTTTATTGGGTTGGCCAGATATTATTTTGGCTCTTTTGGGTTCGTTTATAATAGGTTCTTTTTGGAGTATAATTTTAATGTTGGGGAAAAGGGCAGGGATGAAAACGTTGGTGCCGTTTGGTCCGTTTATCGTTCTTTCCACTGTGGTTGTAATGTTTTTTGGTGTTGATATTTTAAATTTTTATTTTAGCCTTTTTCCGATTAATTAGTCAGGATGAAATTAATGATTGGTAGTAAATTTTTTAAAAAATTCTTTTCAGAGTCAGCTTTTACCGTTATCGAGATGGTGGTTGTTCTTGGTATCTCAGTTGTCCTTTCATCTATTTTAATAATTTATTCTGGAGATAGTAGAAAGTTTTTAATTTTTTCAAACGAAAGATCATTGGTCGTGAGCGCCATTTTTAAAGCTAAATCATATTCATTAGAAACTTATCAGCCCACTCAATTTACTATTTCCGGAATTAGACCAACGGAGATTATTTGCGGATGGGGAGTTCATTTTGAAAAGAATTCTTCGGGTGATGATTCTTATTATGTATATAAAGATATAGATCCATCGGGGACATGTTCTGGATCTAGTGTTGGAGTTTTTGATCCGTCTGAGCCGGCTCAGGTTTTTGAAAAAGGAACTCTTGATAAAAATATATTAGAATTTAAATGCTTAGATGTTTTACCTTCCGGATTTTCTTGTAGCTCAGCTTCTTCAAAAACTTCTATGGATGTTTTCTTTCAGCCACCAGATCCAACTGTTATTTTTAATCCAGATAGTCCTAGCTATAAGGAGGCTAATGTTCAGCTTGAATTTTCTGGAGGTGGATGTTCTTTAATAAAAATAAATAGATCCTCTCAGATTAATTTAGATGAGTTTACAACCTCTTGCTAGACTTTGAAAAAATTGAATCAAATATGATTTTTCATAAAAATAAAGGTCAATCCATCATAGAATTATTGGTAGCATCATCGGCGATTATTGCTGCTGTTTTGGGTATTGTAACTTTATTAAATAAGTCTTTGGGTTTTAATAGAATTAATGGTGATACTTATACGGCAACGTTTTTATCGGCTGAGGGGATTGAAATAATAAAGAATTTTTTTGATAGACAATATATTATAGAAAGAGATAATGCCTCTCCGTATTCTTTTTATGGTTGGGGCGCGGGAAAGATTGAGGCTGGTATTTATGAAGTTGGTTTTGATGATAATGTTTTAAGAAAAATAGATTCTTGTGTTATTGGCGGAGAGCCAAATAAGAAAAATGTGTATGATCTTCTTTTTAGCTGTTCGGATGCTAGAAATATAACTTATTCTGATGCGGGCAGATATTCTTATGATCCTTCTGGAAATAGGACTAAATTTAAAAGACTTATAATAATAGATGATCCCCATTCTGGGGCAACTCCGGATTTAGATTTAGAATATAGAGTGACTTCTGCTGTTGGTTGGGAAAGTAAGGGTGGTAAGTTTTCGTTATTGGTTCAAGACTTTTTTCTTCCATGGAGAACGCCGTAAAGCAACATTAAAATGCAAAGATTAAAAATTAAAATTAATAATGGATTTACTGTTGTTGAGCTCTTGGTCTCGATGGCTATTTTCGTTATTCTAGTGGGTATTGTTTCTGGAATATTCGTTAATTCTTTAAGAGTGCAAAAAGCGGTTATTTCTCTTATGGCTACAAATGATAATTCTAGTTTAGTTTTAGAATCTATTTCCAGAGATATTAGAACTGGATCTAGTTTTTGTGTTGCTGATTTTTCTGGTAGTTGTATTGGTGGAGATGTTGGTAATTCCTTTAGATTCAGAAATGCAAAAGGAGGAGATTCCATATATAGACTTAACTCTGTAGAAAAATCAGTAGAAAAAAGTGATGATTTGGGAGTTACTTTTGAAAGATTAACTTCATCTTTGGTTGATGTGCAGATTTTTGAGGTGAGGTTAGTTGACTTAAAATTATTATCTAGTTTTGGAGAAGAATGGCCTTCGAGAGTAAATTTATTTTTAAGAGTTGGGTCAAAGGATCCAAAGTTGACTGGAATATTTACCGATTTACAAATGACAACTTCTGCAAGAAATTTTGAATAATTTAAAAAATGTACTTTTTTAATAAAAATAGTTCTGGGCAAGTTATGTTGGTTACTGTTTTGTTTTTGGCGTCTGTATTTTTGGTCGCAACTACTGTTGCTGGTGTTTTAACCTTAAATCAAACTAGACAAACGAATATAGCCGTTGATTCCGTTAAGGCAATATATTCCGCAGACGCAGCGTTGGAGAGAGGTCTTTTTAAGGTTTTTAGGTGTAATAATTTAAATGCACCAGATCAGGCGCTTATCGCCTCTACTGATGTTTGTTTGGAGTCTGGAAATAATCAATATGATAATTCTTTTACTGGTAAATTAACCGACAATCAGACTTATGAGCTTTTAATTTCTAAAGATGCTGGCTGTCCTTTTGGTGCGGTTCATGATGAGGGAACGACTCCAGATGTTCTTACTTGTATTAAATCTGTCGGAAGAGCTGGGTCGGCCGCTAGAGCCTTTAGTATCTCTTTTTAGATAAATAATTACTTCGTCGTCTCCTCCTCGCAGTATTCGCTTTCGCTTATATACAGCTTCGTCGTCGCTTCTTGTACTTATTTATCTAAAAAAGAGATGAGTTTTTTTTGGTTTAAGTCTGGTTTTTTTGGTATTATTTGATATATGAATAAGGCGGAAGCTGGCAAAAGAATTGATAAATTAAGGAAAATAATAGACGAATATAGGTATCAATACCATGTTTTAGATAAGTCTTTAATTTCGGACGAAGCATTAGATGCGCTTAAGCGAGAGCTTTTTAATTTAGAGCAAGAATTTCCAGATCTTGTTACGCCGGATTCTCCAACTCAAAGAGTGGCTGGGGCGCCATTGCCGGAATTTCAAAAAGCCAGACACGAGAAACCGATGATATCTTTAAATGACGTTTTTTCAGAAAAAGAATTTGAAGATTGGTTTCAGAGATTGAAAAATTTTTTAGGCAAAGATGTGGAGCCAGAATTTTATCTTGAGCCAAAAATAGATGGATTGGCTATTGAGCTTGTTTATGAAAATGGAATCTTTGTTCAAGGATCAACTCGCGGAGATGGAATGGTGGGAGAAGATGTAACTCAAAATTTGAAAACCGTTGAGGCAATTCCATTAAAAATAGAAATATCAAATTTAAAATATAAAATTCCCCAAAGATTAGTTGTTAGGGGCGAGGTTTTTTTAACTTTAAAAGAATTTGAAAGAATAAATAAGGAATTAACCAAGAAAGGAGAAAAAAATTATGCTAATCCAAGAAATTTAGCTGCTGGCACAATCCGTCAATTAGATTCAAGTATTACGGCTTCAAGAAAATTAGATTCATATGCTTATGGATTAGTGACTGATTTGGGGCAAAAAAATCACGAAGAAGAACACAAAATTTTGAAAGAATTGGGATTTAAAACAAATTTGGATACAAAATTTGTAACTTCCATTAAAGAAGTTGTAGCTTATAGAAATTATTGGGAAAAAAATAGAGAAAAATTAACTTACGAAATAGATGGCGTGGTTGTTATTTTGAATAATAATAATTTATTTGATGAGGCTGGAGTTATTGGAAAAGCTCCGAGAGGAGCTTGCGCTTATAAATTTTCTCCAAAAGAAGCCACAACTAAATTAATTGATATAAGAGTTCAGGTTGGTAGAACCGGAGTTTTAACTCCAGTGGCTGACTTGGAGCCAGTTGAATTAAATGGGGTCACTATAACTCATGCAACGCTACATAATTTTGATGAAATAGAAAGATTGGGATTAAAAATTGGAGATACTGTTATTGTTTCTAGAGCAGGAGATGTAATTCCTAAAATAATTAAAAATTTGCCAGAACTTAGAACTGGAGGTGAGATAGCTTTTAGGATTCCTAAAAAATGCCCAGAAGATGGTTCCGATGTGGTTAATGAGGGGGTTTTGTGGAAATGCTCTAATCCTAATTGTGGGGCCGTGCGCAGAGAATCTTTATATCACTTTGTTTCAAGGGGGGCTTTTAATATGGAAGGGTTGGGGCCTAAAATTATTGATAGATTTTTAGATGAAGGGTTAATTTCTGATGCTGGAGATATATTTGAGCTTAAAAAGGGAGATATAGAAGTTTTGGAAAGATTTGGAGAAAAATCTGCCGAAAATATAATTAATGAAATTGAGGCAAGAAAAAAAATTACTTTACCTAGATTTATCTATAGTTTAGGCATTTTACATATTGGTGAGGAAACGGCAAATTTATTAGCTGATAGATTTATAAATGATGAGCAATTTTCAAAAGATAAACTATCTTTAAGCGGAGTCTTAAAATATTTCGAAAAATTAACCCTAGAAGATCTTCAGCAGATTCGCGACATTGGTCCAAAAGTGGCAACTAGTATTTTTGAATGGTTTAGAAACGAGCAAAACCAGACATTTTTAAAAAAACTTGAGAAGTCTGGGGTTGAATTAGAAAGAGTTGTTAGAAAAACTGGCTCGGGCAAGTTGAATGGAATGTCTTTTGTTTTAACCGGAACACTTTCTTCTTTAAGTAGAGACGAAGCAAAGGAAAAGATACGTAGTCTTGGTGGTGAGGTGACAGAATCAGTTAGTAAAAAGCTCACTTATTTAGTGGTGGGGGAAAATCCTGGGTCAAAATTGGAAAAAGCACAGAAATTGGGAATTAAGGTTTTGGAAGAGAAAGAATTTATGAATTTGATTAAATAGGTTTGTTTTTGTTTTTTGAATCTGTTTATATATAATAAAAGAATGTCAAAACTGGAAAAGAAAGATTTAGAACATCTAGCAAAACTTGCTAGGTTTGATGTTCGTCCTGATCAAGAAGAGAGGTTTTTAAATGATTTAGGAAAGATTTTAGACTATTTTAATGATTTAAATGCCGTTGATACTAGTAAGGTGTCACCGATTTTTTCTGGTGGCGATTTAAAAAACGTAATGAGGGAAGATGAAGTGGTGGTGGATAATTTAGACAATTCTCTTTGTGTTTCTGAGTTTCCAGACAAGGATGGGAATTTATTAAAAGTTCCACCTGTTTTTGAATAATTGTATGAATATCAAGGATTTTACAATCGAAAAATATCATCAAGGACTTTTAAATAAAGATTTTACCGCCTTATCTTTTTTTGAAAATCTTTTTAGCATTATTGAGACTGAAGACTCAAAGCTTGGAGCTTATCTAAGTCTAATGAAGGATTCAGCTTTAGCTGAAGCAAAAAAAGCAGATGAAAAAATTGCTCTTGAGGGCGTGGAGGTTATTAAAAATCAACCTATGTTTGCTGTGCCTATGGCTATTAAAGATAATATTTTAATAAGAGGACACAGGGCTACGGCTGGATCTAAATTATTAGAAAATTATATTGCAAGTTATGACGCAACGGTTATTAAGAAACTTAAATCCGCTGGAGTAATATTTTTAGGAAAACTTAATTTAGATGAGTTTGCGATGGGTTCTTCAACTGAAAATTCTGCTTATCAGAAAACTAGAAATCCACATGACTTAGAAAGGGTGCCAGGTGGTTCTTCTGGTGGATCGGCTGTGGCTGTGGCCTCGGGAATGGCTTTAGGATCACTTGGAACTGATACTGGGGGATCTATAAGGCAACCAGCATCTCTTTGCGGAGTTGTGGGATTAAAACCAACATATGGGGCGGTTTCTCGATTTGGAGCTATTGCCTTGGCATCTTCTTTGGATCAGATTGGCCCTTTTGCTAAAACCGTAAAAGATGTGGCAACTATTTTTAAGACAATTTCTGGAATAGATAAGAACGATGGAACTTCTCAGGATATAAAATATGGCGAAGATTTAATTAATCCTGATTTTGAAAAAGTTAAGAAGTTAAAAATCGGTATTCCTAAAGAGTATTTTAATCTTGAGGGAATGGATGAGTCTACAAAGCAGGGGATTAATTCGGTTATAGATTTTTATAAAAAATCTGGATTTGAAATTAAAGAGGTGTCTCTGCCGAATACAAAATATGCACTTTCTTGTTATTACATAATTTTACCGGCCGAAGCTAGTTCTAATTTGGCTAGATTTGATGGAATTAGATATGCGAAAGTTGGGAATGTTCGCTCCGAGGCCAAAAATCTTTTAGATTTATATGTAAAAAATAAAACTCAAGGATTTGGAGATGAACCTAAGAGAAGAATAATTTTGGGAACTTATGTTTTGTCTTCTGGATATTATGATGCCTATTATTCTAAGGCGCAGAAGGTGAGGAGTTTGGTTAAAAAAGATTTTACAGATGCATTTAAAGAAGTTGATGTTATTTTGACTCCTGTTTCTCCAACTGTAGCTTTTAAGATTGGAGAAAAATCTGCAGATCCATTGGCAATGTATTTGTCTGATATTTTTACAATTCCAGTTAACTTGGCTGGGCTTCCTGGAATTTCGATTCCGGTTAAAGGAATTAATAGCTTGCCGGTTGGATTTCAATTAATCGGAAAATCTTTCAGAGAGGCGGATATATTGGGAATGGGACAGTATTACGAATCTTTTTAAAAGACGGGTATTTGAACAAATTTTCAAAATTGAAAATTTTTAAAACCAATCGGTTTTAATGTTTCCGCATTGGAGGTGGCTATATTCGCCCCCTCCAGCGCCACCCCTGTTCAAATCTCGCCAGACATAATAAATAAAAACAAGACGGCACGAGGCCGTCTTGTTTTTATTTTTGCGCAGTGGACGGGATTTGAACCCGCGGTCCCCTCCGTGACAGGGAGGTGCTTTGCCGCTAAGCTACCACTGCATTTCTTTTATTCTGACTTGAGAAGTATAAATATTTTTATCACTATAATCAAGTTGTAGCGTCTATTTATTAGATGGTTCTATAAATCCTTTAAAATAAGGCTTATTTGACTATTGCGCAAATATGGGATTTTATTATATAATAAAGACGCGGAGTAGAGCAGTGGTAGCTCGTCTGGCTCATAACCAGGAGGTCGCCGGTTCAAGTCCGGCCTCCGCAACAAATGTTAATTTTAGTGCCCCCCGAAATGGGGGCATTAAAATTTTGCTTTTTTTGCGCAAAAAAATTATTATTAATCGGGTAAATATATGGCAGGGTAGCTCAATGGTAGAGCGAGCGTTTCATAAGCGCTAGGCCGTGGGTCCGATTCCCACCCCTGCTACTAATAAAATTTTATGAATAAAATGAAGATGAAAGGAAATTTGAAAGCCAAGAAGACTTATAAAAAGACAACCTTAAAAAAGAAAACACCTATTTTTTTAAAGAAGCAGACCGCACCAGAGTCTCAATTTTTAAGAAAAGATTTGAAAATAAAAGCTCCAACAGGAGGGAGCTTTATTGAGTATGAAGATTTAAAAGAAAAGCCAGTTGTTGCTGGGATTTTAAAAGGAAACGATTTTGATGCTGTGCGCTTGAAGCGATTAATGGCAATGCCAGATTTAGCTCGCAAAGAAAATTCGCCAGTTAAGTTTATTTTGGATGAGATTTTAAAAATTAAAGATTTTAAGGGTTTTGATGTGGTTAAAATTCCGGAAACTGTAACCGTGAAAAATGCTTTTGATTTATTTAATTTTCCACAAGAACATCCAGGAAGAAGGCCAACCGATACTTATTTTTTAGATTCTGAAAGAATCCTTAGAACTCACACGACTTCTATGTGGCTTTATTATTTAAGCGACAAAGAGGTTCTTGAAAGATTAAATAAAAATGGCTGGGTGGGAGAATTGTGTTACGGAAAAGTTTATAGAAAAGATGAGATTGATAGAAAACATTTTCCTGTATTTCATCAGATAGATGGAATGTTTGTATCTAAAAAAAGCGAAAAAATAGTAACGCTGAAAATGTTGCAGGATGTTTTGGCGAATATTATGAAGTCTGTTTTTGGAAATTCTATTGAATATAGGTTTTTGGACGACGCCTTTCCTTTCACAAATCCATCAACTCAGATTGAAATTAAATGGGGTAATGATTGGCTTGAGGTTGTGGGTGCGGGAATCGTGCATAATAACGTTTTAAGGAATTTTGGATTAGATCCAGAAATTTATAATGGCTGGGCTTTCGGATTCGGATTAGAAAGATTGGCAATTATGAAAATGAAAATCCCAGATATTAGAGTTTTGTGGTCTGAAGATGAAAGAATCACAAAGCAATTTAAGAATATTAATAGTGTTTATGAGGAGGTTAGCAAATATCCAGAAATTATCCGCGACATTTCTTTTATTGTAGATAAATCCACATCTTTAAATGGATTTTATGAAATTGTGAGACACTGCGCAGGGGATTTGGCAGAAGAAGTTAAATTGATTGATCAATTTGAAAACGCAAAAAAATTTGGAGAAAATAAAAAAAGTTATACCTTTAGAGTTGTTTATCGATCTCATGAAAGAACGCTTACTAACGAAGAAATAAACGTAATTCACAAGCAGGTTGAGGAGATGACGGTTAAGGATTTGAAGGCTGTTATTAGGTAGTTTTAAATTGAAAAACAGCCATCTGCTTCGTTATGGTCTTCGATGCTCTTTCGGAGTATTAAATTAATACACCTCAATCGCTTCTCGCCCAAGCCTTGCATCTAGCCGTTTTTGAATTTAAAAAATAATTACCTAATATATTTAGTAATGTGTATTAGTAATTGACCATTTAAGGATTAATGTGATATAAATTTAATTAGCACATTACAATTTAATTAAAAAGTGGTAATAAAAGTGGTCATAGCTTTAAGGGCTTGTGTTTTGTAAAGAGTAAAATATTTAATGTAAAAAAATAACAAAATATGAGCTTTTTAAGCTATGACCAAGCAACACAATCGGCCCGCTAAAGTTGCTCCGCATTGGAGTGATTACGGCGACGCCTTAGCTAAAAGGACTTGTCAATGAAATTGGCAACCCTGCCACAAGGCTTGAAGATCTTAGAGATGGTTCTGGAAAAACGTATTTCTCCAGAACGCCTACAGAATCTACTTGAATCTGGTTTATTGTCAGATTTACTAGATGGAAATGTTGATGGTGTCGATCGAGATGCATTTCGGCATTTACTTGATTTGGGGTCGGATAATCGGAATCGGGAGATCGATTGCGACGCCAAGCCGTTAGTCCCAGATGGACTTAAGGTGGAAAATCATATAAGAGATGGAGTTCTGAACTGGAACCTGTCGGCTGTAGTGTTGCATCTTTCGCCGAACCAACAAAATGGAAGGGTTATTAAAGGCCATAAGCTCCTTAAAGAGCTTGAGAAAGAGCCGGTTTTGAACGCCAATGTTCTTGATTACTTAATTACCTACCCAGAGCTCATTCCCGATGATTGGAAGAGGATCGGATGGATCTTTTTCTGGGGAACAAGATATCGTGATGATGCTGGAGGTATATGTATTCGTCATTTATTTTGGAGCGGTTACAGGTGGTTCTGGGGATGTTTGTGGTTGGATGATGAATGGAACGACCGCCGTTATGCTCTCATTAGACGGAAATAATAGGGGCTTGGTGATGATATTTGTAGACACTTTTTGAAAATAGCGTTTCAACCTCGACCACTTACAGTAATGTAGGTGGTTTTCTTTTGTAAAAATTGCTTGTTTTGTGGCCAGTTTTTTGATATAATTAAGTAGTTCAAAAACTCTTATTAAGAGCTTATTTTATTTAATAATATATGGCAAAAAACGATCAAGAAGAGGTTAAAAAAGAAGATAAAAAGGAATCGAAAAAAGAAGATAAAAAACCGGCGTCGTATGGAGCGAAGGATATTTTCGTATTAGAGGGTTTGGATCCTGTTAGAAAGCGTCCTGGAATGTATATTGGAACAACTGGACCAGAAGGATTGCACCACTTAATTTGGGAAATAGTAGACAACTCAATCGACGAAGCTATGGCCGGATATGCAAAGAATATCCGCGTTGAGTTGTTGGAGGATAATATTGTAGCCGTAACTGACGATGGAAGAGGAATTCCGGTTGAAATACATCCGCAAACAAAAAAATCTACACTTGAAACAGTTTTAACCACGCTTCACGCTGGAGGAAAATTCGGAGGAGATTCTTATAAGGTTTCCGGAGGTCTTCATGGAGTGGGATCGTCTGTGGTTTGCGCTCTTTCGACTTGGATGAAGGCGGAAATTCAAAGAGATGGGGGAGTTCATGTTCAAGAATATAAAAAAGGAAAAGTTCAGGGGCCGGTTAAGAAAATTGGAAAATCTGAAAAAACTGGAACCAAGATAATGTTCCAGCCAGATCCAGAAATTTTTCCAGATACCAATTTTGATTTAAAAAAGATTTTAGATCGTTTAAGGCAACAGGCATTTTTGACTGCTGGAATCAGAATGGAGGTTGTTGATGCTAGGGATAGTAAAAATATTTCTTATTTTGGATTTTGCTTTGATGGTGGATTGAACTCTTTTCTAAATCATTTAGCATCTTCCAGAAAACCTATTTTAGGGTCTAATTTTTATGTAAAGAAAGACTATGAAAAATTAGAAGTAGAAGCAGCTTTTACTTACGGTGATGAATTTGAAATAAAAGAATTAAGTTTCGCTAATAATATTCACACTCCAGATGGAGGAACTCACATAACTGGTTTTAGATCGGCTTTAACTAGGGGATTAAATGATTTTGCTCGCGATGGAGGATATTTAAAAGCTAATGAAGATGCTTTTTCTGGAGATGACGTTAGAGAGGGAATTATAGGAATTGTTTCGGTAAAAATTCCTGAACCTCAATTTGAGGGACAGACAAAAGCCAAGCTTGGAAGCGTTGAGGCGAGGACTGCGGTTGAAGCAGTGGTTGGCGAAGCTCTGAAAGATTTCTTATTGAG
This sequence comes from uncultured Candidatus Saccharibacteria bacterium, assembly GCA_964543265.1. Lineage (GTDB taxonomy): Bacteria > Patescibacteriota > Minisyncoccia > UBA6257 > 1-14-0-10-40-38 > SIBX01. The sequence continues at coordinate 266,467 of CAZIWN010000001.1, read as the reverse complement.
AAATACTCAAGACGGAAAGGCTATTATTGAAAAATGTATTTTGGCTTTAAAAGCTAGAAAAGCCGCCAAAGCTGCGAAGGATATGGTTTTGAGAAAGGGTGCCTTGGAGGGTTTGACCTTGCCTGGAAAACTTGCCGATTGTAGCTCTAGAAAACCAGAAGAATCGGAACTGTTTATAGTTGAAGGAGATAGCGCAGGCGGATCTGCAAAATCTGGAAGAGACAGAAGAACTCAAGCCATTCTTCCCTTAAGAGGAAAAATTTTAAATGTGGAAAAGTCTAGAATAGACAAGATGTTACTTAATAAAGAGATTAAATCTTTAGTTGTTGCAATTGGAACAGCTATAGCTGACACGTTTGATATTACAAAAATCAGATATCATAAAATCGTTTTAATGACAGATGCAGATGTTGACGGAGCTCATATTAGAACTTTACTACTTACTCTTTTCTATAGATATTTCCAACCAATTGTAGAGGCTGGATATCTTTATATTGCCCAACCACCACTTTATAGAGTTCAATCTGGAAAGGAGGTGAGGTATGTTTATTCTGATAAAGAAAAAGATAAAACCGTAAAAGAACTTCAGGATATTAAGGCTCAAAAAGCAAAGGCGAAAAATGTTAAAGAAGGAAAAGACCAAGTGGAAGAGGTTTTTGATGATAGTAATACTAAGGGAATAAGTATACAGAGATATAAAGGTTTAGGAGAGATGAATCCAGATCAGCTTTGGGAGACGACAATGAATCCGGCAAATAGATTGTTATTCCAGGTTGCCGTTGAAGATGCTGAAGCAGCCGATAAATTATTTGATGTCTTAATGGGCGAGGAGGTTCAGCCTAGGAAAATGTTTATACAGGCTAATGCTCTTCTAGTTAAAAATCTCGATATCAGCGGATAGGGTGTTTCGCGCTTATTAATTAATTACTACGTCGCCAACTCCTTGCAGTATCCGCATGGCTCAAATACAGCTTCGTCGTTGCTCCTTGTACTTAATTAATCATCGCGAAACAATCTCTGGGGAGGTTGACCAGGTAGCGAAAATCTGACTGATCGCAAGGCGACAAAATCCATAGTCGGATTTCTACTACTCGGTTGACATTTGCCGTTTTAAGCCGTAATATCATATAATATTTCCATGAATAGAATTAAATTGTTTTTCGCAGACGCGCATCAAGAATTTAGGCGAATAAACTGGCCAACATTTGCAGAAACCAGAAAGCTTACCTTGATCGTTATCGGACTTTCTATTTTCTTAGCTTTTTTCTTGGGAGCAATGGACTTTGTTTTCGGGTATCTTTTAAATACAATAATTTAAAAATTTTATGGCAGACGAATTAAACGTTGGAGCAAATTTGCCTACGGAAGAATCTGGAAATAAGGAAGTTGAGAAAATAGGTAATTTACTTGATCCTGCGAGGGAGAGTGATGTTGTTGGAAAAAAGAATAGTTCAGAAAGAAATTGGTATGCCGTGCATACCTATTCTGGCTATGAAGATGCCGTTGTTAGGTATTTAAAACAAAGAGTTGAAACTTTGGGAATGGAAGATAAGATTTTTAATGTTTTAGTTCCAAAAGAGAAAAAAGTTAAGATTAAGAACGGAAAGAGAAAGGTTGCTGACGAAAAAATTTATCACGGATATGTTTTGGTAGATATGATTATGACTGATGATTCTTGGTATGTGGTTAGAAACACTCCTCGCGTTACAGGGTTCGTTGGTGCTGAATCAACTATGCCAAGCCCACTTTCAAGAAAAGAAATAGAGGAATTGATGGGTAAGATGGAGGGTAAGGAGATGAAGTTTAATATTGATATGAAAGTCGGTGATATGATTAAGATTACCGATGGTCCTTTTAAGGATTATGATGCTAAGATTTCTGAAATTGACGCTGAAAAAGGCAAGATAAAGGTATTGGTTACTATATTCGGCAGAGAGACTTCCGTAGAGTTAGACAGTTTGCAAGTCCAAAAGCTTTAGTTTTTGAAATTTTAAATAGCTATCTGCTTCGTTACGGCCTCCGATGCTCCCTCGAAGTACTAATATTTAGTACATCTCGGTTCGCTTCTCGGCCAAGCCTTGCATATAACTATTTAATATTTCAAGATTGAAAAATTAGGCTGTATTTATGAAAAATCTTAATATTGTTGGTTTTTTGTTTTGGCGTTTGATTTTTAAATTTGTTCGATGTATTATGTATAAACAATAAAAACATGGCAAAAGGAATTAAGGCAGTAATAAAACTTCAAATAGAGGCAGGTAAGGCTACTCCTCAACCACCAATAGGAACAGCTCTCGGACCACAGGGTATTAATATCGCTGGTTTTTGTAAGGAATTTAATGATAAAACCAAGGAAATGGTTGGAGATGTTGTGCCAGCAGTTATCACTATTTATGAAGATAGATCGTTTAGTTTCATATTAAAAACCCCTCCAGCTTCATCTTTGCTTAAGAAGGCAGCTAAGATTGAAAAAGGATCTGGAGTTCCAAATAAAACAAAAGTTGGAACAGTTACTAAAGCTGATTTAAGGGATATAGCTGAAAAGAAGAAAGCCGATTTAAATACGGATAATATCGATGCTGCTGTGAGAATTATCGCAGGAACAGCAAAGAATATGGGTATTGAGGTTAAAGACTAAAATAAAAAAACCGCCGAGATGGCGGTTTTTTTATTTTAAACTATCATTTTGGCTTTGATAGTTGGATAGTGTTCATAGTCTACAAGCTTAATATCATCCATTGTAAATTTATTTATATCTTTAATTTCTGGATTTAGCCAAAGTTTTGGCAGTTTTTTTGGTTCTCTGGATAATTGTTCTTTTACTGCATCAAAATGTTCGTGATAAATATGAGCATCATTGAGGGTGATTACAAACTCGTGTGGAGTCATGTTAACCACTTGCGCAATCATGGCTAAGAGCAGCGAATAAGAGGCGATATTAAACGGAACCCCCAAAAACATATCGCAACTGCGTTGAGTCATGTGTAAAGAAAGTTTTCCATTAGCGGCAAAGAATTGAAAAATCATATGACAAGGAGGGAGGGCCATTTGATCTAATTCTCCTGGATTCCAGGAGGTAACTACCAGGCGACGATCGTTTGGGTCTGTTTTTAGTTTATTAATAAGATGAGCTATTTGATCTACTTCTTTTCCGTCTGTTCTTTTCCAGTGCCTCCATTGAACTCCATAAATTCTTCCGAGATCTCCTGGAAATTTTGCTTTATCTATCCAATATGGAGCATTAGCATTATCGGTCCAAATTGTGCGATCTTTTCCTAAAATCTCTTTTAATCTTTCGTCGCTATTACTACCTTCTAAAAACCAAAGTAATTCGCTTTTTACTCCATTAAACGCTAATTGTTTAGTGGTTACGGCTGGAAATCCATCTTCTAAGTTAAAACGCATTTGAATTGCAAAAAGTGCGCGAGTCATAGCATTTCTACCTTTTCTATCAACGCCGTTTTCTAAGATTTTTTTTAGAACATCGTTATAAATTTTCATTTATAATTAGAATGAAATTTATTTTTTAATATCTCGATCCTTATCTAATCTTGGAAGCATCATAAATGGATTCCATTCTTTTTTTAATTTTTCTAAATCTGTTGTCGTGTTATATTTTCCTGTTTTTGTGTAGTCGCTGCCTAAAATTTCACCAGTTTCAAAGAAAATGATTTGAGCTATTCTTCTGCCAACTACGAGTGGAATAATATAACTTTTTGAATTGTTAGTAATTTCCATGGTCCAACGATTAACGTAGCCAACGTCGCCCCAGCCGGCACATTTACAAACTTCTATAAAACTTCTTCCAAGAGAAGAACGAGCTTTCATCATGGTGGTGATGTGGTTTAGACCACCAATAAATTCGTTGGTGTGAGCTAAAATTGTTTCCCCTGGTTCTAAAAGAATTACTTTTTCGGTTGGTTTTAAGTTGTTAAATTCAAAATTAAAATTTTTAAAAGCTTCTTTGGCGGTTATAGCTTTGTGAAAATTTACGCCCCAAACTCTGTCGATGTGGTTTTTGTCCCAAATATTATAGATTTTATTGTGATATTTGTCTGGAATTTGTTCGCGAAAATAGAATTCGCCTAAAGTAACGTCGTAGCTTGAAGTGGCTAAGTTTTTTTTATCAAAAGGATGAATTAAAATATCTCCTTTTTCTTTTGCTTCCAATATTCTCTTGTCTGATAGTGCCATATTACGATTCTACATTATTAAGTATGATAATCAATGTTTATAATATTTTTGTAATGATTGAGGGCTTGTAAGAGTTTGGTGTTTTGTTTTATCCTAAACTGCAGAACAAGGAATTCTTTCTTAGACAAGGGGAGGTCAGATGGCTACAGGACTTTGTAAAATTTGCAGAGCGTTTCGGGAACTCAACCGAAATGGTTGTTGTATTACTGGATGTAAGTCTTCGGAGAAGAAGCCGGCTGTATCGACTGCTATCTCTGTTGATTGTTGTCCAAAATGCAAATCTACAAATATTGATGCTCGTCTACGGATGTGTAATGGCTGTGGATATACTCCACCAAGGCGTCCACCAGATGGCTCTCACACCAGGCCAGCCGGATACTTTCGTCAGCAGTAAAAAAACAGTGCCAAGTTACCGCATGCGGTAACTTGGCACTAGTCTTTTTTGGACACAATTCTTATTACTTTTACTCCAAAGGCGCGGAGTATTTGCAGGCTTCTTGTATTGTTTCCGTATTTTACAAAAACAGTCTTTATTCCGGAAACACCTATGATCTTAGCGCAAGTGGTGCAAGGAAAATCGGTGGAGTAAATTGTCGATCCCATAATAGACAATCCGTTTCTGGCAGACAGGGCAACGAGTATTGCGATCGGATGGGCGATGGAGAGGCGATTGTCGTCAAGAAATGGCTCGAATTCGGTGGGTAGGTGTCTGATGCCAGCTTTGCCCAAGAATCGACCATCTTCTGAGGATAGAACTGCGCCAGAGAGAAGGTCTTTGAGCGGGGAAAGCTTGGCTTGAGCTTCGGCAAGCATCATTAGTCGAATTTCTCTTACTTGAACGGATGCTTCTTCGACTATTACCACAGCGTCTCTGCCTACACTTTCTGCTTTTGAGAAGGTGTTAAGCCAAGCGATCCTTGCCTTGGGAAACACTTTTGCTATAACTCGCCTTGTAACTTCGTCGTCTGTGGCGCTTACGGCAATATCTTTGTCATCTCTTATTTTTTCTATATTTTTAAGAGTAAGTAGTTCCACCCTGGACCAGACGTGTTGCTTGGCGCAGTGAACAGCTTCTGAATCAGGAAGTCTTCTTTCGTCAATCTCTTCTCCGGCAAGGCCATTTGCTATTTCTGCACTAATCACAATTAGTTTGTCGTGAATTCCAAGCCCCCTAAGAACCTTAACCAATCCTCCATGCCAAACGGGAATGTTGGCAATGAAGATTTTTGCCATAACATTCTCCTTTTTTGGTTTTGTGGTGCTGAAATAATGGTATGCCTATATTTTTTCTAAGGCAAATTTAATTTTGATTTATATCTTTAAAAGTTTTATAATGTTTTTTAGCACTTTTCTTTAACGGGAGGAGAAGGCAGATGATGCTTGTGGGAATGCTTGCGGCGTCGCTTGCTGGTGGCGGGGCGATTCCGTGCGACGAGAAGAAGCGTCCAGAGAGGCGGGTGCCGTTCGAGGCGTTTCTGACGCCGGTGGCGTTCGTGAACCCTCGAGGGGACAACTGTCCGGCCTGTAGCCGACGGCTCGTGGCTGGTCGGTGTCTCAGGTGCTCTGTTCGTCCCGATCGGACGACGACGATTCGTCAGGGCAGGTCTTCTTTCGGTGGCGGACAGATGCATGCATCTGTCCGTGATCAGCGGGTGAGAATCCGCTGATCTGATCTAAAACCCGGTAGCTTGAGAAATCAGGCGACCGGGTTTGTTTTTTATTTTACTTGTTTAGGGTTTGTTTTTTTTCTATACTTCTACATAACGATTTTATGTCTAAATACATTCCAACCATCGGTCTTGAAATACACGCTGAATTAAAAACAAAAACGAAAATGTTTTGCTCGTGTCTTAATGAGACTTTTAATATTGAGCCGAATAAAAATACTTGTCCAATTTGTTTAGCTCACCCAGGGACTTTGCCGGTGGTAAATAAAAAAGCGGTGGAATTGGTTTTAAAAATAGGAATGGCGCTTCAGGGAGATATTCCTCAATTTTCAAAATTTGATAGGAAAAATTATTTTTATCCAGATATACCCAAGGCTTATCAGATATCACAGTACGACCTTCCTTTAGTATTTGGAGGGGTTTTAAGGGGTGTAAAACTCACTAGAATTCATTTAGAAGAGGATACGGCTAGCTTGGAGCACGGGAAGGATAAGAATGGCAATGAGGTGTCTTTTGTTGACTATAATAGAGCCGGAGTGCCTTTAATGGAATTGGTAACCGAACCAGATATTAAAAGTGCCGAACAGGCATCGGAATTTGCAAAAGAGCTACAATTAACTTTGAAATACTTGGGGGCATCTGATGCGGATATGGAGCGTGGTTTAATGAGGGTTGAGGCTAACGTGAGTTTAGGGACGATTGTAAATGGCGAATTTAAATTTGGAACAAAGGTTGAGGTAAAAAACATTGCTTCTTTTTCATCTGTTAGGGGTGCGATTGAATATGAACTTAAAAGACAAGAGGGAGTTTTAGAATCGGGGGGTAAGGTTGTTCAGGAGACTCGTGGATGGGATGCAAATACTGGAACGACTTTTTCGCAAAGATCAAAAGAATCTGCCCATGATTATAGATATTTTCCAGATCCAGATATTCCGCCACTCGATTTATCTAAAATAAGTTTAAAAGAAATTAAGGCTAGTATTCCAGAATTACCAGGTATTAAAAGATTGAGATTCCAAAAGGAATATGGTTTAAATGAAGAGCAGGCGAATATTCTGATCCAAGATTTGGCATTGGCGAGTTTTTTTGAAGAATCTGTGTCTGAAATTGAAGCAGAGGACGATATTAATACTAAAAAAGAAATTCAGCTGATTTATAACTATTTAACATCTGATTTAATGGGTTTGATGTCGGCTTCGAAATTCGGATTCGGCGATATTAAAATAAATCCAGAAAACTTTTCTGATCTGATAGAAATGATTTCTCATAATAAAGTTTCTTCGAGATCGGCTAAAGATATTTTGAAAAAAATGTTTGAAACGGGAGAAGATCCACATAATCTTTTAAGCTCGCTAGGATTGGAACAGGTTTCTGATGAAAACGAATTAAAGCTTTTGGCGCATAAAATATTAGCAGAAAACCCGAGAGCTATAGAAGACTTCAAAAAAGGAAAAGAAAATGCTTTGCAGTTTTTGGTTGGGCGTGCGATGGGTGCTTTAAAAGGAAAGGGGAATCCGGGGATATTGCAGAAGATTTTTAGAGAAGAGTTGTTAAAAATTTAAAACGGCTAGATGGCCGTTTTAAATTTTATGATCTTATTTCTTTTCTTTAACTTCTTTTTGGATGGTACTAACTAGTTCGCTAATAGTCATTTCTTTTTGCGATTTATCGGAGTAACGGCGCATGGTTACATTTTTGGCTGTAACTTCTTTTTCGCCGATGATTAAAAGCATTGGGATTTTTTCCATTTCTCCAGCACGAATTCTTTTGCCGAGTGTTTCATTTGGCTCTGGCAAATCTACGCGGATATTATTTTTAATTAACTCTGATTTTATTTCGTTGGCGTAATTTAAAAATTTTTCACCAACTGGCAAAATTCTAACCTGAACAGGGGAGAGCCAAAGAGGGAAGGCTCCAGCATAGTGTTCGATTAAAACTGATAAAAATCTCTCAATAGAACCCATAATGGCGGCGTGGATCATGGCGATTCTTTCTTCTTTGCCGTCTTCATTGATACAGGAAAGATTAAATCTTTCTGGTTGATTAACGTCTAGTTGAATTGTGGCAACCTGCCAGCTTCTGCCCAACGAATCTTTAGCCATAAAGTCTATTTTAGGACCATAAAACGCGGCTTCTCCTAAAGCTTCTTCGGCACTCGATCCTTTTTCTTTAACTAATACTCTTAATTCATTTTCGGTTTCTTCCCACATCTTTGGAGTTCCTAAATATTTCTCTTTGTTTTTTGGATCTCTAAGAGAAAGTCTTGGAGTTAGTTTAAATCCAAAAGTTCCATAGAAAGTTTCTATAATATCCCAGACGCTACTCATTTCTTTTTTAACTTGAGAGCTTCTGCAAAAAACGTGAGCATCATCTTGAGTTATAGAAAGAACCCTTGAAAGGCCGGCAAGCTCACCAGACTGTTCGTCTCTATAAACTTTTGTAGTAGAAGAATATCTTTGAGGGAGATCTCTGTAGCTCCATTGTTTGCGGGCATAAATCTGCGCATGGTGCGGGCAGTTCATGGGCTTCATAGCATACATGTGATCTTCGCGAGTTTTAATTTTAAAGAGATCATCTTTGTATTTATCCCAATGACCACTTTTTTCATAAAGCGTTATTTTCGTGATATGGGGAATATCAACTCTTTCATAACCGCGTTCTTTTCTTAATTGCCAGATGAAATTATCTAATTCGTCTCTAAGAATAGTTCCTTTTGGAGTCCAAAGAGGAAGACCAGGACCAACAAGCTCGGAAAAAGTGAAAAGATCTAATTGAGGTCCTAAAACTTTATGATCTCTCTTCTTTGCTTCTTCTAGTTGCTTAATATAATTTTCTAATTCTTCTTTGTTTTCGAAAGCTAATCCATAAATTCTGGTAAGTTGGGGATTTTTTTCATCTCCTCTCCAATAAGCTCCGGCTGTGTGGGTTAGTTTAAAAGCTTCTGGATTAATTTCGGAAGTATTCTTAATGTGTCCGCCTTTGCAGAGATCGGTGAAGACTTCTCCGGTTTTGTAGATGGTTAAATCTTTTTTGTCTTTGGCGAATTCTTTTATTAGGTCGAGTTTAAATTTCTGGCCAGCAAAAAGCTTTTTGGCTTTGAGGGGGGTTATTTTTTCTCCTTTAAATTCTAATTTTTGAGAAATTAAGTTTTTAATTTCTTTTTCAAATTCTGCCAGATCGGTTTCGGTGATCGGATTTTTAAATTGGATATCATAATAAAAACCATTTTCAATTGCTGGGCCGATGCCGAGCTTGGCGGTCTTATATTTTTTTAAGACAGAAGCGGCTAATAAATGAGCTAGAGAGTGTCGAATTCCTTCTATTTTTTGTGATTTTTCCATATTTTTCGTTTTATAAATTCTATATTTAAAGTGAATTTTATTCAATTATTGACATGGTGCTGGTTTGGGAATTAATATTTTTATATTCTCTAGGCTTCATTGTGAAGGAGGCGAGTCTTGAGTCCTTCAGATTCAGAGTGTGATCAACTGTGGCATCGCGCGAGCGCTGATTTGAGATCTGGTCTTTATTCTTTACTTAGTCACGTTATTAACTGTCATCCCTGTCGAAACAGGGAAGATGAAATTGCAAATGATGTTCGAAGAAGGGTGAGACGAGCTCTTGACCGTGCTACTGTTGCTGAGCCCTCTATTGAATAATAATGAGGTTGGAGAAAAAAACTGGCGGAATGACGCAAGATGCTTCCGCCAGTTTTTAATTTTTAAACAATTTCTGTGGCGTCTTCGCAGATGATCTTCGGTTCGCCTCTGGCAAAATCCATTTTACCCACAACTGCCAAGACTGCATTTTCTTTCCAGACTAATGGCTTTTTTTCTAGCATAGTTGGGAAAACAACTAATTCTAGAGAGCTAGTAAAATCTTCTAGTTTTGCGAAAAGCATTGGCTTGCCACTCTTGGTGGTGATTTTTTTAATTCCGGAAAGAAGTCCTGCAATTCTGAAATACCCGGATTCATTTCCATTAGTAATACATTCATTAATTGGCCTAGCCTTCATTAAGTCTATTTTTGGTTTTAGATAGCTTAATGGGTGGTCGGTGACATAAAGACCCAATAATTCTTTTTCCCATAATAGTTTTTCAGCTGTTGTGGCTGGTGGAACTTCCTTTAATTTAATTGCATTACTAGATGCTTTGGGGGCACCAAAAAGACCCATCTGATTTTCTGATTCAGACTTTCTAATGTTGCTGATAAATTTTAATATTTCTTCTATATTTAAAATTATTTGGTTTCTTTCTGTACCTAAAGAATCTAGGGCTCCACATTTAACCAGAGATTCTAGGGATTTTTTATTTAAATCTTTATGCTTAACGCGAGAAATGAGGTCTGAAAGGTTTTTAAATTCTCCGCCCTTTCTTCTTTCATTAATTATGGCTTCTATGATATTAGCTCCAACGTTTTTAATCGCAGTTAATCCAAAACGGATTGTTTTTTCTGATTCTGGAAAAAAGTTAGCAGAGCTTTTATTGATGTCTGGTGGCAAAACTTCAAGATTCATTTTTTTGCACTCTTGAATCAAATAAGCGGCGCGTTCAGTGTCTCCGGCATCAGAATTTAACAAAGAGTTCATAAACTCAATTGGGTAGTTGGCTTTAAGGTAGGCTGTGCGATAGGCGATCATGGCGTAAGCAGCGGCGTGGCTTCTGTTGAATCCGTATCTATCGAAAGGCTCAACTAGTGCCCAGAATTTTTCTGCCACATCTTTAGGGACTCCATTTTTTTGACAGCCATCAATAAGCTTATCTTTTTGTTTTTGGAGAAGCTCTTTAATTTTTTTACCGACAGCTTTTCTTAAGACGTCTGCTTCGGCAAGCGTGAAGCCAGCCAAAACACGAGCGCCCATCATGAGCTGTTCTTGGTAGATCATAATTCCATAGGTATTTTTAAGAACAGATTCTAGTTTTGGATGGAGATAGACGACCTGTTTCTTTTTATGTTTTCTGGCAATGTAATCTGGAATAAGTTCCATTGGTCCTGGGCGATATAGGGCCACCATAGCGATTAAATCTTCTATTTCGCTTGGTTTAAGTTCTTTAAGGTAGCGAGTCATTCCAGCGGATTCAAATTGGAAAATGCCGCAAGTGATTCCAGCTTGAAGAAGGGCAAAGGCTTTTTTGTCATCTATTGGAATTTTAGAAATATTTATTTTAGTGCCAAATCTTTCTTCAACCAGATTAATTGTGTTTTCAATGATGGTTAGATTTTTTAAACCCAAAAGATCCATTTTTAGAAGACCGAGATCTTCAACGGTATGCATTTCAAATTGTGTAATTGTGATGTTTGGATCTTGTGGGGCTTTTTGAAGGGGGAGATAGTTGGTAAGTGTTTCATTGGAAATAACCGTTCCGCAGGCGTGAACGGAGGCGTGTCGAGCAACTCCTTCTAAATGAAGAGCAACATCGATTAATTTTTTGGCATTTTTATCTGCCTTATAGATTTTATTTAAATCATCAACTTGCTCTAGAGCTTCTTTTAAATCTAAATTTGCCGGAATCATTTTTGCGATTTGGTCACAAAATGAATAAGAAAGATCCATGGTTCTGCCAACATCTCTAATAGAGGCACGAGCAGCCATGGTTCCGAAAGTGATAATGTTAGCAACCTTATCTTCTCCATATTTTTCTCGAAGATATCCCAAGACTTCATCGCGACGGATGTCGGTGATGTCTACGTCTATATCAGGCATTTGAATTCTGTCTGGGTTTAAAAATCTTTCGAAAAGAAGATCGTATTTAATTGGATCTATATCTGTTATACCTAGTATGTAAGAGACGATGCTGCCTGCGGCAGATCCTCTTCCGGGGCCAACAACTATGCCATGATCTTTGGCCCAATTAATAAAGTCCTGAACGATTAAGAAATAATCAGCAAATCCCATTTTTTCTATAACACCCAATTCCATCTCTATTCTTTTAGAAACTTCTTCAGTTTTTTGTTCGTATTTTCCAGAAAGTCTTTCATTAATTAATTTTCTCAAATACTCATTTCCAGATTCTCCTGTTGGAACTTGAAATTTTGGAAGTTTTATTTTTCCAAGCTCAATCTCAACGTTGCACATTTGAGATATTTCATAAGCATTTGAAACGGCTTCTGGGATATCTTTAAAACGTTCAGCCATTTCTTCGGGGCTAGTCATAGAAAAATCATCGTCTTTTAATGTAAGACGACCTGGATCGGTTAATTTATTTCCGGTTTGAACGGCTAGTAAGATGTCGTGATATTCTGAATCTTCTTTTCTTAAGTAGTGAAGATCTTGAGTGGCGACTAGGGGAATTCCTGTTTCCTTAGAAATTTTTATTAACCCTTCCTTGGCTTTGACCGTGTCTTTAAATCCTGGATGATTACCAACTTCTAAATAATAATTACCCTTTCCAAAAATTGATTCATATTCTTTTGCCATCGCTACAGCTTTTTCGTAGTTTCCGGATAAGATATTTCTAGAAACTTCTCCCGTAATACAACCAGATAGGGCAATAAGTCCTTCGGAATATTTTCTCAAAAGTTCTTTATCCATCCTTGGTTTATAGTAAAAACCCTTAAGATGAGCTTCGGTTACGAGTTTAATTAAATTTTGCCAACCCTTATTATCTTTTACTAAAAGAGTTAGATGAAAATATTTTTCATCATTACTATCTTTGTCTTCCATCCCTTTTGGAGAAATGTAAGCTTCAACTCCTAAAATTGGTTTAATGCCTTGTTTTTTTGCCTCTTTATAAAATTCTATTGCGCCATAAAGATTACCGTGATCGGTTAAAGCGACGGAATCCATTCCTAATTCCTTAACTCTTTTTACGAGGTCGGGGATTTTTGGAAGGCCATCTAGTAGCGAATAATGAGAGTGAACGTGTAAATGAGTAAACTTCATTGGTTTAATATTAATCTTTACTAACAAATACTGCGTTCTTTTTACTCGCTGTATCCGCATTGCTTGATACAGCTTCGCAAAAACGCCTTGTCTTTGTTAAAAATATTAATATTTTGGTATTTTTCTAAGATTAATACTCTTATTCTATTTTAGTCAGTGGAAAAATACAAAGTTTTTTTGTAAAAAAAGAAGCCCCGACAGCTAGAGCTCCGCGCGGTGCGCGAGAGGCTCTAGTGTCGGGGCTTGGGGGGTCAGGTCAGGTGGCTGAGAGGTGCGCCACCTTGTAGTGGCGCGCCCACGTGCTCGTGAGCGGGATCGTCGTCACGACGAAGCCGGTCTTGTCTGCGCGTTCGTGCTTGCGAATCGCGAAGACGAAAAACTCTCCGCCGTGGAAGGTCTGGGTTCCGGTTGCTACGACCACGCAGTGACCTGCGATTGTCGTGTTGCGCTCGACGAAGCTCATCGCTTCTTCGAGCGTGGCCGGAACTCGACCTTCTTCGCCCGCGAAGATGTGCGCTTCCGAGATCGTGGCGATCTCGTCGGGCATTCCTTCTGCCCGCACTTCGCCGTCACGATTCAGGGCGCCTTCGACGAGGTCGAAGACGCTTTCTTGCATCTCGGAATTCACGTCGAACTGGAAGCCGGTCCGATCGAAACGGGTCGTCGAAAGAGGTGCGGTTGCGCTGTCCATTCTTTTCCCCTTATGCCTTTGGTTTTCCCCTTCTTAACTGGTACTGTGCTATATGCTAGCAGAAAAATATTAGATTGTCAATGGTTGTGAGTGATTGTTGTAAATAGGCTGGACTTTTTGAAAAAGTTGAGTTATTCTTTGTAAATCGCTTAATTTGTTTATAAAATTTTAAAAATTAAAAAATATGGGAGGTGTACCAGTAAAACATCATTCAAAATCGAAAGTTGGAAGAAGAAGATCTCATTTGGCTCTTAAGAAGACCAATATTTTAGTTTGCGAAAAATGCAAGGGACCAGTTTTTTCTCATAGGGCTTGCGCTCAGTGCGGAAATTACGGATCCAAGGCTTAAGTCGTTTTTTGATTTAAGTTTAAGTTGTCTTAATTAGCTTAATTGTTTTTTTAAATTTTGTTCTTTAAAATATAAATATATGGCAACTCGCCAATTGATTCGCTCTGTGGTTCTCCAATCTCTCTATGAGTGGGATTTTTATGATCGCAGAGAAGACTTGGTAAAAATATTAGATAGAAATTTAAAAGAATTTGCCGATGGTGTTGATGAGCCAGATTTTGCTTGGAGATTAATCAACGGCATAGTTACTCATCTTAATGAGATAGATAATATTATTAGAAAAGCTGCTAGTGAATGGCCTTTAGAGCAGATTTCTTTAGTTGATAGAAACGCCTTAAGAATTGGTGTTTATGAATTAGTTTTTGAAGATAAAAAAGAAGTGCCAGAAAAGGTTGCTATTAACGAGGCAATAGAGATTGCTAAGAATTTTGCTGGACCGAATGCCGGAAAATTTATTAATGGTGTTTTGGGCTCTGTTTATAGATCTTTAGAGGAGACTAAGAAGGCTGACGGAAAGAAATAATTTTAATTATGGATAATTTTAAGAGTTTTGAAAAAATAATAGATTATAAATTTAAAAATCAGGATTTTCTAAAAGAAGCGCTGACTCATCGTTCATATTTGAATGAGAATCCGCAGTGGCAGTATGGCCAAAACGAAAGAATGGAGTTTTTGGGCGATGCTGTTTTAGAGCTTATTACAACGGAGGAATTGTTTTTACTGTTTCCGCAACACCCAGAAGGGAAATTAACTCCGATAAGATCTGCTTTGGTTAATTTTCAAATGATGGCGAAAATTGCCAGAGATTTTAAATTAGATGATTTTATTTTGCTTTCTAAAGGAGAAGCAAAAGATTCTGGGAGAGCCAGAGATGTTATTTTGGCTAATGGCGCAGAAGCTGTTATTGGAGCAATTTATCTTGATGGGGGAATTAAGCCAGCCAAGGCTTTTATTAAGAAATTTGTAATGAATAATTTAGAAGAGATTTTAGCTAAGGGTTTGCAATATGATGCCAAAAGTAAGTTACAGGAAATAATACAGGAGAAAAATAAAATAACTCCAGTTTATAAAGTTTTAGGAGAAGAAGGACCAGACCATGCCAGAGTTTTTACTTCTGGAGTTTTCTTTGGGGAAAAATTGATTGCGACTGGAACTGGACAGTCTAAGCAAGATGCAGAGGTGGACGCAGCCAAAAAAGCTCTTTTAAGTTTGTAATGTTTTGATTTTTGAAAAATACTTCGTTGTTTCTTCTCGTAGTATCCGCATGGCTCTGATACAACTTCGTCGAAACGCCTTGTATTTATAAAATTTGAAAATTATATCTATCTAGCACTAGCGATTTTTAGTTGAATATAAGAATTTAAATTAAAGAGGTTTGAATACATTGTTTTTATTGGTTCTGTTATAATTTTACTTTATGCTTTTGAAGAAATTGGAACTTTTGGGATTTAAGTCTTTTGCGGAAAAGGCGGTTTTGGATTTTCCGGAAGGAGTTTTGGCGGTTGTGGGTCCTAATGGATCTGGAAAATCTAATGTGATAGATGCCATCCGTTGGCTTTTGGGTGAAAGAGAGGCGAAAAATATGAGAGGTGGAAAAGCAGAAGATTTGATTTTTTCTGGTACTCCAACAAGGCCAAGAGCTGGGTTTGCGCAGGCTTCAATGACACTCGATAATTCTTCAAAGTTTTTTCCTGTTGAATATGAGGAAGTGACTGTTTCTAGAAGAATTGATAGAGACGGAACATCAAAATACTTTATAAATGATTCAGAAGTTAGAGCTAAAGAGATTTTAGATTTTTTTGCCAAATCTAAGCTTGGCGCTAGAGGTTTAACCATCATCAATCAAGGACAGAGTGATATCTTCATAAAGGCCAGCGAAAAAGAGAGAAGAGAAATGTTGGAAGAAATTCTTGGACTTAGAACTTATCAGATAAAAAAACATGAATCTGAACTGAAGCTTGAAAGCACAAGAATAAATATGGATAAGGCAAAAGCTCTGACCGAAGAGATCTTGCCTCATTTGAAAGTCTTGAGACGCCAAGCGGCTAAATGGGAAAAGCACGATGAATATAGGAATGAACTAGTTAATCTAGAAAAGAATTATTATGGTTCTAAATTAAGTGTTTATAAGACACAGGAAGAAAAAATCGGACTAGATATAAAAAATATTGATATTGCTATTTCTGCTAGAAAAGAAGAGCTTGGTTTGCTTGAAAAGGAGGTAAAAAATTTAGAAGATAGTAATAAGGAAAGTAAAAAAGAGGAAGAGCAGAAAAGAAGAGCTGTCGCAGAAAGGAAAAATCAGATTTATGAAAAGAAGTCTCATGTAGAAAGGGAGTTGGGAAAGATTGAGGCGCAAATCGAATTTTTACCCAAAAAGAAGGATAAAAAGGTGGTAAATAGCGAAGAGGTGGTTGTGTTTTTTAAGGATGTAAGAAAAAAAATAGAAGAGACATATGAGTTATCTGATTTTGAAATATTAAAATCTGCATTGAAAGATTTAATTTCAAAGATTGATAATTTTTTTGAAGATTCTGAAAAAACTTCAGAAGTTACAAATAATGTAGAAAGAGAAGAATTTGAAAAAAAGAAGAAAGAATTATTTGAGAATCTTAAGCAACTAGAAATGGAAATATCATCTCTTTCAAAAGAGGAAGCGGAGATTTCTAATTCTAGCAAAGAATTTAACGATAATTTTAAAAAGTCTTTTATTAGGGTTCAAGATAAAAATAGGGAAATATCAGAATTATTAAGTTCTAGATCTAGATTTGCCTTTGAATTGGAAAAAATATTAATTTCTAAAGATGAAATCTTAAAAGAAATGAAGCAGTTTGGTGTTTCGGAAGAGGGTTTAACTAACTCATTCTCTGAAAGCGAGGCAAGAGAATCCGAAAGAAAAATTTTTAAATTAAGATCGGAAATATCTGCTATTGGAGAGGTGGACGAATCTCTTTTAAAAGAAGCGAAGGAAACTGAAGCTAGATATTCATTTTTATCTTCTCAAATTCAGGATTTGGAAAAAGCATTTGCAGATTTAAATTCTTTAATCAAGGAATTGGATGAAAAAATACATAAAGAATTTAAGGAAGCCATGGTTAAAATTAATCATGAATTTACTAATTATTTTAAATTAATGTTTCAGGGCGGATCGGCAAAATTAACCTTGGTTAAAAAAGAAATTAAAGAGATTGTTGAAGGTGAGATAGAGGAAATTGTTCCAAAAAATAATTCTGATGAGGTGGAAATTGAGGAACGGAAGAAATTTGACCATGGAGGTATTGAAATATCTGTTTCGTTACCAAAAAAGAAAGTCGCTTCTCTTGAGTCTTTATCTGGAGGAGAGAAGAGCTTGGTTTCTTTGGCAGTATTATTTGCTTTGATTTCTGTCAGTCCTCCGCCATTTCTAGTTTTAGATGAAATTGATGCGGCTTTAGATGAGGCAAATACTAAGAGATTAAGCTCTTTAATTAAGGATTTTTCAAAGAAAACTCAATTTTTGATTGTTACTCATAATAGGGCAACTATGGAGATTGCAAGTGTTCTTTATGGTGTTACTTTGGGGGAGGATGGATCATCAAAACTCTTATCTTTGAAGCTGGATTAGATTTTTTTGACAAGTTTAAAGTTTTCTAATACTATATATCTCATATATTTATTCAAATACAATGTTAGCAATTAAACTAAAAAGAATAGGAAAGAAGCACCAGCCAGCATATAGGCTTATTGTTAATGAGAGAAGATCTACTATGGTTGGAAGATCTTTGGAGGATTTGGGCTATTTTAACCCAGAATTAAACAAGGTAGAGATCAATAAAGAAAGAGTTTTATATTGGATTAAAAATGGAGCTCAACCAACCGATACTGTTCATAATTTACTACTTGCGAATAAGGTTATTGAGGGAAAAAAGATTGCAGTTCACGCAAAACCAAAGAAATCAAAAGAAGAAGCTAAAGCTGCACCAGCAGCTGCTGAAGCGGCTAAATAAGATTTTTATTTCGGGTTAGTTGTTAATTTCATTTTTTGTTTTTGTATTTTATAATTTAGTCACGCAGTTAACGCGGAAAGGTCGTCACGAATCAGAAATAAATTTTGAAGAAAATGAGAATAGCAGACCAAGAATTTTTAGAAAGTTTAGTTAAGGCGATTGTTGATCATCCAGATGATGTCAAAATCGATAGAAAAGTTGACGAGATGGGGGTTCTTTTAACTTTAAAAGTTCATCCCGAAGATATGGGTCAAGTTGTGGGTAGACAAGGGGCAACCGCTAAAGCGATTAGATCCCTTTTAAGAATTGTGGGAATAAAACACAACGCAAGAGTTAATCTTAAAATAGACGAACCAGAAGGATCGACTAGGGCGCCAAGAGTAGAACCTGGGTTGTAAAAAAAATGAGACCAATCGGTCTCATTTTTTTTATACTTTCAATTATAAAATTCATCTACGGCGTTGCTCACTCCACTCCTCCTTCGAAGTATTTATATCAATACATCTCAGTCGGTACTCACTCGCGCCTTGTAGCTGATCTTTTATAATCGAAAGATTTGTAATTTATTTACAAATTTTATTATTTCTGGTATTATATGGTGGTTATGAAAAAGGCTGTAAAGAGAATAAATTTTGATATTATAACGATTTTTCCAAAGATTTTTGATTCATATTTTAATGAATCGCTTTTTAAGCGCGCCAAAAAAAATGAAATTTTAAATATAAAAATTCACGATCTAAGAGATTACACAGAAGATAAGCACAGAACGGTTGACGGAAGTCCATATGGAGGGGGTCCGGGAATGGTTTTAAAAGTTGAGCCAATTTATAAGGCCGTAGAGAAATTGAAACCAAATAAAAAAACTAGGGTCATTTTGTTTTCTACAAGGGGCAAGAAGCTTGATTCGGAAATGGCTAAAAGATTGGCAAAATATGATAGATTGATTTTGATTTGTGGAAGGTATGAGGGCGTAGATGAAAGAGTGGCTGAAAATGTTGCCGATGAGGAAGTCTCTATTGGGGATTATGTTTTGTCTGGTGGAGAGATTCCGGCCATGGTTTTAATGGAGACAGTTTCGAGATTTATACCTGGCTTTTTGGGGAAATATGAATCCTTGGAAGATGTTAAGGGTTATTATCCAACCTATACTCGTCCAGAAGTTTTTGAGATAAAGAATGGTAAAAAAACAAAGAGATTAAAGGTTCCAGAAGTTCTTTTATCCGGTGATCATAAAAAAATTGAAGATTGGAGGAGTGCTCGGTAATAAATTTGTTTTATAAAAAAACAACCCCTGATTCTCGCGCCGGTGCCCGTGGTGCGAGATTCAGGGGTACCGCCAAAAGGAACTACTTTTTCCCCCAATTGACAGTTGGGTTATTGTATTACGTTTAGGTTTTAAAGTCAATATTTGACTTTTGGCTATATATTCTGTTAGTATTTTTATGTTTCCAAAGACAGAGGGCATTCAAATAAGTCCTTCCGAGGAGAATACTGTTTTTTGTATTCTGAATCAAAAGTCGTGGAAATCACGTCTTTTTTCTTTTTAAGGAGACATTTATAAAATGGTCGAACGATAGATAATAAGTAAAATAATGAAAACAAAAGAGCAGAAATCGAAGGAAATTAAGCTTGGAAGAGATTTAATTTCTAAGAATCAGAGTTTGATATTTATAGATTTTACCGGCATTCCAACTGCTTCGGTTAATAAATTGAAAAAAGATTTAAAATCGGCAGGTGGGCAAATAAGAATCTTTAAGAAGAGATTGTTGGCTGTGGCAATGAAAAAATCTGGATTAGATTTTGATCCAGTAACATTTACAGCTCAGGTTGCCGGAGTTTTTGCAAAAGGAGATGTCTCTTCTATTGCTGGAATAATTCATAAATTTCAAAAAGAAGTTGTTAAAGATAAGAAGGTTCTAAATATTTTAGGAGCTTATGAAATTAATAAAAAGAATTTCTTAGATCTTAAAGCGTTTACAGAAATTGCAAAACTTCCTTCAAGAGAGGTATTGTTGCAACTTCTTATGGGAGCTATTACTGGTCCAATAAGAAAAATGATGTATACGTTGGATGAAGTTGGTAAAAAGAAATAATTATAAAAGTTAAAAATAAATTAAAAATATGGAAAAGTTAGATAAAATAATTTCTGAAGTTGAAACTTTGACCGTTGTTGAAATTTCAGAATTAATAAAAAAGATGGAAGCAAAATTCGGAGTTTCTGCGGCTATGCCAGTTGCCGGAATGGGTGGTGGAGCTGGAGCTGAAGCTGCTGAAGAAAAAACAGCGTTTGATGTTGTTTTGACTGATGGCGGAGCTCAAAAAATCCAAGTCATTAAAGTTTTGAGAGAAGCTTTGGGATTAGGACTTAAGGAGGCTAAAGATTTAGTTGATGGCGCTCCAAAGCCAGTTAAAACTGGAATTAAGAAAGAAGAAGCAACTGACTTGAAAACTAAGTTAGAAGCTGCTGGAGCCAAGGTAGAGGTGAAATAAGATTGAAATCTGTCTTATATAAAAAATCTGTCCAAATTTGGACAGATTTTTTATATTTACTATACTTTAATTTAGATTATGCGCTTTTAGCTCAGTGGTAGAGCACTTCATTCACATTGAAGGGGTCGCTGGTTCGATACCAGCAAAGCGCACTAAAATAAATGGTTATTCAAATTATTGATCTATTAATATCTGCTATTAATAAACGTGGAAAAATTTTAGAAAACACAAACGCTGTGCGCTTAGTTAATGGTATCGCCGATAATCTTGATGGATTGATTTTAGAAAAGCATAATAAGCATTTTGTGGCTCAGATTTTTAATAAAAAGTGGTTAAATGAAAAAGAGGTATTAATTAATATTGTTAGGGATTTTGGTGGGGAGTATTTTATTGTAAAAGACAGAACAGAATCTGCGTCTTCTAAAAAGGATGCTTTTAGATCGGAAGTTTGGATAGATTCTGGTAATCCTAAAACCGTGGTTCTAGAAAACGGTTTAAAGTTTGAAGTTGATATGAACGATACTTTAAATACGGGTTTGTTTTTGGATATGAGGCGCAATAGGCAAGTTATAAAAGGATTATCTCGAGATAAAAAAGTTTTAAATCTTTTTGCATACACCTGTTCTTTTGGGGTTTATGTCCGAAGTGGTGGAGCAAAGGATGTCGTGAATGTTGATATAAGTAAAAAGATATTGAATAGGGGAAAGATAAATTATGAATTAAACGGAATTATTCCTAATAAGAATGAATTTACTGTCTTTGATTCTGTGGAATATTTAAAAATAGCAGTAAAAAAGAATAATTATTTTGATATTGTAATTATTGATCCTCCTTCTTTTTCTACCCATGATGGCAAATCTTTTAGCGTTAAGAAGGATATGCAAGTTTTAATAGATATGTCTTTAAAAATACTTAACCCTGGGGGATGTTTATTTGTGGCTACTAATTTTAGTGAAATAAATAATAATGATTTGAAAAATATGATTAGCTTATCAGCTTTTAGCGGAGGTAGGATTAAGAAAATAACTTTTTTGGGTCAAGATGAGGATTTTATGAACGGCAGTTCACTTATGAGGGAGAGCTATTTGGCGTCTGCCTTGGTAGAGCTAGTATAGATTTGATATTGATATATTTTTTTGTTAAAAATATATTGAAGGAATAAAATTAATAAAAATATGCAAAAGAATAATTTTTTTAGTGGAGCGATCTTGTTGGTTTTGGGTATTTTTGTAGGTTTTTTGATTTGGGGATTTGACGGTGGGAGTAAGGGATCTGATATGGTGGTTGATAACTTGTCTGGAAGTAAGCTCGTTTCTGGAATGAACGAAAGCGTGAGGGGTATGATGTCTGGCTTGGATGGTTTAAGTGGCGATGAATTTGATAAGGCTTTTTTAGGTGAGATGATCACTCATCACCAAGGAGCTGTTTCAATGGCAAATAAGGCACTAATAACTTCTCACAGACCAGAAATATTGATGCTATCTAGTGATATTATTGCTGGACAAACTTCTGAAATTGAAAAGATGAAGGGTTGGTTGCAGCAATGGTTTAAATCCAAAGATTCTAATGATGTGATGATAAAAATAAATTAAGAAAAGTATATTTATATAAAAATCTGCCTCTTAAGAAATTTCGAGGCAGATTTTTTTATTTATTAACAGTTTTATTTGTTGAAGTTTGGGGCGGAGTGGGGTATATTTAATGAGCGGTGGGGAATTGTGGATAACTATGGGGATAACCGCTGAATCTGGGGATAACTTAAAAAACTGCTTTAAAAATAATGTTTATTGGAGAGTATTCACATAGTTTAGATTTGAAGGGTAGAATGGCAATTCCTGCTAAGTTCAGGAAGGGTTTAGTTTCTGGAGCGATTGTTACCAGGGGATTAGATAGGTGTTTATTTATATTTTCAAAAGCAGAGTGGGATAAGTTGGCCACCAAGCTTATAGAATTACCTCTTGCTCAAGCTAATTCCAGGGCTTTTGTGAGACTTATGATGTCTGGAGCTGTTGATGTTGAGGTTGATACTCAGGGAAGAATATTGATTCCAGAATATTTAAGGCAATACGCTGGATTATCTAAAAACGCAGTTGTGACTGGATTGTTTAATAGAATTGAAGTTTGGGATGAATCTTCTTGGAAGGAGTATAAATCAAAAACTGAATCACAGTCGGATGAAATAGCTGAAAAGATGGGTGAGTTGGGAATATAAAACAATGCCTCACATTCCAGTACTTTTAAAAGAAGTTATAGATTGTCTAAAACCAAAAAAAGGAGATTTTATAATTGATGGAACATTTGGAGAGGGTGGATATACTAGGGAGTTTTTGGGAGCTGTTGGAGATAATGGAACTGTGTTGGCGGTAGATTTGAGTCCTGTAGCTATAAAGAATGGAAAAAATAGATTTAGCGGTGAAATGGCTTCTGGAAATTTAATTTTTAAGCAGGGAAATTTTTCTGAATTGGGGGAGTCATTTATAAATCCATTAGTTGAAAAAGCTGATGGGTTGGTATTAGATCTTGGATTTTCTTCTCCGGAAATAGAGGATTATGGAAGGGGATTTTCTTTTATGAGAGACGAACCGCTTTTAATGACTTATGAGGACTCTAAAGAACCATTAAGAGATGCTTTAAGGAGATTGAAAAAGGATGAAATCGAAAAAATTTTAAGAGACTATAGCGGAGAGAGATTTGCTAGAAAAATTGCAGATTCAATATATGAAACACAGAGGAAAAAGCCTATAGAAACAACTTTTGAACTTGTTGATGCGATTAAGAAGATTTTACCAAGAAATTATGAGATGGGACGCATTCATCCAGCAACTAGAACATTTTTAGCTTTCAGAATATTTATAAATGATGAATTGGGGGCAATAGAAAAGGTTTTAAGAGATTCTAAATATATTTTAAAACCTGGCGGAAGGGTGGTGGTGGTTTCGTTTCAGTCTCTTGAAGATAAAGTTGTTAAAAATGAATTTAAGAATATGGAAAAAGATGGATTGGGTAAAATTTTGACAAAAAAACCAATTCCACCAAGTAGAAATGAGATTTTAAATAATAGAAGATCGAGATCGGCAAAGCTTAGAGCATTAGAAATTTTATAAAAATAAAAAAATGAATTTAAAAAATAAAAAAATAGGAATAATGATGTGGATAAATAGTTTTTTGGTTGTTGGAGCTTTAACTTTTTTATCAATCTTGGTTTACAACTATAATATTGCGATGAATTTAAGAAACTCTTCTGCTAATCTCCAAGAAAGCTTAAAAAATGAGAAGTCTAAAAATTTTGAATTAGTTAAATCTTTAGATGAATACAATAATTCTACTGCTCAAAATGCTAATTCTAAACTTTTAGGATTGGTGTTAGAAAAGTCCCCTTTGTATATCGAGACAGATAGTTTAAAATTAGCTAGTCAGAACTAGAAATTTGTTTTTAATAAAATAGTTTCCATTTTTATTTAAGTTTTTGGAAGCAGTTTTCATTTTCTTAAAATATTTAGGATGAAAAGTCATAATTTTAAAACGAAAAGTCATATAAAATTTAGAATGTTTTTTTTGATAGGCGTTTTTTTGAGCCTATTTTTTATTTTAGGAGCTAATTTATATAAGATTCAAATAAGCCAGGGAGATGTTTATTTTAAAAAAGCATTTGCCCAATTTAAGGGATTAAAAAATTCCTTAGCTAAGAGGGGAGAGATTTATTTTACTGATAAAAATGATAATTTAATTCCAGCCGCCGTAAATAAGCCATATAAATATATATACGCTGTACCTTCAGAAATAGCTGATGCTCAAGAAACAGCAGAAATTCTTTCAGATACGCTTTCTTTGGATAAGAATAAGATAGCCAATAAATTAATAAAGAAAAATGATCTTTATGAAGAGATAGCTTTCAAGGTGTCTGATTATGAGGGTGAAAAGGTTCAAAATTTGAATTTGCCGGGTGTTTATATAGATTCAAGAGAAGCTAGATATTATCCATACGAAAAACTTGCTGCTCATGTAATAGGATTTGTTGGTCCAAGCGGAGAAGATGATGAGGTTAAAGGAAGATATGGTATAGAAAGTCTATTTAATGATGATTTGAATGGTGAAAGTGGGGTATCTCAAGATAATGTTCTTTTACCTGGAAAATCTGGGGAAGATATTGTTTTAAATATAGATAGAAATATCCAATCTAAGGTTGAAGAAGTTTTGGAAAAAGTTGTTGTTGATAAGAAGGCTACTTCCGGTTCGGTTATTGTTCAGGATCCAAAAACAGGTAGGATTTTGGCTTTAGCAAATTATCCCAGCTTTGATCCAAATAGTTATAGTAAATATCCATTAGCTAATTTTATAAATCCCGCTATTCAGCTTTTATATGAGCCTGGATCTGTTATGAAGCCAATTACTATGTTCGCTGGCATAGAGGAGAAAAAAATAACACCAGAATCAACTTTTTTTGATAAAGGATTTCTTCTTCTGAATAAGAAAAAGA
Organism: uncultured Candidatus Saccharibacteria bacterium; assembly: GCA_964543265.1. Lineage (GTDB taxonomy): Bacteria > Patescibacteriota > Minisyncoccia > UBA6257 > 1-14-0-10-40-38 > SIBX01. The sequence continues at coordinate 241,730 of CAZIWN010000001.1, read as the reverse complement.
TTACTAATTTTAATCAGACGGCTTATGGTAAGGTTTCTATGACGGAAGTTATAGGTCATTCGATCAATACTGGTGCGGCTTATGTTGCATCTCTTTTGGGAAAGGATTTATTTAAGAAATTTATTAATGATTTTGGTTTTGGAGAAAAAACAAGAATAAGTTTACCTGGGGAAATTAGGGGTAATTTAAAATCTCTTGATGGGGACGATGTTCCGGAAATAAATGTTGCTACGGCATCTTTCGGTCAGGGTGTTGCTGTTACTCCTATCGAAATGATCAGTGCTTTTTCTGCAATTGCTAATGGGGGAAATCTTATGCGTCCATTGATTTTCAAATCAGAAAAACCAGAAGTAGTAAGACGCGTTGCTTCTAGTGAGACATCTGCCAAGGTTAGGGATATGATGATACAGGCGGTTATTAATGGTAAATATGCTGAAATACCTAAATATAATGTTGCTGGGAAAACTGGAACCGCTCAAATTTCTAAACTTAAGTCTTCTGGTTACGAAGAAAATGCTTATATCCACACATTTATAGGTTTTGCTCCAGCATTAGATCCAAAGTTAACCGTTTTGGTAAAAATAGATAGGCCAGAAATAGGTCCATTGGCCGGAGTTACCGTTGTTCCTGCCTTTAGGGATATAATGGGATACCTTCTTGAATATTTTAACGTTCCGCCCGATAATCTTTCAGATATTAAGAATAAATAAGAAATAGAGTGAAAAATAGATTTTTAAGCAATATTTTGTTTTTTTTAGCTGGTTTAACTATTAGAAAATATAAACCGTTTGTAATAGGAATAACTGGTTCTGTTGGTAAAACTTCAGCCAAGAATGCTGTCGAGGCTGTTTTGTCCACGAAATACAACGTGAGGGCTAGTTTTGGCAGTTTTAATAATGAAGTAGGCTTACCTATAACCGTAATTTCGAGTTTAAAAGCAGATAGCTTAGTTGCTATAAGTAAATCCGGTGAAGATATGGATTTTTCTGGATTTTTTAAGTTTAAGATATTTTTTCAAATATTTTTTGAAGCAATTTTCAATATTCTTTTCAAGAATAAAAAATATCCAGATTTTTTGGTTTTAGAATATGGAGCCGATGGTCCGGGTGATATAAAAAAATTAGTTTCAAAAATACGCCCCGATTTAGGAGTTATAACTTTTATCGGCGAGACGCCTGCTCATGTCGGCAAGTATTTGGACGCAGATGCTGTTTTTAGAGAAAAAGCTAAGTTAATTGAAGGATTTTATGTTTCTCAGTACGCCATTTTAAACGGAGATGATGTAAGGACTCAGGAATTAAAAAAGAGAACCAGAGCTAAAATTTTATTGTTTGGATTTAATAAAGATAATGATTTAAAAATATCTTCTTATGAAAGTAATATAAGTGAAAATGGTGAACCAGAAGTTAATTTTAAACTGGAATATGCTGGTAGTTTTATTCCGGTTAGAATAAGAAATTCATTCGGTAAACCAGTGGCTTATGCTTCGGCGGTTGCAGTTGCTTGCGGACTGTCTTTGGGGATGAATTTAGTCGAAGCCACTAGGGGTCTCAACGTGTTTCTTCCGGAGCATAGTAGAATGAATATTCTAAGGGGAGTTAATAATTCTATAATTATGGATGATTCTTATAATGCTTCATTGGCTTCTTATTTATCTGCTATAGAGGGAGTAGAGTCTATTAATAGGTCTGGAAGGAGGATTGGTTTTTTGGGAAGCATGTTAGAGCTTGGCAGGTTTAGCGAGGAAGCTCATAGAAAAGTTGGCTCTTATGCTTCTAAGGTCTTTGATTATTTGTTTATAGTTGGGGAAGAGGCTAGATTTATTGAAGAGGGGGCTTTGGGGGCTGGTTTTAATAAAAAGAATGTAAAGAGGTACCTAGATTCGGAAACTGCGTCCCTAGAGGCAAGAAACTTGATTAAAGAGGGTGATTTGGTTTTAATTAAGGGGTCGAGAGGTATAAAAATGGATAAGATAGTCGACGAGCTGGTTCGGCAGTAAATAATTATAGCTCCTATCGTCTAGTGGCCTAGGACGTTGCCTTCTCAAGGCATAAACATGGGTTCGATTCCCATTAGGAGCGCAAAAGCTTTTCAATTTTAATAGCGATCTACTTTGTTATTCCTCCTCGTAGTATTCGCAAGCTTGGATTAAAAAATCCCCGAAGGGTTAGTGGCGCGGGGATTTTTCTTATTTATAAAAATTATTCTAACGGAAGAGGTATGGTTTCTTTTACTTTTCCAGTTTTAAGCATATCCACATTGCAGGTCGATGAGGTTGTACTGCCAACGCTGTCTAGGATTTCAACCGTAGCTGATTTTAGACCCGGAACAGAATATTTGGCTGATATTTGATCATTTGAGCCGGTTTTACTATCTGGTGCCGGTGTGAATGTCCAGGAATAAGTGTATGGAGGAACCCCGTCGCTAATTACAGTTGCTTTCCAGTTTATATTGCCTCCGGTTGAAATATATGCAGGATTTGGTGTTCCTGAGCATGTTGAATTTAAACCAATCTGCGGAGGGGCACAGGATGGGTCTGTGGCTGGGTCGCATGGTGGATTAGAAAAAGTCCCGTTAACATCAAGCCAACCTATGTCGTTTGACCACATTTTTCCACTAACGGTTTGAGCTATTTGATCTACCGTTACTCCATAACTCGATCCATCATTTGCTATTCCAGATGATTTAATCCAACCCTCATCCGCACCAGTCATGCTAAGTATTTTGGCCCAACCAAAAAAATCATCTCCAACCCTTTTTACGCCATAATCTGGGCACGGGGTTGGCTTACATCCAGTTGTTGGAAATCCATTGATTGGTTGGAAATCTATCCATCCAAGATTAGAGCTCCAAATATATCCCGTAACGGGTCCATCTGTTGAAGGGACGTTTAATCCATAAGTTGCTCCGTTTGGATCTTTTCCTGCATAGTCGTTTGAGGATGACAATGAAACCCAGCCAGAATTTCCGCAGTTTTCCGGTGAAAACATGCAACCATTATATTGATCATTAAATGATCCGCTCCACACCCATCCAGTAATATTTCCAGATGATCCGCTTAGTGATTTTTTAACTAAGATTATAGAAAAAAGGCCTATAATTAAAATTATCAGAAACGCCTTAAGGTATCTTTTCATTTTTATAATAAATACTCAAACAAAAGCTTTATATTGTTTAGTTTGGGTTGAAATTTTGATAACAAGTGCGAGTAGCCATATATTTATATGTTCCATCATATAAAGCGCAGGTGTCACTGAAAATTTCTTGAGAATATTCTGTCCAACCAGCTGGGCAACTTGGCCAAATTTTAAGACAATTTGCTCCACTTCCAGTTACTATGTCTACTCTTGGGATGCTAAGCCAAGCAATATTTGACCATTGCATTGTTGATGTGCTTGTTGTGGTTGCCGTAAGATAACTATCTATAATTCCCGATCCGCTAATGGGGGTCACTATGTTTCCGTTAGTGATTCTGATGTTTCCGTCTTCTACTTGCAGTTTTTCTGACGGAGACTTAACTCCGATACCAAAACCCTCTGCTCCTGGAGATGTTGTATTTACTATAATTAATCCATTATCAGCTTTACCAGAGTTTACACCCAATCCTCCCTCTTTAAATTGAGGAGATTGTCCAATATTAATTGGAACCTTAATACTTTGATTTATTGATGTGTTGATTGGTTCAGTGAAAGCTTTGGCTATTATTATTGAGGCGAAAATTACCCCAAACGATACAAATAATATTGTTTTTATTTTTTTCATAATTTATTTATAGCAATTTCTGACCCAATAAGAGTAATTACTTGTCGTGTCATTTACGCAAATTTCGCCAATGTTTGGATTTGTTTTGTATTCTTTGTATCCAATACTAGAACAAGATGCTGGAGTTGGTAGTCCGTTTGGGCAGTCAAGGCCACTGGCATGATCGCTTGTTAAAGTCAGCCATTGCACTGGCTGACTCCAATACATTAATCCATCATCAAACTTCCTAAGAACACTATCTTTACTGGCCCAGTTACCGATTGTGTCATTTGCAATAATGACTCCATCTGGATTTCCTGATGTTTTATTTATATTAACATTTCCGGCTACTTCAAGTTTTTCTGTCGGGGTGATGGTTCCAACACCAACCTTACCATTAGTCGGATCTCCGAAGACAATTAATCCGCTTGGTGCGGTTCCTGGTACATTTAATTCTCCGTCATAGTTAAGATAAAGATAGCCTTCTTTTAACTGGTTTTTTGTTCCGATATCTACAAACTCTACTGGATTATTGTCTGGAGCGGATGGTGGCTTATTGTTCCAGCCTCCTCTTGCGCTATTTGCGACAGCAAAAACGACAGCTACAGCTATAAGACTTTCTATTATTTTTTTAGTTTTTTCCCAATTCATATCTTTGCTTTATTTTTTTATTGTATTAGACGTTTTTGTTGTTTTTTTAGGAGTTCCAGATAAGCTATTTAAAACTTTTTGGTCTATAGCTGGATTTTCAATTCTAACAAGATTATCATTCATCGAATCCAAGACTTCTTCTTTGGTATAGGTTTTATTAATAACTTCTCCGTATGGAGCGTTGCCGAGTTTTGATTTTTTTATGTATATAAAACCCAATACAGCTCCGACAATAAACAAGGCGCCTATTATTGAAATAACTATAATGGTTGGTTTTTTTTCTTGATTCAAACTTTGTATCGGCTCTTGGCCAAAATTATTTTCTTGATTTAGATTGTCCATTAGTTATTATTATATAATGTATTTGTTTTTTCATAAAATATTGAATGTTAATAGCTGGTAAGTTTAAATTAATATGTTTTTTAAAAATATAGCATCATTGAAAATATTCATTTTTTTAAAAGAAAATAGATTTATAAGATCTTGTTTTGTGGCATCTTTTATTGTTTTATTGATTTCATTTTTTTTAAGTTATTTTCATTTTTTGAGTAGTGAATTTAGTATAGTTATCAAGGCTTTGACTGGTTATTCAAAATATATTTTTTCAAAAACAGAGATTGGTTTGTTATATGCTTTTTTCTTTTTTATTCTGTTGTTAAATTTATTTATATCTAGAAGGGTTTATAAAAATGACGTTTTTTTAGCTAAATTAATGGCTTTTGCAACAATGTCTTTATTTCTCTTGATTTTAGTTTTTACATCTGTTATCATATTAACCAACTAAATAAGGAGAATTTAAGCGTTTAAAATTACGAATTAAAAGGAGTGAAAATTATTTAGAATAAAAATATGTTCGCAGTTATAAAAACAGGAGGAAAACAATATAAAGTTGCCGAAGGGGCAAAGTTAAAAATAGAAAAACTCGAAAAAAAACCGGGAGAGGTTTTTATGTTTGATCAGGTTTTGGCTGTAATAAAGGGTGCTGATATACAAATAGGTAAGCCTATTCTTGCTGGCGCTAAAGTTGAAGCTAAGGTTTTGGATAATGGTAGGGCTGATAAGGTTATTGTCTTTAAATACCACTCAAAAACAAGACAAAGAAAGAAAAAGGGACACAGACAGAATTATTCTCAAATACAGATCACAAAAATTACCGCATAATTAATAAAATCAGGACTTAAGTCCTGATTTTATTATCTTCTATTTTCTAGGGCACCTTTTAGTGTTTCGTCATCAGCAAATTCTATTTCTCCGCCAGTTGGAAGCCCTCGTCCGAGGCGAGATATTTTATTGGTGAAGTTTTTTAATTCATTAAATAACAGAGAAGATTCGATATCTCCTAAGGTTCCAGGATTAATTGCTAAAACTATCTCTTCGATCTTGTCTGGATTGCTGCTCAGTCTTTCTTTTAGCGAGTTTAATCTTAATTTTTGCTCACCTTTTAATATGCCGTCTTTTGAAATTTCTCCCAAAACTAAATATTTTCCCTTAAATTCTTTTGTTTTTTCTAAAGAGATTAAATCAGTTTCTTTTTCTATTATGGCTATAATATTGTCTTTTCTGTTTTTGTCTTTGCAGATATGACAAAGGCCGTTTTCACCTTTAGATAATTCGAAAGAAGAAAAGCATTCTTTGCAGATTTTTATATGTCCTAATTCTTCTAGTGCTTCTTCTAGGTTGTTCGCAAGGTTTTTTCCTTGGTTGGCTAAATAAAAAGCTATTCTTATGGCTTGTCTGGGGCCAATGCCGGGAAATTCTGATAATATTTTAGAAATTTTCTTAATTGGTTCTGGATACATAAAGTTAAATATCAAAAGTAAAATTAAAACTAAAAACCCTCTGGTGGCGCGATGTGCATTTTATCTATCGGTTTGAAGGATGATTTTTCTGCGTCAAATTTAAATCTAACGGTTCCTAGTGGTCCATTTCTATGTTTAGCAATAATAACCTCCGCCATATTTTCTTCTTCTGGAGATAGAGACATTTTATCTCTGTCTTTTCTGTAAATAAACATAACAACGTCTGCGTCTTGTTCGATAGATCCAGATTCTCTTAAGTCAGAAAGTCTAGGAACTTTAACGTCTCTTTGGTCGACTGCGCGAGATAATTGGGAGAGTGCTAGAACTGGTATTTTTAATTCTCTGGCTAGATTTTTTAATCCTCTAGAAATTTCTGTGATCTGTTGGACTGCATTATCGTTGCCAACTCTTGGTTGAATTAATTGGAGGTAATCTACCATTATAATGTGAAGTCCGTGATTTGCTTGAAGGCGGCGAGCCATGGCTCTCATTTGCAAAATATTTGGCGCCGGAGTGTCGTCTATATAGATATTGGCCTTTGATAAAGTGTCTAGGGCTTTTTGAATAAGTTCGAAATCTGTGTCATCAGAAAGCCTTCCTGTGCGAAGTTTCCAAAGAGGGACTTGAGCTTCTGCAGAAATTAAACGATCAATTATTTGTTCGCGCGACATTTCAAGAGAAAATATTCCAATTGATTGTCCGTGATGAACCGCTGCTTGTCTGGCAATGTCTAACATTAGAGAGGTTTTTCCTAAAGATGGTCTGGCGCCTAAAACAACTAAGTCTGATTTTTGAAGACCGGAAAGAATGTTGTCTAATTCTTGAAATCCGGTAGGAACTCCTCTTAATTGTCCGTCTCCGCGATGTAGGGCTTCTATTCTTTCATATGCTAAATGAAGCTCGTCTTTGATGGCTGTAAAATTTTGAGTGACTGTTTTTTGAGAAATTGAAAAGATTTTCTTTTCTATTTCATCTAGGGTTGCATCTAGGTCTCCTGGTTGGTTGAATGCTTGTTCTGTTATATCGGAAGAAGCGCTGATGAGATCTCTTAATATTTTTTGATCTTTAACTTTTTTAGCGTAATAGGCGACATGGGATGATGTTGGAACTCCGTTTATTAGATCGGTGAGATATGTTGATCCTCCAACTTCATCTAATTGATTTATCTCTTTAAGTTTTGAAGATACGGTTAAGATATCTATAGGATCATTTTTTGAATATATGGATAGTATAGCTTCATAAATTTTGCCGTGTGAAGATTTGTAAAAATCTGCACTAGATAAAAGATCAACCACTTTATATATGGCGTCTTTATCTATCATTAATGAACCCAAAACAGATTGTTCGGCTTCTAAATTTTGAGGAGGAACTTTTGTCATGATTTAGTTTTTGAAAACTATTTGCCCCTTTGGCGTGTCTTCTACTTTATATCCTAACTCTTCTATTTTTTTTCTCAACTCGTCGCTTCTAACAAACTGTTTAGAATCTCTTAATAACTTTCGTTCTTTGGCTAGCTTGTTTATATTTTGAGGTACTTTGTCTAAGTTTGTTGAAATACCAAACAAATCCAATTTGTCTTTTATGGTTTTTTGTATATTTTTTAAGGAAATAAGATTTAAATTCCAAATAATCTTGTTAACTTCATTAATTAAAGAAAAAATAGAAGAAATTGCTTCTGGAGTATTTAAATCATTTTGTAGGGCGGATGAGAAATTATCTTCAAAAGATTTAAGGTCAAATGATAAATTTCCTTTTTCTTTTGATTTTTGAGAAAAATCTATTTTAACTAAAAATTCTTTGATGGTTTTTAGAGAGTTTTCAGCTTGGGATACTGAAGAATCAGAATATTCTAAAGAAGAACGATAGTGAGTGCTAAAAACTAGTAATTTAAGAGAGTCTGTGCTGTGATTTTTTAAATAATCTTGAATAGTTAAAAAATTATTTAAACTTTTAGACATTTTTTTACCCTCAATATTGAGCATTCCGCTATGCATCCAAATTTTAACCATAGGGGAGAGCCCGGAGGAGCACTCTTGTTGTGTGATTTCGGCTTCGTGATGCGGAAACTTTAAATCTAAGCCTCCGCCGTGGATATCATATTGAGGTCCGAAGAACTTTTCTGAAATCGCCGTATCTTCTATGTGCCAACCAGGACGGCCATCTCCTAAAATTTTTGATTTCCAGAAAGGATCGCCATCGCGCTTAAATTTCCAAAGACAAAAATCTCCCTTACTTTGTTTATATACAGAATCATCAATTCTGCTTACTGAGTCTTCTGCTCCTTGCGCTGTTCTGTGGGAAAGTTTGCCGTATTCTGGAAATTTTTTTATGTCAAAATACCAGCCATCGTTTTCTATTTTATAGGCAAATCCTTTTTTAATAAGATTATTTACTTGAGATTCAATTTGTTTGATGAATTTTGTCGCCGGAGCATATTTGGTGACAGAGTTTATGCCAAGAGACTTCATATCTGATAAATAATTCTTTGTCATTAGTTTGGCAAAATCTAAGGGATCTATGTTTTGTTCTTTAGCTCTTTTTATTATTTTGTCGTCGATATCTGTGATGTTTTGAAGATAAAAAACTTTTTTACCTAAAGATTTAAGATATTTGGCAAAAAAATCAAAGAAAATGTAGACGCGAGCGTGTCCTATATGAGAGTAATCATAAACAGTTGGTCCGCAGACGAATAATTTAATAGCCTTATTTTTTGTATCTGGTAAATTATTTTCTTTTCCCGACAAAGAATCGTATATTTTTAATTCCATATTATTTTGATTTTTCTTAAAATCACCTGTATGCTATTTATAGTACACGGGAGGCTTGTTTTTCTCAACTTGGGGGATTTCAAGATGAGGAATTTGCTGGCTTCTTTGATTGCAAGAGTTGGGAGGGGTTTTGGCTTCGGTTTCTGTTCGGACTGTGACCCGAAGAGGGGCAGGCATTGCGGAGGATGTCCTTGCTGTGAGGAGCTGATCTGAATCGTTTCGATTCTTTTCAGGGGGAATGAAAAATGAAACTCTTGGCGCATTTGCTTGTCTTGTTTCACATTCGTTCTCGTCCATGCAGGCTTTGTTTTGAGGGGCATGGCCATTGTGGCACCTGCTTGTGTTGTTACGGCATCAAATGATTTCAAAGGCGCACGATCCAATTCGGATACGGCGCTTTTTTGTTTTTAAGGGTTTTAAAGTAATATGTATGTATGGAGATATTTTTGATTATTCTGTCTGTTTTGCTTTTGGCGGGGTTGGTTTTGATGATTGTTTTGTATTTGAAAAAAAACGATAATTCTGATCAAAAAGACGATCAGGGATTATTAATGCTTCAATCGCAAATTAGTGAATTAGCAAATAGATTAGATTCTAAACTTGATTCAAAACTTACTGAAAATTCTAGAATGGTTCAAAATCAATTTGGAGAAAGCTCGAGAATGATAAAGGAGATTACCCAAGAATTAACTCGAGTTAATGAAGGACAAAAACAAGTAGTTAATTTTGCAGACCAGTTGAAAAATTTACAAGATATTCTAAAAAATCCTAAACAGAGGGGAATCTTGGGTGAATATTATTTGGAAACTGTCTTAAAAAACGTTTTACCGCCGCAGAGCTATAAAATGCAGTATGAATTTAAAGATGGGGTGATTGTGGATGCAGTTGTTTTTGTAAAAGAAAAAATAATCCCAATAGATTCTAAATTTAGTTTAGAAAATTATAATCGTTTATTAGAGGCAAAATCTCAAGTTGAAAAGGATAAATATGAGTCTGCTTTTAGAGATGATTTAAAAATCAGAATTGATGAAACTTCTAAATATATAAAACCAGGAGAGGGAACAATGGAGTTTGCTTTTATGTTTATTCCTGCGGAGGCGGTTTATTATGATTTGTTGATTAATAAGGTTGGAACTAATAAAGAAAGCGGAAGGGATATGATCCAGTATGCCGGAGAAAAAAAGGTATTAATTGTGTCGCCAACAACGTTTTTGGCATATTTGCAGACAGTTTTGCAGGGATTAAAGGCGCTTCAAGTTGAAGAATCGGCAAAGTTAATCATTAAAAGGATAGAAGAACTTTCTCGTCATCTGATTTCTTACGAAACCTATATGAAAAAATTGGGCGGGCACTTGGGAACCGCAGTTAATTCATATAATTTTGCTTATAAGGAATTTGGAAAAGTTGATAAAGATATTATGAGGGTGACGGGTACGGCTATGGGAATCGAGCAAGAGTTATTAAGCCAACCTGAGGAACATGAGGGTTAAATAAAATAATTTATCTCTTCAGCCTGTAAAATTTTTTCCCGCGAAAAATTTTACTTAGTCCTCGGCGATTTTTTCCGATAAATCGGAAACCTAGCAAAATCGCCTGCGGGGGCTTCATTGGTAAATTATTTATATAAAGTGATTGAATTTTATGGATAAACAGTTTTATGAGGTTTTATATGATACTAAATGGCATAAATTTATTTATAGGGCCAGATTATTTAGATTTGTGCCGTTTGTGGATTTTGTTTTAGGGGCTGGATCTATGGCTTATGGGGAGGTAAAAGATTCGTCTGATTTTGATTGTATTGTGGGGGTGAAGTTGGGGAGGATTTTTACAGCTAGATTTTTTGCTGTTCTAGTTTTTGGAGTGTTTGGTTATAGGAGAAGAAAAATGGATCACAAAGAGGAAGCTAAAGATAAGATTTGTTTGAATCATTTTGTTACCGAAAAATCTTATAAATTGTCGCCTCCATATTTTGAGTATTGGAAAAATCTTTATAGAAATTTAGTCCCTGTTTTTGGAAGCGAAGAAAGAATTTCCGATTTTTTTGAAGCAAATAGGGATTGGATGGGTGAAATAAATAAAGTTAATTACGAAACCGACTTAAGATATATTCATAAAAAAGATTCAAGAATAAAATCATTTTTAGAATTTGCATTGAAAGGATTTACTGGAGACTTTTTGGAAAAAATATTAAGGAATTTACAGATTAAAAAAATTGAAAGAGGCCTGAAAATTGAGGAGAAACACGATCCGAGAATAATTTATTCTGATATTGAGCTTGAATTTCATCCAGACACGAGAAGAATTCCAAAAATTAATTAAAAAGCAGCCGAAGGTCTTTCGGCTGCGAGAGGGGTTTGCGAAATGAGCAAGAGCTCATTTCTTCTTTGGAGGGAACTGATATTTTACGCCGCAGGTGTTGCAGTAGAAGCCACGAGAAACTCTGTTGAACTGTGATCTGGAGCCGGGACCGATAATAGGTGGTCCCGAAGTGGGGTCGAACTCATGGCAGATGTCTTCGACGAGGCGTCCCTTGCAACGAGGTGTCGCGCACTTATGCTTGGTCTGTTTCGGACCAGTTTTCTCGACGCCGTCTCCTTGTTGAAGCCTTCGGATCTGTACCTGAATCTGTCTTCTGATTCCTGCAGTTGCGGGATCAGTAAGAGGATCCATCAGCGGCTTAATTGTTTTAATTTCGCCGCCTTTCTTCTTTTGGGTCAATTTGAATTCCTCCTGGTTGGCGATGAAATTGAAGGGCTATATGTTTTTTAGCATTATATTAGTTATTTTTCAAGTAAAAAAAAGCAGCCGAAGGTCTTTCGGCTGCGAGAGGGGTTTGCGAAGCTTGGTTAGGGGCGAACCCTAGCCCACGCGATTGTCCGTATCAGCCTGCAAGTGAATCGCTTCCAGATGCCAGACATTCGTGCTTCGCGGCGAACCCGTCTTTTCCCCAAGCTTATTCTCCCTGAACTGGTTTGAAGGACTATTTATATTTATAGCTTTTTTAAAAATATTTTTCAATATTAAACTAAATAGATATATTGAAAACTGTTTTTATCAAGAAACCAACAAGATAGGCTGAACCTGCAGCTAAACTTCCCACAAACAACATTTGTAAGCCAGATTTCAGCCAATGAATTTTAGTTACTAAAGATCTCATAGATCCTACAATAAATAGAGATGCCGCCGTTGATAGGATAGATGTTGAGAATTGATTAGATTGCGAGATTGAAAAGAAGTATGGAATAAGTGGCATTGAACCCGCCGCTATGAAGGCTAAAAATGTCACAAAGCCGTGTTTCCATGGGAACTGTATATCGCTTTCGATAATTCCTAATTCTTCGATCATCATTAAGTCAACCCATTTTTTATGATCTTTAGTGGCAGATGTTGTTAGTCTTTCTAGATCAGACTCGTCTGTTATTCCCCAGCGTTTAAAAATTGCCTTAACTTCTTTTTTTTCTTCTTCTGGAAAATTTTCTACTTCATAAATTTCTCTACCTCTTTCTTGAATTTCATAATCTTTCTGAGATCTAAGAGCTAAATAATTTGAAAAACCCATAGAAATTCCATCGGCTAATATATTTGAAAGCCCTAAAATAATAATAATTGTTGATGAAAGAGATGCTCCGGCTGAACCAGAGATGATTGCAAAAGTTGTTATGATTCCATCATTGGCTCCAAAAACTAAATCTCCCAAGTATTTTATATTACCTTTTAAGTGTTTTTCTACGTGATGATGTCCTTTAAATATGCTCATATTTTATTTATTTTAACATAAGAATATATTTATTATTTCTTGAAAGTTAATAGAAATGTGGAGAGAAAAATGTATAATATAAATATATTATTGAAATTTACACCCAAAAAAGAAAATGAGCAAAAAATCTGTTTTGGTTATAGGCGCAGGAGAAATCGGTTCAGCTATTGCAAATATTTTAGAAAAAAAGGGATTAAATGTTTCTGTTTGGGATAAGAATCCTGGCAAGGTGAAGATTTTAAAACCCTTAGAGGAGATGATACCAATTTCTCATTTAGTTTTTCTATGTACTCCGTCATGGGCTCTTAAGGAAGTTTTAATGACTATAAAGCCTCATTTAGCCAGTGATTCTGTGGTAATTTCTTTATCTAAAGGAATAAATCAGGAATTAAAATTAACTTCTGATCAGATGTTGGAGCAGTTTTTGCCTAAGGGTCATAAATTTGTTGTGTTGGGTGGAGCGATGTTGGCAGAAGAAATTTCTGCAGGACTTATGGGCTCTGGAGTTGCTGCTTCAAAAAATGAAGAAGCTTCTAGGTGTGTTAGGGATTTATTTGCGGGAACGAATTTATTTTTAGATCATTCTTCTGATATTAGAGGAGTTGCTTTGTCTGGTGTTCTTAAAAATGCTTATGCGGTTATGCTTGGCATGGCAGATGGATTTAAGTGGTCTGCAAATGGAAAGGGTTGGATTGTGGCAAGGGCGATTAGAGAGATGAGAAATGCTATTAAGGAACTTGGTGGCAACGAAGAAACTGTTTTTAGTATGGCGGGAATAGGAGATTTGATAGCTACTGGATATAGCGCTTACTCTTTGAATCATCAAGCGGGAGAGGAATTGGCCAAAACTAATAAAATTATTAAAAGTGAGGGAATTGTGTCTTTACCTTATGTTCTTGAGTTGCTTGGAGAAAAAAGGCATAAATTCCGTTTGCTTTTGGCATTAGAGGAGGTGGTTGTGAAAAATAATAATGCTCGAGAGGTATTTGAAAAGCTTTTTTATGCCAATTAATAAAAAACATAGCTTAGTTTTAGATATTGGAACAACGGGAATAAAAGCGTTTGTTTTTGACGATGATTTTAATGTTTTATCTAAGGCTTATAGGCCACTTGATAAAAAATTTCCAAAAAATGGTTGGGTTGAGCAGGATCCTTTTGAATTACTAGAAGCGTCTAAAGAAGTTTTAAAACAGGCTGTTAAAGAATCTAATTTATCAGAAGAATCTTTTGTCGGAGTTGGATTAACTAATCAAAGAGAGACGACCATATTATGGGACAAAACCACTGGTAAACCTGTTTATCCGGCAATAGTTTGGGAAGATAAAAGGACGGATGATTTTTGTAATGACCTAAAAGATGTTTTTGGGGATGAAATTAGAGAAAAAACGGGACTGTCTATAGATCCATATTTTTCTGCCACTAAAATTTGGTGGATTTTGGAGAATATAAAAGAATCTAAAGAAATTTTGGATAAAAATAATTTATTTTTTGGAACAGTTGATACTTGGATTATGTGGAATTTAATAGAAGGCAATCCTAATTTAACAGACCATACAAATGCTTCAAGAACTTTGCTTTTTAATATTAAAACTTTAGATTGGGATAAAAATATCTTAGAAATATTTAAAGTTCCAAAATTAATTCTCCCACATATAAAAAAATCACAAGATAATTTTGGAAATTTAAAGAAAGATATCCTTGGGTTTTCTCTACCTTTTGTTGCTGTGTGTGGAGACCAGCAGGCGAGTCTTTATGCTGCTGGAAAGGGACAGGGAATTACTAAAATTACTTTTGGAACCGGAACATTTATAATGCAGGAAATTGGCGAAGAATTTTCTATATATGATGGTTTTTTTACCACCCTTACTGCAAGTGATAAACAACCAGAATATGCCATTGAAGGAAAAATTGAATTTTATGGAAAAACGATACAAGATTCACTAAATGATTCTAGTCTTTTAAGAGAGGCATTGGAGAAGTTGGTAAAAATGGTTGATGAGTCTGTTAAATTATTACCAATAAAACCAAGGTCTATTGTTATTGACGGGGGAGTTACGAGAAGAGAAGAATTGGGTCCGATGATAAGTGATAAAACGGGAATTCCAGTAATTTATCAGAAAATATTCGATGGAACAGCTCTCGGCGTGGCTAAATTAATTTTTAAAAAATAAAATAATAAAAATGTTAAAAGAAAATATAAAGGCACCGGATTTTGAGTTAATGGATCAAGAGGCGAAGGCGCATAAGCTTTCTAATTATGAGGGAAAATGGGTTTTGCTTTATTTTTATCCAAAGGATGATACTCCTGGATGCACTAAAGAAGCTTGCGCGATTCGCGACTCATGGGCGGAATTTAAAAAGAAGAATGCTGTTGTTTTAGGTGTGAGTGTTGATTCGGTAAAAAGCCACGATAAATTTCATAAGAAATATAAATTGCCGTTTATAATATTAGCGGATGAAGATAAGAAGGTGGTAAATGAATACGGGGTTTGGGGAGAAAAGAAGTTTATGGGAAAGGTTTATCAAGGAACTAGCAGGGTTTCTTATCTAATTAATCCGGATCAGAAGATTGTAAAAGTATATGGTAAAGTAAAACCTGAAATACATGCCGAGGAGGTTTTATTGGATTTGGATAGATTGATAAAAAATAATTAAATATAAAAAAACAACCCCGATTAATCGGGGTTGTTTTTTTAAACAGATTTTGGTCTGTGAAGCGGAGATTAATATCTTCCTCTTCCCATTCCTCCACCCATTCCACCGCCCATTCTGCCTCTTCCACCTCCGAAGCCGCCTTCTGGTCTCTCTTCTTTTGGTCTGGCTTCATTAACGGTGATGTCTCTTCCTTCGAAGTTTTTTCCGTTCATAGAAGCGATAATTTTATCAGCTTCTGCGTCGGATGACATTTCGACGAATCCGAAACCTTTTGATCTGCCAGTCATTTTATCAGTGATGACAGTCGCTGAAGTAACGGTGCCGAATTCAGAACACGCAGCCATGAGACTCTTATCAGTTGTGTCCCATGAAAGGTTTCCGAAATATAATCTTTTTGCCATTCTTTATTTCGTAAAATATTTATAAATCGCATGAGCCGAACCATTAGATTTGGGCCAGTTTTGTATTGGACAAACCTATCCACGCACTCCCTTAAATATTTACTGAAATAAGAAGGAAATGAACGTTCTCATACTCGGTCATAAGTATAGAGGAATGGGTAATTTATGTCAATTAAGCAAAATTATCCTTTTAAAGCTGAGAATTAAGTGATTTATTCTTAATAAATAGAACGGCTAAAAACATCACAAATAGGCGTGTCCAAGTCTGAATTTCTGATAAAAGATAGCTTATATCGATGTGGATTATTGGTCTAGCTGTAACAATATCTAAAATTAAGGCTATAAGTATCCAAATAGTTATGGTTGAAGCAGCGTTTTTGCGCGTTTCTGGCTTGATAACAAATTTAAGAAATATAATGGTTAAAATTAAAGAGGTTAAAGTCATAGAAAAACCATACCAAAAGCCAACTGGATTCATGGCTATGCCCATATAGAGAAATCCTCCAATGGCAAATCTTATAGCGTAATTTATTAGTCCAAATAATAAAATTTTAAATATATTCATATTATTTGATAATATTTTTTCTATTTTTAAAGTATTCGATTATTCCAATAACTACTAAAACCAAGCCAATAAATTTTATTATTCCATTTAAAAACCAAAGAATTATACCCATTAAAACTAAGGCTTCCCAAGAAAATATTTTTTTACTCATACCGTAATTATACAATATTTACGGCTGTAGAACATCAGCTATTCTTCCGTTAACAGAAATTATTACACTTTTTACGGTTGGAAATTGAGATAGAGTTTCTGTTATTTGAGATCTGATCGCTCCAACCCTGCACGAGCCGGCAACGTTTTTATCTAATTCTTGAGAAAAATCTATCTTAGCAATTTCGTTTTCTATGGTTAAGCTGTTAATTTTAACTCCGGAATTGATTGAAGTTGAAAATCCAGATTTTATTTCTTCCGCAGATGGTCCCTTTAAGAGTTCTTCTATAGCAGCTCTACCAACAGCAACGGTCGAGGGAACATCTCTGAAGACGTAAGATACTTTTTCGCATTCGTCTCCGGCATTTTGATTATTAAAAAATACTTTTAGTTCTTTTGTTGATTTGTCTTGTGTATATTTTTTGAAAATTATCGGTATTGTGAGTGAATCGTCATTTTCTGGAAGTCCGGAGGGATTATCTTTTTTAAGAATGAGTTTTCCATTTTTTGTGGTTGGAGTGGAAAAAGTTAAAATTGTTTTAAATGGAACAAACTCTGTTGTCATCCAATCGCTTTGGGCTTGAGCTGGAATTAAGGCAATTTCTTTTCCATTTCCGTCGATAAGTTTTATCGGAAAAGATGCTTCAAAATACCAAGGGCCTCTGGCTTTTCCGGTTACAATAAGTGGACTAGATATTTCACTACCGGACTTAGGAGCTTCTAAAACTATAAGATCTGATTTTTCTTTTTCATTATCTATATTTTCATTTTTATTTAAAACCAAAAATATATATATAGAAATAAATATTAATATAATGGC
The DNA here is from genome assembly GCA_964543265.1 of uncultured Candidatus Saccharibacteria bacterium. Taxonomy (GTDB): domain Bacteria; phylum Patescibacteriota; class Minisyncoccia; order UBA6257; family 1-14-0-10-40-38; genus SIBX01. The sequence continues at coordinate 224,423 of CAZIWN010000001.1, read as the reverse complement.
GATAGATATTTTTTTCATATTTTTTAATTGAAGCTTATAGAAAAATTATACATTCCCATGGCACACAGGCCTCTTATGGTTGTTCCTGATTTTTGCGGAGGGATGTTAATCTCTGTTTCTCCAGAAGATGGAAGATTATTTCGATATTCTAAAGCTGGAATGTTGATTGCGGAAGAACAATCGAATGTCCCCTTAGTAATTATTTTTAACGTGGTTTGGGTTTCTGCCTTGGCTATTGTTTTTTTGGGGAAGTATCCGCCTTTAGCGTTTATTGTAATGGTTTGTTTTCCGTCAACCAAACTAACGTTATTTATTTTTTCGGACGTAGAATTGTCATTGTTCCCACCAGCGATAAAAATTGAAGCTCCTATGATTATTATGCCTATTATGATGGATGACGTTATTGCTTTCATTGATTTTATTCTATCAGTTTTGTTAAAAGCTGAAAATTGGAGGTATTATGCCTTGTCCGACTAAGCCATTTATTAAATTAAAAAGTCCGAAAAATATAATCACAATTCCAGCAGTTTTAAAAAATATTCCAGATTTAGTTTTATTATTAATTCCAGCAAATCCGAAACTTAATAAAGAGAGAACTGGTAATGTTCCCAGAGAAAACACAAGCATAGTCATGGCTCCAGTCCAAAAACTGCCAGTTGTGAGAGTGTATATCTGCATAGATTGAGTAAAGCCGCAGGGCAGAAAGAATGTGGCGACTCCAACTAGAAATGGGGTAAGGGTGTGGTTTAGGTTTTTAATATTATGGGCGCGTTTGCCTATAAAATTTGGAATTGTAGGCTGGATTTTTTTAATCCAAGGGAAAATTTCCAAAAGATTTATACCTAAAATTAAAAGTACTAAAGCTATTATTAGATTCAGAATAAAAGTTCCAGTTTGACCAAACTGAAAAACAGATCCTAAGATGCCAATTGCTCCCCCAAGAATAAAAAAAGAAATTAATCTTCCAATATGAAACAAAATCTGTGGACGAATTTTATCTCCTTCCTTGGCAAAATTTGCCGATATAGAAAGAACTAGGCCGCCAACAACCGCCATACAGGTTGAAACTGAGGCGATGAGCCCTATTAAAAACGCGGTTCCGTAACTAACTTCTGAAGTTGTTATTAAATTAACTATGTTTAATTTTTGGAGGACAATAAAGAGAGCTATAAATCCTATAGCAATCGGCAAAGCGATTTTGAAATCTGACCACTTGATCTGGATTTTTTGTTTTTCTATCGATAGGGTGTAGCCATGAGGTTTTAATATTTTGCTTAAATCTTCGGCAATTTTTTCTGGAGACTTATCTCCAAATTCACCAGTAATTTCAACACTTAGATTTTCAAGAGAAGCTTTTACCTTAGATATTTCTGGAATAGAGCCAAGTTCACTTTCAGTTAAGATAACGCAAGAATTGCAATGCATTCCTTTGACGTGAAATATATAAGTTTTCATTTTATAATTTTTTAGTTTTAAGGCGTAGTGAATTGCCGACGACTGATACGCTTGAAAGCGCCATAGCGAGTCCTGCGAAAATTGGACTTAATAGCCATCCAAAAAACGGATATAACAACCCAGCTGCTACGGGAATTCCTATTATGTTGTAAATAAATGCCCAGAAAAGATTTTGTTTAATTCCGCGCATAGTTATCTTGGATAAACGTATGGCTTTTACTAATTTCGAGATATCGCCATGTAGTAGGGTAATGCCGGCGGTTTCTATGGCAACGTCTGTGCCCGTTCCCATAGCGATACCAACGTCTGCTTGGGCAAGTGCTGGAGCATCGTTTATTCCATCGCCGGCCATAGCCACGATGCGTCCTTGAGATTGGAGCTCTTTTATTTTATTTAATTTTTCATCAGGAAGCACTTCTGAAAAAACATTATCAATGCCTGCGATTTGAGCTATGGCGTTTGCAGTATTTTTATTATCTCCCGTTAACATTGCGGTTTTGATTCCAAGTCGGTGTAGGTTTTTTATGGCTTCAACGGCTTCTGGTTTTATAGCGTCGGAAACCATAAAAATTCCAAGTAATTCATTTTTAGTTGAGAGAATGACCGGAGTTTTGCCTTGCGAGGTTTCTTTTTCTATTTTTGTTAAATCTAAAGATATTTTTAAATCAGATATGAGTTTTATATTTCCAGAAAAATATTCTTTATTGTCTACCTTACCCCTAACTCCTTTTCCTTTAATAATTTCAAAATCAGAAATATCTAATGTTTGAATGTTTTTTAATTTGGCATATTGAGAGATTGCGTGCGCAATTGGATGTTCTGATTTTTTTTCTAAGGTGGCTAAAATTGAGATTATTTTTTCTTCTGATAAATTAGATAGGTTTTTAATGTCGGTTATTTCTGGCTTGCCTTTAGTTATGGTTCCAGTTTTATCTATAACTACCATATTTACTTCATGAAGTTTTTCTAAAGTTGAGGCATCTTTAATTAAAATACCTTCTCTGGCGCCCTTACCAACTCCAACAATAATGGCTGTTGGGGTTGCAAGTCCTAGGGCACAAGGGCAGGCGATAACTAAAATACCTACAAATGAAGTTAATCCATAAGATATTGATTGTGATAAGCCCAGAGTTTTCCAGCCGAAAAACAACCATAATCCTAAAGTTATAAAACTTAAGACTAAAACTATCGGCACAAATATGCTTGATATTTTATCTACTAATGCTTGAATAGGCGCACGGCTTCCTTGCGCATCTTCAACCATTTTTATTATCTGAGAAAGAAGAGTTTCTTTGCCTATTTTAGTTGCTTTGAAGTTAAAAGAGCCGGTGGTATTAATTGTGCCAGCGATTACTGTGTCTCCTGCTTTTTTCTCGATCGGCATTGATTCTCCGGTTATCATAGCTTCATCCACGAAAGATGATCCCTCTATTAAAATTCCATCTACTGGAATTCTGGCCCCAGGTTTTATAATTAAAATATCTCCATGGACGACCTCGTTAATTGGCATTTCTTCTTCTTTTCCATTTTTTAAAATTAAGGCGGTTTTTGCTTGGAGGTTGAGTAATTTTTCTATGGCGTCTCCCGTTTTTATTTTTGCTCTAGCTTCTAAATATTTTCCAAGAGTAATAAAGGCGATTACAACTATAGTTACATCATAATAAGTATTATTTACATCCAAAAAGGGTTTTAATTTTTCTTCGAAAGCTGTAACGATGAAACTATAAAGATATGCGGCAGATGTTCCGATGCCTATTAGGGTATCCATATTTGCGACGTCGTATCTTAAAAATCGATAAAATCCTAAGAGATATGGTTTACCTATGACAAATAGGGTATAAGTGGCAAATATTGGAAGAAGGTGATGGAAAAAATCTTCCCAAATAAAAGGCATTTTAGGAATGATGTTGAATTTGGATAAAATATCCCAACCCATGATAAAAATACTAAATATGGCTAGGGAAATAGCTATTTTTACTTTATTTTTCATTTCCGCTATTTCTGTGAGTTTTTCTTTTTTGGATTGATTTAATCCTAAATGAGCCGCGTGTTCGTTTTCTGACATTCCCATTTCTTCGGCCGTCATTGAATCCACTAGGGAATAGCCAAGCGGTTTAATATGTTTAGATAGGTTATTGAGATTTGTTTTTAATGGATCAAATAAAATCTTAGCCTTTTCTGTGCCGTAATTTACTTCTATAGACTCAACGCCATCTGTTTTTTTAATTGTTTTTTCTATAACTGAGGCGCAAGAGGCGCAATGCATGCCTTTTACTTTGTAAATTTTACTAAGCATATTTTTATTTTCTTTTAAGTTTGTAGACTTTTAAAATTTCTTTTTTGGCTTGGTCTGTTTTACCAGATTTAATTTGCTCAACGATACATCCTCCAAGATGATTTTCTAATAACAAATCTTCAATGTTTGATAGTCCTTGCTTTACTGCTGATGTTTGAGAGATTATATCAATACAATAAGTTCCATCTTCTATCATGCTTTGAAGACCTCTTGTTTGTCCTTCTATTATTTTTAATCTACGAATAAGCTGGCTTTTATTCTTTAAATTATTCATATATAAAATATACCCCCTGGGGGGTATATTTGTAAAAATTTATTGTGGATAAATTTTAACTGAAGAATTTTCTTAAGGACGGGATTTTATTAGAAAGCCAGTTTTGTAAGCTTAAAGATTCTCCGGCATTAATACTGCTCAATAAAAATAATGCGGCAATATAAATTATATGTTCATCTACTATAAATGCGTGTGCGTTAGGATATGGAAAATCTAATATTGGTAAATAGTATAGAAGCATAAGTAGAGCTCCGAGTCTCGAACTTAACTTAATAGAAACTCCAAGTATTAAAGAAATTCCTAAAAGTGTTAAACCCCATTCATTGATAAAATCTACTACGGGAATAATTGATGGAGAGGAAAGCCATCCATAAAACCATTGAAAGTTTTTTGCTCCCTTCAAATATCCAACAGAAGACCAATTAGAATCCATAACTTTAGTGATACCTGCATAGAAAAACATCCAACCTAGAGTCAATCTAAGAAAAAATGAAGATAATTTTTGAGATTGTGTCATAATTTTAAATTAATTAATTTATAAATAAATCGACCTTAAATATTTAATATTTCTTATTTTCATATATTTATGTTTTTAAATAAATATATGATGAAGGGAATGAATTGGGATGGTCCGATATTTTTAGAATTCGGTGTTTTTTGTTTTTGATCAATGACTCTAATTAAGCGCATATATTGCATAGTTTAAATATGTGGCAAAACTTACCCATAAAATATATGGGATTAATAAGCGACTGGCTGTTTTTGATATTTTATGAAATGAAATTATTGTGCAAAGAATTAGTATCCATAAGATAATTATGTTTATTAGAGCAAGGCCAGGGTTGTGAAATTTAAAGAAGACTATAGACCAGGAGCTATTGAAAATTAGTTGAATTATAAAAAGAGATAAAGATTTTTTTATATTTTTTTGCTCCAATCCATTTTTCCAGATTAAAAAAGCCGATATACCCATTAATATGTATAGAGTAATCCAGACTGGGCCAAAGAGCCAACTTGGGGGATTGAGGCTTGGTTTAATTAGATTTGAATACCAATTTGGAATTTCTGAGGTTGTAAAAATTGAACCGATTATTCCAGCTAATTGAGAAATAATTATTGAGATAACTAATTTTGAGAAATTATTTATTCTCATACCCTTATATTTTACTCTTTATTTTCAATCTTTAAAATATAGTAATTACCAATAACTCTACCGATTATGCTTCCCAATATAGCTCCTGCTATAAAATCTGAAAACCAATGAATACTTATAGAAACTCCAAATCCAACATAAAAAGCATATAGAACTGCAATTATTTTAATAAATTTATTTTTAGGAAAAAGCATAATTAAGCAGACCGACATGGCAAATGCTATGGTTGTGTGAGATGATGGCCATCCCCAAAAAATTCCGTGTTTAAGAAAGCCAAAATTAAATTGATGACTAATGTCTACTGCTGTATTAAAAAATGTGGGCTGGATTCTTCCTGTAAATGCTTTATATAGGGAAGATATAAATGATCCGGTTATGGCTGATTGCGTCATGGCAACTCCAGAAATAAAAATATTTCTTTTTTGAGAAATTTTTCCTGATATTAATAAAAATAATGGAATTACGATTGGCAGTATTCCACCAAACATAACTGCCGGAAAGAAACCGTAGAATATAATGGGGTTTCTTGTATTTAAAAAGTAATACCAATCAAAACCGCTTTTTACGATAATTATAGTAGATATGATTGCTATGATTTGAAAAATAAAATTTTTTAAAGAAAGGCATTTTACTATATTTCTGCCAAAAGTGTTTAGAAAAGACTTCATGTTTTATTGATAGCAATTATATCAGATTTGTATTATCTACTGTGATTAGGTGTATAATTGTATTGATAATATGACTTATAATATTCATCCTATATTTGTTCATTTTCCAATCGCTCTTTTGTTTGTTTATTCTTTAATAAAAATAATTCCTTTTAAAAAATGGTTTCCTGGTGTTTCTTGGAGGCATGCTGAAAGAATTCTTTTATTTTTTGGTACGCTAGGCGCATTTGCCGCTCTTTATACCGGAGAAATAGCTGAGCATTTATTTAAGCCTGCTAGAAATTTGGTTGAGGCGCATTCAACTTTTGCGGCCATTTCTTCTTGGATATATGGAGTTTTGTTGTTTGGGGAAATACTTTCAATATTTAATGCATCATCTTTGTTTATAAAAATAAATTCTCCAGAATTTAAAAAAATTTTAATTTGGAAAGAGAAAATTTTAACAAATGAAGTATTTTCAAGAATATTGGCCTTTTTGGGATTAATAGCCATATCGGTAACTGGTCTTCTTGGTGGGGTTATGGTCTATGGATTGTCTGCCGATCCCGTTGCTGGTATGGTGTTAAAAATATTGGGAATAAATTATTGATTTAATATGGATATTAAAAACGATCGTTGTTTTAAGATTTTTTTAATTATAGTGGCTATTTTTATATCAGTTTTCTTTTTGGTCTTTTTCGGAAAAAAGAAGCTGGAAGAAGTTTCTATAAGGTTAAAATGGTTTCATAATGCTCAATTTGCGGGCATATATGTGGCTCAAGATAAGGGATTTTATAAAAATGAAGGGATTAAGGTTAATGATTTAGAAAAAAAAGATAATAATTTATCTTTAGTTGATGAAGTTGCTAGTGGTAGATCTCAATTTGCTATCGTATCAACTTTTGATTTTCTTAAAGCGGCCAACAAGGGATTGCCGATTGTAGCCGTAGCTGCTTTTTATCAATATTCTCCTACTGAAATAATCAGCGCTAGCGCTAAGAAAATTTATAAGCCAGAAGATCTTGTTGGTAAAACCGTTGATGAGGGTTCGAGGTTTTTTATAGAAACAGTTCTTGCCGCTGCTAATGTACCGATCGATGTAGTTAAATTTAAAAAAATTGATATGGATTTGCCTAAGGCATTATTAAGCGGAGAAGTTGATGCTGTGGCAATGTACCGCACTGGAGATAAATATAAATTAGAGAAAGAAAATTTTACTTATAACTCTATATTACCGGAAAGATATGGGGTAGATTTTTATAATGATGTTTTAATTACTTCCAAAAATTTTTATAAAGATCATCCAGAAATTGTTAAAAAATTTATGGAAGCTACCGTTGATGGGTGGGAATATGCATTTAAGAATAAAGAAGAAGCTATATCTATTACATTAATACGTACGAGTGATAAAAATAAGGATCACGACAAGCAGATGTTTATATTAAAAGAATCGGAGCCGTTAATGGTACCTAAAAATAATTTTAGAATTGGATTTATGACACCGGTACAATGGGATTATGTATATGATTTATTGCATCAGCATAAATTAATTGGAGATTTTGAAATGCATAATTATTTTATACCTCACTATTTTTTCGATGATAATTAAGTGATTCTAAGTATATTTGTATGAGTAAAAAATTTTATAAATTATACATCTTTTTATTTGGTGTGCTAGTCGGGTTTTTTGTATTTTATTGTATTTCAGATAGTCCCAAAGATAGAAATGAATTAAGAATAGGATCTAGCACCGATCAACTTACAAATCCTCTTTTAGAGTGTGATTTGGGCGAGGAATATATTTCTAAAAATTCAATCAAACCATTTAAAAATTTAATTGAAAATAAAATAAGTGATTTAAAAAATAGAGACATGGTTGGTTATGTGTCTTATTATTTTAGAGATCTTAATAATGGATCTACTTTTGGTATTAATGAAAAAGAAAAATTTTTTCCTGCTAGCTTATTAAAGGTGCCACTTCTTTTATATACTCTAGAAAGAGCATCTGAAGATCCAGGTTTGCTTAATAGGGAAATTGAATATGTTGGAAAATCTTTAACTGAAATTCAATACACTCAACCGGAAGATCCTATCAGGCCAAATGGAACATATACAGTTAAGCAGCTTTTGGAGAAAATGATTATTGAGTCCGATAATAATGCGGCTGTTCTTGTATATAAATATCTTGGAGAAGAACAATTTAGGAATATGTTTTCTAATTTTTCTTTAGAGGTTCCTATTGATAGTGAAAGCTATAATATTAATGTTAAAGATTATGCTTCTTTTTTTAGAATTCTTTTTAACGCTTCTTATTTGCCTAATAAATTTTCTCAAGCAGCTTTAAGCTTATTAAGTCAGGTAAAATTTAGGGCTGGAATTGTGGCTGGTGTTCCAGAAAATGTGATTGTTGCTCATAAATTTGGAGAAATAGAATATTTAAATCAAAAACAATTTCATGATTGCGGAATTGTTTATTATCCAAAATCTCCATATTTATTGTGTGTTATGACTAGAGGCAGTGATTATGAAAAATTAATTTCTTCTATAGCTGAAATTTCTAAAACAACATTCGAAGAGGTTCAAAAGCAAAAAATTAGTAAATAGTTTAATTATTCTTCTAAAGAGGCCAGCTTAAGAGCTTCTATATTTATTTTTTTCATTTGAAGCATGGCTGCCATAACTCTTCCAGATTTTTTAGAATCTTTATTGCTTAATAATTTACCGAGAATTTCTGGAACAATTTGCCAAAAAAGACCATATTTGTCTTTTAACCAACCGCATTCAATCTCAGATCCGCCGTCTAATAGTTTATTCCAATAATAATCTACTTCTTTTTGTGTCTTACAGTTCACTACAAAAGATATAGCTTCGGTAAATTTAAATACTGGACCTCCATTGATGGCCATAAAACTTTGACCATTTAATTCAAAGGTGGCAGTCATTAGAGTTCCTTCTGGCATGCCAGAAGCTTTGGCGCCATCTTTTCCGTAGTAAGCTTTGTTTTTAATTTTAGATTTTTTAAAAATTGAAGTATAAAAATTTATAGCTTCTTCGGCGTTGTTGTTAAACCAGAGAAATGGGGTAATTTTTTGTTTCATATTATTTAATTAGATTTATTTTATAAATCTTACCTGATGAATCATAAGTAATCCACTTTCCGGTTTGTTTGCCATTTTTAAAATAACCGGAGCGTATTTTTATTCCGATTTTCTTTCCTTGAGTCGGTTTTCTAAACCATTCCCAATAACCTTCATGCTTTCCATTTTTCATTTCACCCTTAGCCCAAAGACTGCCGTCTTTGTGGTAAATAATATTTGTTTTTTTAATTTCCTTTTTCATCAACTTTAAATTAATCTTTTAAATATTTACTAGCAACGCTAAGCGCGAATGATGGGAGTATGATAAAAACTGTCGCAAATAAAAGTCTAATAAACATTTCGTTGATGGCTGAATCTGGCTTATCTGGTCCTGAAGCTGTTAAAACAACTAAAAGACCTATAATACCAAAAATTATAGATGAATAAATAAATATTTTTGTTGTTATTTTTTGCATATTTATTAAAACAAGCTGGATAGTTCTTATGTTTTATTTGTCTCGATGAGGGCAGCCGGCCCAGCAACAAGGGCGACGCATTCCACTTTTTAATTTTGAAATAGCTTTTTCTAGGCGAATGTTTCTTGTTTCGGATTTTTTGCCAGAAGTAATCCAGCAAATCCATTCATTTTTTGCTAGGGGAGTTATATCTTCCCATATATTTTTTAAAGTATTGGAAGAATTAATTATTTTTTTTATATCTTTAGGTGTCGAATGCATAAAGATTTATTGTCTTAATAAATAATATTAATCTCCAACGGTACCAGTTTTTACTTCTCCAATTCGTTTATAATTAGCAAAAATAACTCCACTTGGAGTTGTGAAGCTTTCCGTTAGGATAAATGATTTTGCAATTGTTCCGTTGTCGAATAATTTTTTTCCTTTTCCGAGAGTGATGGGGAAAATTTTTAGCCACAACTCATCAACTAGATCGTTTTTAAGCAATGTTTGTACCAATTTTCCACTACCCCAAACTTGGATATCTGAACCATTTGAGTTTTTCAGTTTTTTTATATCAGATAGGTTTTTAAGAAACACTGAGTTTTTCCAATTAGATTTTTTTGTTGTTTTAGAAACGACATATTTAATTACGTCGTTAATACCAGGCCATCCGTCTGCATGTTTTGGCCAATATCCTGCAAAAATATCAAAAGTTTTTCTTCCTAATAGAAGATCTGCAGATTCCATTTGTTTAGTCATATTTTTACCCGATGCTTCGTCAAGATATGGAGCTGTCCAACCTCCATATTTAAAACCTCTAGAGACATCTTCTTTTGGTCCACCCGGAGCCTGCATAACTCCATCTAGGGTAATAAATTCTGAAACTATTATTTTTCTCATTCTATTTTAATAAAGATTAAAAACGTTTTAATTTGTTAATTATATAATATATAAAAGAAGCAAGGACCGACCAATATAGGACAAAATATATACCAACGAATGGTGGCGGTGGGTCGTCTTTAAGGAAATTAATGGAGGGTAAACCCAATGGTCCTATTAAAACGATTTTAATGGGTAAAATTATTTTAGATAACGTGCTTTTCCATATTATAGGTGAATCAATGCCGGTTGTAACTAGAGAGTCTGGTGGTTTTGGAAATCCTCTTGGGCCTGTTGCTCCTAAAAGAGATGTGGTAATAAAAAGAAAAATAAACCCGCAGACCATAAAGATAAGAACGAATTTTTTTCTTGAAATATTCATTTTATCGTATTAAGTATAATCAAATGAATAGACGATTAGTAACGTTAAAGTTTCTATTAAAAGACTATTTTTCTATAATTTTTCGCAACTCATCAATGAAGGCGCGTTTCCAAGACCACATAGCAAACCACTTTATTAAAGGTGTTCCTATTATTCTTAATAATGGACGATGAATTTCGATATTATATGTATAGGTAATTTTAGTGCCTCCTTTAACATCTTCCATTAAAAATTCTTCGTAACCAGAGGTTCCAAAAGATGATTCATTACTAGACTTAAAACCAATATTAGGAATGAGCTCGGTTTGCATTTTTACATCAAAAACCTTACCAAAGGATTTTACTTTGGCACTCATTTTTTGATGATTGCCTTGTTTTTCTATTATGCGCACAGATTCTGCAACGGTTGGAAAATGTTTGGGCATATTTTCAAAATCAGAAACTATCTTATAGATTTCTTCTTTTGGAGCCTTGATTATCCAAGATCCTTTTAGATTAAGATGTTTCATATAAATTATGAAAATTTAGTTATTTTGTTTTTGAAAATTCAATTATCCACTCAATACCATATTTATCTCTAAGCATTGCAAAGTATGATCCCCAAGGACTATCGGCAATAGGCATTTCCACTTTCCCGCCAACTGAAAGTCCATTAAATAATTTATCTGCTTCTTCTTTACTCTCTGTGCTAATTTTGATTTTGCTTCTATTTTCATTTTCACTCACCCGTCCCATACTTTCTGGAATATCGTTGGCAATTAAAAAATTTTTACCAATAGGTAGGGCAATGTGCATTATTTTATTTGCTTCATTTTCTGCTACGGGAAATTCTGGCCCTGCTAAGTCTTTAAAGCGCATAATTTTTGTGAATTCTCCGCCAAAGACTGATTTGTAAAATATAAAAGCTTCTTCAGCATTACCATTGAAGTTAATCCAAGGATTGATTGTTATCATATTGTAATAATATCACACTACATTTGAGACAAAAAAAGAATCCCCCGTGAGAAATCATCTAAATTTCTCTAACCGGGGGTTTCGCGCTTTGCGCGATATATTAGAATTCGCATCAGAAGAAGATGTTGCAGCACTCGTAGCAGTAGTAGGCGCGCGGGATCGATGCAGCTGGCCCGACACGAGCAGAAGACTCATAGCACTCGCATTCCTTGTTGGTGCAGGGAGGGAATTCTTGTCGCGGCTTTTCCTGTTGAACTTTCGGTTCCTGTCCGCTGGACTGATTCACGGGACGTCTCCTCTGGTTTGAGTTATTCGGAGAATCGAGAAAACGCAATCGGGGTCACGTGCCCAGCAATCTTTTTTACATCGCAGAGCTTCCTGATTTCTGCATTGAGTTGATCCATGGAACGAATCGGCTGCTCCATACTCACTTCGTAACACTCCGTCGTTCTCTCAGATCCATCTCGACCGGGCGTGAACGAAATTGTAATGAGATAGCGGTGCACCTCTTCTCTCCTTGTTGGAAATTGTTCTATAAAAAGAATATCATATATAAATAATATTGTCAAATAAGTGGCTCCGGAGGTAGGGATCGCTTCTCCTTTCAGTCGAAATCTCATCACTGCGTGATTTTGACCTTCGGTTCGATCCATTTCAAAACAAAAATAAAACAACCCCAGAAGGGGTATTTTATTTTTGCTCCGAACAGTATCGGATATTAGAAATATTATAGCACGACAAAATGAATATATTTATATTCCCGATTTGAGATAAAAAAACGAAGCCCCCGGGAGAAATCATCGAAATTCCTCCAACGGGGGGGGGCGTGTCGCTTTGCGCGACACATATCGAAATATCAGGACGTTCCTAGGCAGTATTACTTGTCTTAATCATTGTTGTATTCGAGAATGGCCTTCTGGACCTGATCGGAGGGCAAATCTCTCAGCGCAGCTTGTAGCAAGGGAATCACAGCGGACATATCGCCAGTGGTATTCTGCCCTTCTCTAACGACGATTTTTGTGCATTGGCGTACGAGTTCCACGAGTTTTTGCGTATCCATTTCTAACCTCGCTTTCCTGCTCGATTTTTAACTTTCGGAACTATCTGGATAATAGCATACTGTTATATTATTGTCAAATATCGGCTCCGGAGGTAGGGATCGCTTCTCCTTTCAGTCGAAATCTCATCACTGCGTGATTTTGACCTTCGGTTCGATCCATTTCAAAACAAAAATAAAACAACCCCAGAAGGGGTATTTTATTTTTGCTCCGGAGGTAGGGATCGAACCTACGACATCCTCGTTAACAGCGAGGCGTTCTACCACTGAACTACTCCGGAATAATATTGATAAACTATATATTATGAAGGAAAAAAATTCAATAATTAAAGTGGGGATTGTTGAATTTTATATTATTTTGTGGGATAATGATTATAATTAAATAATCTAATAATATGTCGGAATTTAGTAATAAAAAGAATATATTAATTACATCTATTGCGGTTTTAGTCTTGGGTGTTGGTTTTTTCTTTAGCGCAAAAGCACCTGCCCCAACCGTTGAGACTTTGGGTAATTTTTGGAGAATATACAGCGATTCCGGGAAGGGAATTCAATTTAAATATCCTGAGCTTTCTAATAAATTTATTATTCCTCAAGAATGGCCACCGAAGGTTAGCTTAATTTCTGAAGCTTTTTCTTGTAATGAATACTTAGATGAAAACCCGTCTTTTAAAAAAGTGGTAAAAAAGCAAATTAATGGATCTATTTATTGCATAGAGACTCAAAGCGAGGGAGCTGCTGGAAGCATTTATACAACATATAGTTATAAAACTGAAGCGGGAGAAAATAAAATTTTAGATTTGAATTTTGTTTTAAAGTATCCAAGGTGTGAAAATTATGAAGAGCCAAATAAAACAGACTGCGCCATGGAGCATGAAAATATAAATATTGATCAATTAGCTGAAGATATTTTAAAGAGTGTGGTTTTAAAATAAATTGACCAGTTTATTTTATTAATTTAATATTGTTTCAGCTCTTTGAAGTTTCCAAAAAACCTGCCAAAAAGGGGAGGATCGGCGTGTCTCAACCGACGATGGTCGCTGAGAGAGATGGGGCTACTACTGTCGCTATTGTTGCTAATTCTGCAGATGCTGTTTCGCGGATTGGCATGATTTTCCAGCAGGCAAGAAGGGTATTCAAGCTTGGTGAAGTCAGTGGCGGATACTTCTGTCTTGCTAATAGTGATACAGGCCAAGAAGTTATCTGCGCGAGGATTGGAACAATTCCTCATAATCCAACAGCTTCGCGAAGTTGTATTGTCGCAAGAGAGATGGTTGTTAGGGTCGCTGGATCTTCAGCTGCTCTTCCACCCGCGGAATCCCGAGCTGTGAGTCATAGTGGACTCGTTGTGGCCTTTGTTGGGATTTCTCCCGAGATAGACTCTGCAATAACTATTGCTTTTGCTGTCTCTTTTTGTCAGATGCGCCCTGGTATGGGTAATAGGGTTGCAAGAAAAGTTGGTGCTCTCTCTTGGTTCAAGTCTCTGTTCGATCGTCTTGAGGTGATGGGCGAATAGATTTCAAAAAACAAATCGCTAGACCTAAGTTGCTACGTGTAACTTCGGTTTGGCGATTTTTTGTTTTTTAGTATGATATTAATATGATTAGGGTTTTAAAAATATTTTTAATTTCTTTCTTTTTAAATTTTATTTGGGAAAATTTTCACGCCATTCTTTATGATAATTATATGGGAGGAAAGATTACAGAATGGGTTCTTTTGAGAGCTTCTTTGATTGATGGATTAATTATTAGCGTTATTTCTTTACCGTTTTTATATTTTGGTTTTTTAAAAACAAGAGAATGGCTTATAATTCCAGTTGGATTTGTTTGGGCAGTAATAATGGAGTGGAATGCCTTGAATCTACATAAATGGGCATATAATAATTTAATGCCGATCATTCCAATTTTATATGTTGGGTTAACTCCAGCGATTCAATTGGGACTGTTGGGATTTATAAGTTTTAAAATAATAAGAAAATAAATAAATGACAGAACATTTTAATGTAACTATTTTTGGAAATGTGCAGGGGGTGTATCTGCGAAGAACATTAGAAAAAGAAGCTAAGAGATTGGGTGTTTTTGGATTTGTTAGAAACGAAGATGATGGAACTGTTTATTTAGAAATAGAAGGAAAACAGGAAATTTTAAAAAACTTTATAGATTGGATTAAGAAAGGCGCGGGAGATGGCGGGGATTATAAAATAATACAAGTAGAAACCTCTAAAGGAACATATCAAGCTTTTGATAGGTTTGAAATTAAATAGTAAGCTCTTTTTTGAGCGTTTTTTCTGTGTGCTTAATAGTTTTTACCATTATTTGAATTGTTTCTTTTGGATATTTACCTTGCGCTGTTTCGTCTGAAAGCATTAAGACGGAGGCTCCGTCTAAAACAGCGTTGGCGATATCTGAAATTTCTGCTCTGGTTGGGTGAGGGTGATTTATCATAGACATCATCATTTGAGTTGCGACAATTGATGGAACTCCGTGCCAAGTTGCGTGTCTGATGAGATTTTTCTGAATATAAGGAATTTCTTCCATAGGAATTTCTATTCCAAGATCACCTCTCGCTATCATAATTGCGTCCGATTCTTGAATTATTTCATCTGCGTTTTTAACCGCTAGGGCAGTTTCTATTTTAGAAACTATTTTTACTTTTTTATTAACTATAGATCTTAATTTTTCAACGTCTTTTTTAGATTGAACAAAAGAAATTCCTATATAATCAACTCCTTCTTTGATTGAGAATTTAACATCTTCTATGTCTTTATCTGTGAGTCCAGAAATGGTGAGCTTTGTTTTTGGTAAATTTACTCCTTTTCTAGAATAAAGAATTCCTCCGCGAATAACTTTGGCGTGGATTTCTGTGTTTTCTGTTTTTATTGTTTCCAATTCCATTTCTCCGTTAGCTAAATATATTGGATCTCCGATGGATATATCGGTGTGAAGATGTGGATTGTCTATAAAGATGAAGTTTTTGGATTTATCTTGGCTGGTAGTAAAAATAACTAATTCTCCATCTTTTAATTCTTTTCCTGATTTTGGAAGTTCGCCAACTCTAATTCTTGGACCCTGCAGATCTTGAAGAATTTTAACTTTCTTTTTAAATTTTTTAGCTGCTTCTAATATAATTTTTCTCCTAGTTTTATATTCTTCATATGTACAGTGAGAAAAATTCATCCTAAAAATTTCGACTCCTTCTTTGATAAGATTTTCTATCGTTTCTTTATTTTCTGAAGCTGGTCCGATTGTGGCTATAATTTTTGTATTCATTTAATTAATTGGTCAATTTTTCTAAAAAAAACGCCCCCAGAACCCGCAGGTTTGAAGGCGCTCACTACCCAGATGCTACGCATGAGAAGATGTCGACTCCGATCAGATCACGGAAGGAGGGTGCCGGAAGAAGACTCCATCGCTCTCAGCTCTTCGGCCGTCGGATCGCACGAACGCATCGTGACGACCCCGAGCAGCAGGAGTGCCAGGAACATCATGGTAACGGGTTCAGAATCAAGGATCCTGCAAAGCAGTCTCCAGCCCTGAACGATCAGTTGCCAGAAAGTTCTCGCAAAGCGAGGAGTGGGAAGGAACTTCAGAGCGACCCTCGGGAAACGGATCAACACGGTGCGCGCATAGAAGAGGCTCCTCCAAGCCTCGCTGTGAAAAAGAACGAGACCAGACAGCGTAACAGACCGACTCATTCGAATCTCCGCATAGACAGCATCGCCCGAACTGTCTGCCTAATTGGAAATCCAGAACAAAGGACGGTCACAGGTGCTGACGTCTATAATAGCAAGTATGTTATATAAAGTCAATTATGGCTTACTAACAGACTATAATCCTTTATCTTTGAGGATTTTTAAAAGTTCGTCTTTTGAAATTAGATTCTTTTTTCTGATTTCATCTTCTACGCCTTTTCTTATTACTTCTTCCATCATAGCTTTTTGCTCTTTAGCTTGCGCCATCATATCTTTAATTTGTTCAGGAGACATACCTTTCAACATTTCAGAAGCTTGTTTAAATTGATCGAATATTCCCATGGTTTTGTTTTAAATTTTTAAAGTAAGAGAATTTTAACTTAAAAAATGACGGCTGTGAATAAGAATATCTAAATCTTTGCTATAATTATTGGGAAAGGTCGTATAACCTAAAAAGCAAACACTATGAAAGGACTACATATGGTAACCTTTTTCCTCCTAGTAATTGGAGGCTTAAATTGGCTTTTAATGGTCTTAGGTTGGGACCTCGCATCTTGGGGATTCATCCCATCGGGATTATTGAGCACAATTTATGTATTGGTTGGGTTATCTGCTCTAGTGGAATTATTCTCACACAAGAAGTGTTGCACGATGTGTGGAAACAATCAGAGCGGAATGGGTGGTGGAATGATGAAATAATATCTACGATCTGATATAATTATTTCATAAGGAATCCGCGCGTGAGGCGCGGATTTTTTATTTGTATAAAATATCTTGATATCTAGCAAACGTTTTGATAGACTGCTAAATACTAAAGGTCAGTTAATTATTATTAATTAAAAATAAAAAATAAAATGAATTTAAAACCTTTGAATAATAAAATTTTTATAGAACCAATTAATAATGATAAAACTACTAAATCTGGAATTGTTATTCCTGATGGTTCCGATAAGGAAAAACCAATAAAAGGAAAAATTCTAGCTACTGGTCCAGGAAAAAGAAACGAAAAGGGAGAAATAATCCCTATGTCTGTTAAAGTTGGCGACATTGTTCTTTTTAAAAAATATGGCCCAGACGAGGTTGAGCTTGATGGTAAAAAATACTTAGTCGGAGAAGAGGACGATGTTTTAGCAATCATTTAATAATCTTAAACTTATGGCAAAACAAATTTTATTCAATGAGAAAGCTAGAAGAGCTTTAAAAAGAGGGGTGGATAAATTAGCTGATGCTGTGCGTGTGACTTTAGGCCCAAAGGGTAGGGCTGTGGTATTGGGAAAAAGTTATGGATCTCCTGTTGTAACTAGGGACGGGGTAACTATTGCAAAAGAAATTGAGCTCGAAGATAAGGTTGAAAATATTGGGGCAGAGTTAGTTAAGCAAGTAGCTTCTAAGACAAATGATTTAGCCGGAGATGGAACAACTTCTGCTACTGTTTTGACTCAGGTTTTTGTGCGTGAAGGATTAAAAAATGTCACTTCTGGATTAGATCCAGTAGGGCTTCATCGTGGAATGGAGATGGCTTTTAATTCTGCTAGAGAAGAATTAAAAAAACTTTCGAGGAAGATACAGAGTAAAGAAGAAATACAGCATGTCGCCACGATATCTGCTAGAGATATTGAGATTGGGAAAATGATTTCCGAAGTTATAGAAAAAATAGGCAAGGACGGGGTTGTTACTGTTGAAGAATCTCAAGGAGCCGGTCTTTCTAGGGAGATAGTTGAGGGATTACAGTTTGATAAGGGCTATGTGTCTCCTTATATGGTTACTAACCCTGAAAGAATGGAGGCTGTGCTGGAAAATCCATATGTTTTGGTTACTGATAAAAAGATTTCTGCCATAGCTGAATTAGTTCCATTGCTGGAAAAATTAATGCAGGCTGGGAAAAAAGAATTAGTTATTATTGCAGATGATGTTGATGGTGAAGCCTTACCTGTTTTGGTGGTAAATAAAATAAAGGGAATATTTTCTTGTCTGGCGGTAAAAGCACCTGGATTTGGAGATAGAAGAAAGGAAATGTTGCAAGATATTGCAACCGTGGTTGGGGCTGAATATATTACAGATGATCTGGGTAGAAAACTTGATAGTGTTGAAATCTCTTCTTTGGGACAAGCCCATAGAGTAATCGCCAATAAAGAAAATACAACCATAGTCGGAGGAAAAGGATCTAAAGATGAAATTGAAAAAAGAATATCTCAAATAAAATCCCAATTATCTAAAGCGGAATCTGATTTTGATAAAGAAAAATTAAATGAAAGATTAGGAAAATTGTCTGGGGGAGTTGCTGTTATTAAGGTTGGAGCTGCAACCGAAGTTGAACAGAAAGAAAAGCAACACAGAATTGAGGATGCTGTTAATGCCACTAAAGCTGCTATTGAAGAAGGAATTGTTCCTGGTGGAGGAGTTGCGTTGGTTCGCGCTTCTTTAGCTGTAGAAAAATTGATAGAGGGCTTAGACAAGAATCAATTACCGGAAATTGTGGGAGCTAAAATCATTCTTGAGGGATTAAGAACGCCAATTCAGCAAATTGCTGAAAATGCAGGTTTTGATGGGGCAGTGGTTTTAAATAATGTTTTGGGCGGAAAAGATGATTATGGTTTTAATGCGGATAACGGAAAATATGAAAACTTAATAAGGGCAGGGGTGATAGACCCAACTAAAGTTGTTAGAACTGGATTGCAAAATGCTGTCTCTGCAGCTTCAATGCTCGTAATAACAGAGGCAGTTGTTTGCGATGAGCCAGAAAAGAAAGATAAAAAGAAATCATCTGAAGATGGCGCTGGGATGGATGAATATTAATTCATTTTGAGGTAGTAGTTGGCTTTGTGTTATTATTTAATTAAATGGAGCAGGGGGGTATTAAATTAACTATTACGGATAAAATTTTAAGAGCCACTGTCTTAAGGTTAATTCCTAAAAACGTAACTCCTAATCAGGTGACTATTTTTAGGTTTTTTACTATACCGTTCATTTTATTCCTGCTTTTTACGGAAGAATTCAGATGGGGATTATTACTTTTTAGTATTTCTGCTTTTTCCGATGCGGTGGATGGGGCTTTAGCTAGAACAAGAAATATGATTACAGAGTGGGGAGAAACCTTTGACCCTGTCGCTGATAAAATTTTAATTTCTTCAACAGCATTAATCATATTGCCAAAATTTTTTGGATTCCCGCTTTTATTTGCTTTGATTTTTATGGAAATGGTATTGATTGGAAGCGCTTATTATAGAATTCACACTAAAAAAGTGAGAATATCTGCTAATTTTTGGGGTAAAACAAAGATGGTTTTGCAGTCCGTTGGTTTAGGCTTAGCTTTTTTGGGAATTATAATGGGAAGTCAAAATTTGATTGTGGCAAGTGAGGTATCTCTTTATTCTTCGTTAGTTTTTGCAATTATAAGTATAATTACATACGGTATATAGTATAGAATTAGGCATTGCTATGCTGTAATTAATTGGGGGTTGATTTTTTAAAGATGTTATAATATAATCATTAGACTAAAATGAAACCAGAAATACACCCACAATATATAGAGAATGCTGAAATAAAGTGCGTTTGCGGCAACGTTATTAAGGTTGGATCTACAAAAAAAGAGATGCACGTTGAAATTTGCGCAAATTGCCACCCATTCTTCACTGGAAAAGAAAACTTAATTGATACTGCCGGTAAGGTTGAGAAATTTAATTTGAGAAAGAAAAAGGCAGCAGAAACAGTTAAGGCAGAGAAAAAGCCTAGGGTTAAAAAAGAAAAATCTTCTACAAAAAAATCCGCTAAATAAGCGGATTTTTTTTATCAATATTAATTCTTTTATTTAGTAATCTTTATGATAGCGGTTTTTTCTGTTGCTGATTCTAGCGTGATGGTATAACCAAATTGAGAATCTGATTTTATTCTTGATGTTCCTAGGCGTATTTCTTTTGAATTGTTACCAATACTTCCTCCGGTTAATTTAAAAAGGGCAGAAAGTTCACCTTCCCAAATACAAACAACATTCTTCGGGCAGCGAGAATCATTAATTTCTAAAAGCGTTATATTTAATCCATCTTTAAAGCTTGCTGATTGGTTGATGGCTAAATTAATAAGAGCGCCAAATTCTTTATCTGTTGGTTTATTTATGTATAAATAACCAGTAATTCCGGCTAAAACCATAATTATCAATAAGGTGTATTTTTTCATATATTCATAAGTATATATTATTTTTTTGATATTTCCATTAATTTTGCTAGTATAATAAATGTTATTTTGGAGAGGTCGCATAGCGGTCTAGTGCGCAGTCCTGGAAAGACTGTGTATCCGAAAGGGTACCGGGAGTTCGAATCTCCCCCTCTCCGCCAAAATTAAAATTAACAATTTAAAATAATATGTTTTCGATTAATTTATTTGCTGTTGGCGCTTCTGCGATTGCAGCTTTTATTATAGGATTTTTGTTTCACGGACCTTTATTCGGAAAGACTTGGATGAGGTTGGCTAATATTCATCCAACGGGAAATGAAAAATTGAAAGATATGATTCCACAGATGCTTTGGAATTTGTTTATTAATTTTGTAACGGCTTTGGTTTTGGTGATATTTTATTCGTTAATTTCTTCTTCTTTTTATTTTATTGGGACTGGAGTTTGGGGAGGTGTTATTTGTTCTTTGTTGGTTTGGGCTGGATTTTTAGTAACCACAACTTCAATAGAGGTTATCTGGATGGGAAGGAGTGTGAAGTTGTGGCTTTTTGAATGTGCTTCTTCTTTCGTTGTTATGTTTGTTATGGGATTGATTATCGCTTGCTGGAATTAATTTTGTGAATTCTAAATATAAAATTAAATCGGAAGTCTGGCTTTATCCTGGAATGGCGGGATGGCACTTTATAAGTATTCCAAAAGATATATCTATAGATATAAAAAATAAATTTAATAAGATAAAGCGAGGTTGGGGATCGTTGCCCGTTTTTGTGGTTGCGGGGAAAACATCTTGGAAGACGTCTATCTTTCCGGATAAAAAATCTGGCTTGTATTTATTACCGTTGAAATCTGAAATTAGAAAAAAGGAGGGAATTAAATCTGGGGATTATATTAATTTAGTATTGAAAATAAGATAAAAAAATAGCCAGATGGTTGACCCTCCGTGGAGCGTCTTCTATCTGGCTTGCGAACCTTCGTCCCCCGACGAAATTCGCACAATTATCGTCACATAAAATTCCTAGAAGTCGGCCTGACTAGCGACTGCTTAGAATTTTAGGCGACGACTTATTGGTTTAAATAAATTAACACATATTTTAAATAAAATCAAATTAGTGAAGGTGATTAAGGAGTGTGATATTATATTTAGTATATGACTAAAAAAGTTTTTTTATTTATCATCTTGGCTGGACTTGGAGCGATTACTCTTTTTAATAATTCTAAAAATCAGAATATAAATTTATCTTTTAAGGATTTTAAGGATGCGTCGTATGAGATAGATGACAACATTATATCTCTTAATAGTGGTTTGAGTGAGTCCATGATTGATGGATCTAGCTCTAAAGTTGTTGTTAGATATTTTGGAAATGAAATTTTTGGAGATTTTAATAATGATGGGATTAATGACGTTGCTTTTTTATTAACTAAAAATAGCGGAGGAAGCGGAACGTTTTTTTATGTTGCCTTAGCTTTTGGTGATAAAAATGGATATATTGGAG
Organism: uncultured Candidatus Saccharibacteria bacterium; assembly: GCA_964543265.1. Classification (GTDB taxonomy): domain Bacteria; phylum Patescibacteriota; class Minisyncoccia; order UBA6257; family 1-14-0-10-40-38; genus SIBX01. The sequence continues at coordinate 202,440 of CAZIWN010000001.1, read as the reverse complement.
CCAATGCTGTTTTGTTGGGTGATAGAATCGCTCCGCAAACTACTGAATTTAAAGATGGAAAAATTATTGTAAATTATGCAGATAGGGCATATGGAGAGCCTATGACGGCAACGCCATCTGTTGGTGTTTCAAAATATTTTACAGTTAAAAATAATAAATTAGTTAAATTTAATTTTTAAAGTTAAAATTAATAGTAAATAAAATTAAAATAAAAATCATGAATTTTAGAAATCGCAAATTAGTTATTACTGTTAGAACGCTTTTTGGATTATTTCTTATTTTTAGCGGAGTTGGGGGATTTATGGCAGCTAGTAATGGGATGCAGGGAGTGCCACCAGATATGATTCCTATGACTCAAAATCTTTGGGATATAGGAATATTTCAAATGATTAAAACCACCGAGATTTTGGCTGGTTTGATGTTTGTTTTGGGATTTTTACCTGCTTTAGCAGCAATATTTTTTGCACCTATTGCGATTGGAATTATTGTGGTTAATTCGTTGGTTGCGCCAGAGGGTTTAATAATGGGATTTATTGTCGTGGCTTTAAATATTTATATGGGTTATGTCTATTGGGATAAATATAGGGCATTATTTTCTAGAAATTAATTAGAATAAAAATTAATAATGCTTAATTTGCTCGAAGGATTTAAAGCGATTATTTTGGGAGCGGTTGAGGGAATTACGGAATTTTTACCGATTTCTTCTACTGGGCACCTTATTCTTTTAAATCAATTTATTTCTTTTAGAGAGGAATTCACGGCTTTATTTGATATCGTGATTCAGCTCGGAGCAATTTTAGCAGTTACTTTTTATTTTAGAGATAAAATCTGGCCATTTGGAAAAAATAAAGAGAAAAATGAGAAAATTTGGAATATTTGGTTTAAGACAATTATCGGCGTGGCGCCATTGGTTTTTCTTGGATTTGAATTTGGAGAAGTTGTTAAGGAAAAATTATTTTATCCATGGATTGTGGCTTTAGCTCTTTTGTTTGGAGGAATAATTATTTTAATAATAGAGAGAAGCCCTAAGTCAATTAGGGCGACATCTCTTGAAAGTTTAACTTTTAAAACAGCATTTTTTATAGGATTAATACAATGTTTATCTTTAATTCCTGGAATGTCTCGATCGGCTTCAACTATTATGGGGGCGATTGCTTTAGGGGCTTCTAGAACGGCGGCCACAGAATTTTCTTTTTATTTAGCAATTCCAACGGTATTTGGAGCGTCTTTGTTGAGCTTATTAAAATATAAATCTGCTCTTACTTTTGCAGATTTTTCTATTTTATCAATAGGTTTTATTGTTGCGTTTATAACTGCTTTTTCTGTGGTTAAATTTTTTGTTAATTATTCCAAAAAACATAACTTCAAGATTTTTGGTTATTATAGGATTGTTTTAGGTTTAATAATAGTTTTATATTTTTTAATTAAATAGTTTTTATACACAGAGACTATATACATTCTGAAAATAAGAGTATAATTATTATGTCCAGCTAAGATAAGTTCCAGATTAAAAATTATATCAGGGCAAGGTGATAGCATCCGTTTCCGTGGAAACGCGATTGAGCCCGCCCACTTGTTATTAAAGTAATGGAACTTTATAACAAAGCTGGACTACAAAGTACCTCGAGTTAAATCTCGGGGTTTTTTGTTGTGTCATAAAAAATGGACCATCTATCAAAATACGATCTGATGATGGTCCATTAGATGCTCACATGTGAGTCATTGCCACAACCGCAACTAGGGCGAGAACGATAAAAATGAGAATAAGGACTTTATCTTTCCAGTTAAGCGGAGGCAGCGGTGTTTCGTCCCATACCGACATGTGAAATTCTCCTTTTGTTGGATCGATGCTATTAGTATAGCAGTATTGTAATATATTGTCAAATTGGATTATTTTTTAAGCAATTCCTTAAAGATATCTGCTGAAATATTTACTCTGGATGTTTCTGCTCTTTCTTTTAAGTTAGCTTTACCTCTTTGCTGTTTTTTCCAAAGCTTGAGCTTTCTAGATCTATCGCCTCCATATAAATATCCAGTCACATCTTTTCTCATAGGGGAGATGGTTTCTCTGGCTAAAATTCTGCCGCCAACCTTGGCTTGTAGGGCTTGAGAAAATTGTTGTTTTGGCAAAAGATCTTTAAGTTTTTCAACTGATTTCCTTGCTTCGTGATCTGCATATATTTTTGGAATGATTCTGGTCAGTCCTGGAACGGCTTGGGTGGCAATTAGAATTTCCATTTTTTCTACTTCACCTTTTTCAAAACCAATAAATTTATAGTTTAAAGAGGCATATCCTTGAGAAACTGATTTTATTTTATCATCAAAATCAGAAATCAAATCTCCTAGGGGCAACTTAGCTTTCAGAAGAGTTTTGGCGACTCCAGGTTTTAAATCTATCGAACTTAATCTATATAAGTCATTTAATCTTAAAATGTTTCCTAGATATTCCTGCGGAGTTAAAATTTCTATTTCTGTCATTGGCTCCATAACTTCGGAATAATCGTCTGGAAAATCCTTTGGATTGGTTATGGTTTCCCATTCTTTATTTTGTCTTTTAACTTTATAGGCAACAGAGGGGAAGCTATGAACTGTTTCCAAATTATGTTCTCTTTTTAATCTTTCAGCGGTAATTTCAAAATGAAGTCTGCCTAAAAATCCACCCTTAAATCCACGACCTAAAATTTCGCTAGTGTCTGGTTCGAATGTTAAAGCTGCGTCGTTAAGTTTTAACTCCGAAATTGCTTGTTTAAAATTTTCAAAATCACTGGCGTCTTCTGGGTAGAAAGAGACGAATACTACCGGAGTTGGTTCTTCGTATCCGGGCATTATGGATTTTTTAATTTCATCGTCGGTCATGTCGCCGATAACTATTGTGTCTCCAATTTTTAATTTGTCCGGATTTTTTATACCTGTCGCAATATATCCTATTTCTCCTGGTAAAATTTCTTCTCCTTTAGTTAATTTTGGTAAGAAGTAACCAACTTCTTTGATTAAAAACTTTTCTCGCTTGGCAGCAAGTACGGCATTTTCTTGGCCCTTAAAATTAATATTACCGTCAAAAAATCTAACAAAGGCTATAATTCCTTTATGATCATGATAAGTTGAATCAAAGACTAGGGCGCGAGCTGACCGACCGGTCATTTGATTTAAAAACTTTTTGGAATTTGGAGGCGGAACTTTTTCTATGATTTTGTCTAATAATTCTTTAACTCCAGCTCCGGTTTTGCCGGAAACTCTTAAAATTTCTGACTCATCTATTTCTAAAAGTTCCGATATTTCTTTCAGGGCGTCTTCGGCTTGCTCTTTGGTCGCAATATCAATTTTATTAATAGCTCCCAAAATTGTCAGTCCCGCTTTTTTGGCACTTTCTAAATTAGCAAGGGTTTGAGCTTGGACTCCTTGAGTTGCGTCCACTAATAAAACCGCGCCCTCAACAGCGGCGAGCGCGCGAGAGACTTCATATTTAAAGTCTGAATGTCCCGGGGTGTCGATTAGGTTAAAGATATATTCTTTTCCATTATGATTATATTTCATTCTAACTGGAGCCATTTTGATAGTGATACCTCTTTCGCGCTCCAAATCCATCTGGTCAAGATATTGAGCTCGCATAACTCTTTTTTCAACCGTTCCGGTCTCTTCCAAGATTCTATCTGAAAGAGTAGATTTTCCGTGATCTATATGGGCAGTTATTAAGAAATTTCGTATATTTTCTTGCATTGCGTGTATATACAAAATACATTAAATTACGTTTTTATTCAAAGGATTTTTTTATGGGTGTGAAATTTTTATTAAAAAGATTATAATGTTAAATATGAGCGGATTTATTGATTTTATAAGAAAACAGGGCGTTGTTGGTCTGGCGGTGGGATTTATTTTAGGTGGTGCGATCTCTAAATTGGTTTCATCGCTAGTTAATGACTTGATAAATCCTTTAATTGGTTTTATCTTCGGTTCTATAGGGGATTTAAAAAGTCAGGTTGTTCTTTTAGGATCTATTAAAATTAGTTGGGGTAGTTTTGTTTCTAATTTATTGGATTTTATAATAATATCCGCGATTGTGTATTTTATATTTAAGGGACTTAAAATAGAAAATTTAGATAAAAAATAATATGAATAAAGAAAAAATAATTTTAATTTCAGTGATTGTGGTTGTTGTATTAACAGTTGGGGCAGTTATTTATCAGAAAAATGCTCCTGGAAAGTATGATGATTTTGCTTTGTGTCTTAAGGATAAAAAAGTTACTTTTTTTGGAGCTTTTTGGTGTCCTCATTGCCAAGCTCAAAAGAGACTCTTCGGAAATTCTGAAAAGAAACTTCCTTATGTAGAATGTTCTACTCCAGATGGAAAGGGTCAGACACAGATTTGTAAGGATGAAAATATTAAGAGCTATCCAACTTGGAGATTTGCTGATGGATCTGAGGAAACCGGAGAGGTTCCTCTCGAAAAATTAGCAGAAAAATCTGGATGTGTACTAGAAACCGTTAAATAAGGATTAAAAAATAAAATGGAATTTTCTAATTTATTTAATCAATTTGTAGGTTTTTCAATTATAATCGCGCACATTTTATTAATTCCTGTGATTTTTTATGCTTTTTTTATTAAAAAAGAAGAAAATCATTCTTTTTATGTTTTTTTGAAAAAAAATGGCTTATTAATTCTTTTCCTTTTGTCTTTATCAGCAACCTTGGGAAGTTTAGTTTATTCTAGCGTTATAGGATTTGCTCCTTGCATTTTATGTATTTGGCAGAGAGTATTTTTATTCCCTCAAGTTATAATATTAGCGGTAGCTCTTAAGAAAAAATATCCAAAAATAGTTGATTATTTAATACCCCTTACAGTTATTGGGGGTGTTATTGCGCTTTATCATGTTTATATATCTTTAGGGTTTAATACTTTTGGAATTCCTTGTGGAATAAATCCTGGTGAAACCTCTTGTTTAATACAGTATGTAAATGAATTTGGATATATAACTATACCGGTTATGTCATTAACTATTTATGTTTATGTATTTATATTGCAGTTGTTTATTAAAAAGCATTATAATCATATCGATGGCGGGATTTAGAATTAAGCATTAAAAATATGAAAAATAAAAGATTTTGGATAGTTTTGGTTTTAGTGGTTTTGTTTGTTATTTATGGTTTTTCTACTTACAATAGGCTTGTTTCGGCAAATGAAGCTATAGATGGCCAGTGGGCTCAAGTTGAAACTCAATACCAAAGGAGGTTTGATTTGGTTCCTCAATTAGTTAATTCGGTTAAGGGTGTTTTAAAACAAGAAGATAAAATTTTTACAGAAATAGCAGATGCTAGAACTAGATATTCTGGTGCTTCTAATTCTAATGAAAAAGTAAAAGCTGCTTCTGAAATGGAAGGTGCTTTGGGAAGATTGTTGGTTATAGTAGAGAATTACCCTCAATTAAAATCATCAGAAAATGTTTCTGTTTTAATGGCTCAGTTGGAGGGGGCAGAAAATAGAATTTCTGTTGAGAGATCTAGATTTAATGATGCAGTAAGGACTTATAATCTTTCGGTTAAAAAATTTCCAAGTTCTTTAATCGCAAATATGTCTAATTTTTCAGAAAGAAATTATTTTGAATCTAGTGAGGAGGCAAAAAATGCTCCTAATGTAAACTTAGAGTATTAATTAAATTTATATGAATTTAAAGCTGAAGATTGTAATTTTCGGCTTGGCCTTAGTTATACCAAGACTGGTTTTTGCTTATGATTTTCCGGGAAAGCCCACCGGATTTATTAATGATTATGCCGGCGTTTTAAGTGATCAAGAAAAAAATGCTCTAGAGACAATTCTTTATAATTTTAGCGATAAAACTGGTAATCAAATTTCGGTGGCTACTATTAATACTCTTAATGGAGATACTATAGAAAATTTTTCTGAAAAATTATTTAAGGATTGGGGAGTTGGGCAAAGAAATAAAGATAATGGAGCGCTTTTGCTGGTTGCTATAAAGGAAAGAGAATTAAGAATAGAGGTGGGTTATGGATTAGAAGCATATTTAACCGATGCTGATTCTCATCTGATCATTCAAAATTTAATTATTCCATCATTTAAAAATGGAAGTTATTTTTTGGGAATAAAAAATGGAATTTTGGGAATGATTTCTAAAATATCAAACGGATTTGAAACTGAGGGAATAGTTACGGAAAGTACTGATTTTAGTAAATATTCTTTTTTTAAAAATATAGATCCATTTTTCTTTATTTTTTTAATAATTTTTGTTGTTAATTTATTAGCAAATATTTTAGGAAGATCAAAATCTTGGTGGCTGGGGGGTATTTTAGGGGGAGGATTTGGAGCTGTTTTGGGTATTATTTTTGGATTCCTATATGTTGGAATTTTGTCGATTATTGGATTATCGCTTGCCGGACTTATTTTTGATTATTTTGTCTCAAAGAGATATAGGGCTTATAAGGAGATGGGAGCAACAATACCTTGGTGGATGAGGGGGAGAGGTTTTGGTGGTGGAAAGTTTGGAGGCGGGGGTGGCTTTGGTGGATTTGGAGGGGGGCGATCGGGCGGTGGCGGTTCCTCCGGCAAGTGGTAATTTTGTAATCTTTATCTTTATTAGTAACTACTTCGTTATTCCTCCTCGCGATATGCGCTAGGCTTAAAATATCGCTTCTTCGGAATGCCTTGTATTTACTAAAAAATAAAGATTTGGGAAATTTGCTGTAATTTATAAATTTTAATATTTCTTTTATTTCTGTTAGATTTAAATAGATGAAAAAAGAAAAAGTTTTTTTGTATCACGCTGATTGTTTTGATGGTTTTGGGGCGGCCTATGCTGCTTGGAAAAAGTTTAAGAATAAAGCTAAATATATCGCCGTAAGACACGGAGAAAACTTACCCGAAGGATTAGCCGGGAACGAGGTTTATACTTTGGATTTTTGTTATAAAGGAGAAAACTTTGAGTATTTATTAAAAAATACTGATTTAACTGTTATAGATCACCATGTTACGGCTAAAAATGATGTTGAAAGGGCTCCTAACCATTCTTATGCCTTAAAAAATTCTGGTTGTGTTTTGACTTGGAAATATTTTTTTCCAGACAAAGACGTGCCGGAATTACTTAAATTTATAGAAGATAAGGATCTTTGGGCTTTTAAATTTAAAGAAACGGATTTAATTAGAGAGAGATTAGAGACTGAAAAGATAGATTTTAAGGTTTGGGATTCTTTTATGAGGAAATTACAGAATAAAAAAACTGCAAAATCTTTAATTAAGGAAGGGCAATTATTGGTTAAGTCCAGAGATAATAATGTAAAAATTTTATTAGAAAAATCTTATGAGGTTGAGTTTGAAGGATTAAAATGCAGAGCGATTAATTCACCTGTTTTTCATAGCGAACTGGGCCATGAAATCGTTAAAATGGGTTATCCTGTGGGGATAGTTTGGAAATATAATGGAAATAAAATTACGGTGTCTTTAAGATCTGATGGTAAAACCGATGTATCTTTGCTTGCTTCTAAGTATAATGGTGGAGGACATAGAGCGGCTTCTGGGTTTGCGATTGATAATTTTGATAATTTACCTTGGAAGAATTTAAATGAATAAAAATAAAATTGAAATTTATACAGATGGCGGATCGAGGGGAAATCCTGGACATTCAGCTGCTGGGTTTACCGTAGATGGAGTTGGCTATGGTAAATATTTGGGTATTAATACTAATAATTTTGCTGAATATATGGCAGTAATTTTGTCGTTAAAAAAAGCAAAAGAAATTTCCGAAGGTGAATCTAAAAAAATCGATATTGATTTAAAATCCGATAGTCTACTTTTAATTAATCAACTAAATGGAAAATTTAAAGTGAAAGCCCCTAATTTAAAACCATTATTTGATAATGTTTGCCAATTAGTTAAAGAATTTAAATCGGTTAAATTTACTCACGTTTATAGAGAAAAAAACAAAGAGGCTGATGAGCAAGTGAATATTGTTTTAGATAAGCAATTATCCTAATGCTATTAAACCAGGAAGCTTCTTTCCTGATAAATATTCAAGCATTGCACCGCCACCTGTTGATATGAAGGAAAATTTATCAGATATCCCAGTTTGTTTAATCATTTTTCCGGTTTCGCCACCGCCAATTAAAGAGAAACAATTATTTTGAGATATAGCTTCTGCTGTCTTTTGGGATGCAAACATATATTTTTTTTCTTCAAAATATCCCAATGGACCATTCCAAATGATAGTTTTTGATTTTTTAATAATATCTTCAAATGTTTTAATTGTTTTTTCTCCAACGTCATACATTTTTTCATCTTTCCAGACAAAATCTTCTGGAAGAATTATTTTTCCGGTATTAAAAAGATTTTTTGCTTCAACAAGCATGCTTTCCTCGTAAACAGATTTTCTAATATCAACTCCGTTAGCTTTTAAAAATGTATTAGCTGGAACTCCTCCTAAAAGGCAAAAATCTATTTTATCTAAGAGATTTTTAATGATTGGTATCTTGTCGGAAGCTTTTGCTCCTCCAAGGATTAGAGTTAATGGTTTTTGTGGGTTTTCTGTGGCTTGATTGAGGCTTAAAATTTCTTTTTCCATCTGAAAGCCAGCAAAGCTTTTAATAAATTTGGGAATTTGGCAGATTGAAGCATTATTTCTGTGAGATACGGCAAAGGCATCATTAATAAAGAAATCACCCAATGAGGCTAATTGTTTTCCAAATAATTCACTATTTTCATCTTCACCCTTAAAGAATCTGAGGTTTTCAAGTAAGAAGATTTTATAGTTTTCTGTTGAAATTATATCCTTTGCTTTTTCAAATTCATTAAAAGAAATAAAGCGTATTTTTTGATTTATTTTTCTCTCAAGAAGATCGATAATTTTTATTAAACCCAATTTTTCTATTTCTAGACTTAGATCGTTTAAATTGGGCCTGCCTTTATGCGTAAGTATAACTATCTTAGAATCTGCTCTTAATAGCCACTCTAGAGAGGGAAGGCTGGCATCAATTCTAATCGAATCCTCATCTGCTTCGATATTATAATCTGTTCTTAGGATGGATATTTTACCTTGAAAATCTTCTTTGTTTTGATCTTTCAGAAATTTCATATAGTAGGATTATAAACTAAAAACCCTCGAATTTCGAGGGTTTTTAGTTTTAAAATAGATTGATAAAGAACAGAATGATCTTTTTAAGGAGGTTAACGAAAGAATCCCAAAAACCAATCTTTTCGCTGTTATTTACTTGATTTGTTTTATTATCAGAATCATTATTTTTTATTTCGCTAGATGACGTTGTTGATTTTGAATTATCTAAATTATTGTTTTTAGAATTATTTGTTGATTCGTTATTATTGGATGTTGTTGTGGAATTCTTATTGTCTTTATTTGATGAATCCGACGATGAATTATTTTGATTATTGTTTGATGAGGATTCTTCTTGGTTATTATTATCGCTGATTGTTCCTATTTCTTTTACTGAATAATCTCCTGCGCCAGTGATTGAAAAAGATAGGGTATTATTTTTATATTCCTTTATAGAGCATTCGCTTGAGGAACAAGCAGATCCATTTTTAAGAATTAATGGTTCTTTAAAATTTAAACCATACAGCGAAAGATTGGCTGATGTATTTAATATCGGTAGTTTAGAAGAGTTTATGGAGATGTAATTATTAGAGATACTTACGCCATTATTAAGATCTAACCCTTCAAAATTAAGAGTTTGGTTGAATTGTATTTTACCGCTTCCAACCTTTTCTATTGTGGCGTTTTGGACTGAGCGAATATCTGGATAGCTGTCAAAATTAGTTGTTTGTCCATTGAAATTTGAATATATTGGCAATTTCATAAACTCAAAAAATTCTGCAGTTGATGGAGTAACTGATTTGGTTAATGAAAAATTATAAGAAGCCTGTGTTAGATTTTGATACCCGTTAGATAATACTTTATAAAGCCCATATTTTACTCCAGACTGAAGACCAAGATCGCCGAATTTTAAATCTAATGAGATACTTTTATCCTTATCGTTATAATTTATTAAATAAAGCCCACTACTTTTTCCATCTCCGCTTTTCCAAGTGGAAGATAGTACTTCTGGATCTCTAACTTCATAATATCTTCCTGAATAATCTTGAAGTTGAATAACTTGAATAGGGGAATAACTTATTGGATTCCTAAGGAGACTTCCATAAATCAAAAATTTTGATGAGTTTCTTCTTGTTTCTATTAGACTTTTTATTAGTTTGGCGTGATTTTCTAAAATAATCCCATCACTTCCATAGCATTTAGTCATTTCAAAAGCCATACAGTCGTCACCGAAATCAAAGATAACTTCTTGATCGTTCAATGCTCCTCCGGCTATTGCTCCTGCCGCAGCAAGATAGTCGTAATTATTTACATAACTTCCGAGCTTAAGATAGTCTGGACCAACGTTTGCTGGACCAACGATGGCGTATTCGTGATAGATAGATTGTGAAAAGGGGATACTCTTGAAATATTTAAAGTTATTTGCGGCTAAGTATCCACTATTCATTCCGAGTCCGGCTGTTCCAAATGAGTCGGCTGAACCTATATACGCCTCTGTTCCTTGTTCATATGTTAAATATGAATCAGGATTTAAAATCCTCATAGCGTTTCTTGCTTCTTCCATCTGTTTTGCGTATCCAGAAAATAGGTAAGTTCCGGCTCGTCCATATGTATGATTATGATTTCCTGTGTAAAAATCTTCATAATCTCCTGTTTTCATTCCGTATGGGTTATCTAGGTAGATTCCAGTGGCTCCCATTTCTTTTTGTATCTGATTAACTGCGATTTCTTTAGAAAAAGCATCCTGCCAATTTTTTTGACTTGGATCCATAGAATAGACATCGCTCCAAAAACCTTCATTAACTAATTGCTTTTCGTTTAGTGCATCTTTTTGTACCGCGCTATCTAAATTATATTTATTCCAATAGCTTGAAGCAGAAGAAACTCCCTGACTTAAAGAATATAATTGAGTATTAATTCCATTATCGGAAAGTTTTTTGATAATGGTTTTCAGATTAGTGATGATGCTTGGTGTGTAGTCTCCTATGTTGCTATACCAAAGAAAATGAAAAATATTCATTTTACCGTTTGGGATGCCATAGTAATTTTTCGCTCTAATAAATCCATTAACATATCTATCTATGTCTTCTTGTTTATTAAAGTCATAAGCGTTAGATACGGTAGAAATCATATGTAACTCATTAGTCTCCCAATTGTCTGGAATATCGGCTCTAGGAAGCTTGCCTTTTCTGACTATTGGAGTGCCAGAAACCCAATTTTTATACACCTGACTGGCGTCATACCAATCTCCCTCAAATACTCCTGTTAAAAAATTATATTCATTAGAAGAATTGTATGAATTTCTTTCCAAAAGATCGTTTGGTACATAAAAATAGTGCTGAAATAGAAAATCAGCATTTCCGCCATTGTTTAAGTTGCTGTTTACTATAGTGTGCTTAGTATATGTTGAGTTTGGGTCATCATAACCAAAATATATTCCCGAATTATTTGATCTATAATATGGAAACATCTGTATTCCAGGATTCTTTTTATTTTCTATTTCATTATCTATTATGCATGAAGGTGTTTCTCCGGCTCCGCAGATCCTATGGGATGGTAGGTTTCCACACATTTCTCCTGCTTTCGATCCGCAAATTGATATATTTTTTAAATTAATTTCCGGATCTTTAATTAATTCTCCAGATCCAAAATTAGGAGTGACCACGTAAGAGGTGAGAGAATTATCTCTAATTACCGGAATTTTTATTCCAACTTGAGTAAGAGCATATCCATTTAAGTCTACCGATGTTTTAACTGACCACTTAAATTTTTTCGATGATGGGTCTAGACTGATTGTTAAATCAAAATTATTAACTGATCCTATATTTGGTATGGAACAATTTGAAAAATAAAAAGATGTTTTTGTTTGCGAGTTTGAATATGTAAGATCGGAACAAATATCGTTTATAAAATATTCAATTTCGGGACTTTTTTTACCAGCTTTATAATCAGCAGTATTTCTTATAAGAATAGAAAGAAAATTTTCTTTATTAAAAGAATATGTATAGTTGGTGGAGAAATTAGTTAAATTTTTAAGATATAGTTTATTTACTTCTTTTGAAAAAGTGAATTTAGTTAATGAATTTTCTAAGCTAATTTCTTCTGAGGTAACGCTTTGAGCTTTTATTTGCCAAGAAGCTCCTAAAAAAATTATTACGGCAGAGAATATTAATATTGAATATTTTTTAATCATTGTTTTAATAACGCTTTAAAGTCTATTTTGTTATTTTAACATTAATTAATAAAATCCGCCCCTTATTCTTGTTTGGGACGGATTTTATTAATTAGCTTATTTTAGATCCTGGCTTCATTTTTTTATAAGACTTAAGGAGGGCTAGTTTTTCTCCACTACTTGAAGCTAATAGCATTCCTTGGCTTTCTAGACCCATCATCATTCTTGGTTCTAAATTAACTATAGCAACTACTTGTTTGCCGATTAGATCTTCTGGGGCATAGTATTTTGCAATTCCAGAAAGAATGGTTCGAGGTGAGTTTTCTACCTCTTTACCAAAATCAACTTTAAGTTTTAAGAGCTTTTCAGAATTCTCAACTTTTTCTGCTTCTAAAATTGTTCCAACTCTTAAATCTATTTTTTGAAAGTCGTCAATTTTTATCATATTTTATTTAACACTAACCAATTCAACTTCAAATACAAGTGTTGAGTTAGCCGGAATTGTTCCAACTGAAATATCTCCATATCCTAAAGCAGCTGGAATTTCTAAGCGTCTTTTACCGCCGACTTTCATACCCTGCACTCCTTCGTCCCAACCGCGAATAACTTCTCCGGCACAAAGATTAAATGAAAAAGTTTTATTTCTGTCATAAGAACTGTCGAATTTTGTTCCATTAGTTAAGGTTCCGAGGTAATTAACTTCAATATTTTTTCCGCAGGAAGCCATAGCTCCTGTTCCCAGTGTTAAATCTTCTAAAATTAATCCATTAGCTCTGACTTCTTTTTTTGGCATATTGTTTATTTCTGTTTTTTTAATGGTTTCTGGTTGAAAATTTACTGTATTTTTAATGGTTTCTAGATTAGCTTGGGAGTTTTCTATATTTTCTGATGAACTTTGTTTATTTATAAATTTATTTCCATAAAATATCATTACTACCGCAAAGACGCCAACTAGGATATATCTGAATATATTTTTCATTTGGTTTTATTTTTTAAATTAATACTAAGATTATACCTATTGTTTATATAGAAACAAGATCTTGATGAGATATATTTACATGTGCCATAATTATATTAGTACAATAAGGAGATGAGGAGTCCAAGATGGCCAGAAGATCGGTCGCTTGGTCTGCCCTTGTTTCATGGAGGAGATGCACTTATAAGGTGAGGGTTTGTGCTTCGTCTGAAAAATGGGCTAGAGTCTTTGTTTTGGAGAAATTCAAAACAGAAAACGAAGTTCCAAGCTCTGACTGGGTGGCGATTGACGTCATCTCTAGGTCCCCAGAGTTTGCTCTTTGGGAGGGGAGATTCATTCCATGAAGCGTGCACCGGCTGTGTGGCGCAACTTCTCCGCTTCCGTGAGGTGTCCCAGCGGAGAAATTGTTACCGTTGAGTCGACTGCTGTGTCCGAAAGACAGGCTAGGTTTAGAGCCTGTCTCAAGGCAAGGAGGAAGAAGCATCTTGATCCATGTGTGTTCGTTCAGGTTCTTCGTCTTCAGTTCTCATAAGGGGTCCATCAGGACCCCTCTTTTAATATAAAAATAAGTAAGCGCAATTAATGAAAAGTAATAGGCTTAATCCGGCGGAGATTAAACAATAAAAACAAAAATTATGAATGACGAATTTTTGAAGCGCTACTAAAAATCCAGAAAATAAAACCCCGGTAATGCTTCCTATAAATAAATAGAATAATAAATTTGGTATTAATAGTGGATAGAAAAATAAAATTAAAGATCCGGTAAAGATTCCACCATAAAATAAAACTCCGAGAATTTCATTCCTAACTCCGAACATGTGACTCCATTTACTATCAAGAACTGCTTCGCAATTTTCGCCGACTAAACAGACTAGTGGCTTTTTTGTGAAGTAGTGTTTGTAGGTTAAGTAAAGAGCATTGATTAATCCCAATAATGAAATTAGGATAAGTGTTTTTGAAAATATCATATTTTTATACTAAGGAATTATTTTTATGTAATACCATTAAGCCAATTGACGCAAAAAGTATTGGAATGTCTCTAAAGACTATATCTAACAGCTCGAGATTAAAAGCTATTATAAGAAACATTATTGCCGTAGAAAAAGCTGAAGATAGATAGGGTTTTTTACCAGAAATAATCCAAATACCTAATATTACTTCTGCTATTGAAAAAATAGTGAGGAATGTTGCTCCCGAAGTGGAATTATTTATAAAACTAGGAAGAAAGCCTATCCAAGAATTTGGGTCCAATAATGAGCCCAATCCGGCATATAAGTAGGCAGAAGCGATGCTGGTTCTAAATAAAAATGATATTAATGGAAGTTTATTCATATTTTTGTAATTATAGCATAAAAAACAAGCCCCGCTTATGCAGCTGGGGCTTCTTCGAGAGCGGTTTTGGATTCAAATTGTTTCAGAACCGACTCTTCTTTTCCAAGTCCACCGATTTCTTCGATGAGTTTTTCTTTTGTAAGGCTCCATACTATTCTCTTGAGGCGCCTTACTAGAACATCTTGCAGTTCTCCGATCGACAGTCTTTCCAAGTCCACTTCTTTCTCCTTTGTCTCTTTTGGGTTGTGTGCTTAATTAATTCTATCAATAAGAATTTCATGGTGTCAAAATAAAAACTCCGATTTAAATCGGAGTTTTTATTTTTATTCAACGAAGGTTAAAGCCTTTCCTTTCTTATTAGCTCTACCAGTTCTTCCAATTCTATGAACATAGTCTTCATAAGTAGCTGGAAGTTCGTAATTGATAACGTGGGAAACATCTGGAATATCTAATCCGCGAGCTGCAACGTCGGTGGCAACCAGAATTTGAATATAATTATCTTTAAAACTGTTTAAAGCGCGCTGTCTTTGGGCGTGATTTTTATTTCCGTGAATTGATTCAGCTTTAAATCCTTTAGCGGCCAACATTTTAGAAAGACGCTCAACTCCATGTTTTGTTCTGCCGAAGATTAAAACTTTATTAAATTCTTTTTGGCTTAAAATATCGTGCAAGATTTGTAATTTATCTTGACCCCTTTCAACCTTAATGACGTCTTGTTCAACGTTTTTTGAAGTATCTCTGGTCTTAACAGAAATCCTGACTGGATCTTTTAAGAAATCTTTAATTAATCTTTCTATATCTGGAGAAAGAGTGGCTGAAAAGAAAAGAGTGTGTCTTTCTTTCGGCATCAAAGAAACCACGAAGCGCATATCGTTAATGAAACCCATATCTAACATTCTGTCGGCTTCATCCAAGACTAAGCTATTAAACTCTTTTAGATTAAGAACTCTGCGATCGATTAAATCTTTTAGTCTTCCCGGAGTTCCGATGACGAAATTATACTCTCTTCTTAAAGAGCTAATTTGACGACCAATATTCATACCCCCGACGCAACAGGCAGAAAAAATTCTCATATTTCCTGTAAATCCTTGGAGTTCTTCATCTATTTGAATAGCGAGCTCTCTTGTAGGAACTATGATTAAAACTTTTTCTCTTCTATTTAAGAGAACTTTATTGATTAAGGGGATTAAAAAGGCAGCAGTTTTACCCGTTCCAGTATTGGCAATTCCAACGATATCTAATCCGTTTAATATATGGGGTATTGATCTGTCTTGGATTGGTGTTGGTTCTTTGTATCCCTTAAATTCAATTCCTCTTTTTAAACTCTCTTCGATTTTAAAGTCTGAAAACTTATGTTCAGGCTTAAAAACCTCAGCTTCTTCAGTTAAGGTGACTTTATTAATAAATTTGGCAGGATTTATTCTTAAACCAGTGTTTCCACCACCGCTTCTTCTACCCCCTCCAAATCTTGGTCTTGAACCAAAACGAGGCGCAAAATTTCCTCTTTTGAATGGGGAAGCGCTTCTTCTGTTTCCTTGGCTACCTGATCCAAAAAATGATTTTCTTGGTCCGGAGCTATTTTTATAATTGTTATACATAACTTTTTTACTGCTTCAATAAATGAGCAGTGTTATTTTTTAATTTCCGTTTTTTCGATAAAAACGACTAAGTGGTCTCCTGGAGTTTTATCTGGCTTGTAATCAAGCTTTATTTATAAGCAACTTACCACTTAAAAATTAAAAACTAAGAGATTTGTTAGTTCTTTTATACTATATTAAAACTATTAATTTGTCAAATACAACTAACTACCTTAAAGATAGAGAGATTTTAAGGTTTACAACCTTATCAACGTTGGCTAAAAATGGAAGATTTGGAACGGAAATACCAAAATCTGCATAAGCGACATTAGTATCTGCTACTGCAGTCCAAGAATCATCATCATTTTGTGTGGCTTTGGCGTTAAAAACTACTGGTTTAGTTACTCCCTTAATTAAAAGATCTCCGTTTATTTTAAATGAAAATTCTTTATTTTTTTCTATCTGTTCTGGGAGCTCTAATATTTCTTTAGGGGTAAAAACTATAAATTCGTTGGCGGGATCTTCTGACTTTAAAATCATTCTGCCGAGAGCTCCATTTCTTTGAGTGTTATCTGTTTTAAATGTTTTGGCGTTGATTTTAATTTCTCCAATTTTAATTTTAAAAGGATTTTCGCTTTCTATAACGATATCTCCAGCTAATTGACTGGTTGTTCCCACGACCAACGTTGGAACACCCCTTAAAACCTCATTAAGGCTAAATTCTGCTTGTGATTTGGAAGAATCTATATTTAAAAGCTTTCCGTTTTCATTTAAGCGGGAAACGACATCTTCTACATTTGCCGTCGGTGCGCTTAATGGCCTAGTTTGATAAAAGAAAAATCCTACACCAATCACTAAAATACCAGATATTGTTAAAAAGATTTTATTTTTCATGTTTATTTTGTTTTATTTAAGACAAATACAATCTTAAAATGGTAAGATTAATAAATCAAATGAAGCAGGGTTTAAATAATAAAATTTGGGATGTGGCGGTGATTGGAGGCGGACCATCGGGAATGATGGCGGCGGGACGTGCAGCAGAACTTGGCGCATCTGTTATTTTAATTGAGAAAAATGAAGGATTGGGAGAGAAATTGCTTATTACTGGAGGAGGAAGGTGTAATTTAACTAATAATGAGTTGGATGTGCGGAAATTTCTTAAGAAATATAAAGAAAATGATAAGTTTTTATTTTCTGCTTTTTCCCAGTTTTCCGTTAAAGATACTCTAAAATTCTTTAATGATCGTGGAATGGATACAAAAGTTGAGGCCGAGGGAAGAGTTTTTCCAAAAAGCGATAGTGCAAAATCTGTGTGGAATGTACTGGTTGAATATTTAAAAAAGAATAAGGTAGTAGTAAAAAGCAATTCTCCGGTTTTACAATTTATCACCGAAAAAGATAATCGAATATCTGGCGTGAAGGTTAAGGGTGGAGAAATTATTAAAGCAAAAGCTTTTATATTGGCCACTGGCGGAATTTCTAGACCGGAAACTGGCTCTACCGGCGATGGATTTCATTGGTTGGCTAGTCTTGGGCATAAAGTTATGCCAACTAATATGGCGTTGGTGCCAATATCTATAAAAGATAAATGGATTAAGAAGATTCAGGGAATATCTTTAACTAATATAAAACTGACAACTTTTCAAAATAATCAGAAGCAAGAATCGGTAAAAGGGAAAATACTTTTTACTCATTTTGGCGTCAGTGGGCCTACAGTTTTAAATATGAGTAAGGAAATTGGAGAATTATTAAAATATGGAGAGGTGATTATTAAGCTAGATTTACTGCCAGAATTAGATTATTCGATGTTGAACAATAAATTACAGGAGCTTTTTAAAACTGATAGCAATAAAAAACTAAAAAATAGCTTAGATAAAATCATTCCGTCTTCGATGGTTAAAATGGTATTAGAATTAACTGGAATTGACGGAGAGATTAAAAATAATAGCGTAAAAAGAGAAGATAGAATAAGGTTGATCGATTTTTTAAAAGGGATACCTATGGAGGTCGGTGGATTATTGGGAGAAGATAAGGCGGTTGTTTCTTCTGGCGGAGTGGCGCTAGAGGAAGTTGATTTTAAAACTATGAAATCGAAAAAGATTGATAATTTGTATATGGTTGGCGATGTATTAAATATTGATCGCCCATCGGGAGGATATAGCTTGCAACTCTGCTGGACAACTGGGTTTGTGTCGGGGAGTAGTGCCGCGTTAAATTTAAATAAGAATGAATAATTTCCAAGAAAGATTAAATAAGCTTAATGAGGAGCAAAGAAGAGCGGTTGAGGCGATTGAGGGGCCGGTGATGGTGATTGCTGGTCCAGGATCGGGCAAGACCGAGCTTTTAAGTTTGAGGGTGGCCAATATTTTATCAAAGACAGATGCGGGGCCTGGAAATATTCTTTGCTTAACTTTTACTGAATCTGGTGCTTTTAATATGCGCAAACGTTTAATTGGACTGATTGGAAATGAAGCATACAAGGTTGGAATTTATACATTTCATAGTTTTGGCACAGAAATAATCGGCCGCTATGCTGATAAATTTTATAATGGGGCTGTTTTTTCTCCTGCGGATGATGTGACTCAAATAGAAATTTTAGAAGATGTTTTTAAATCTTTAGATTATAGAAATCCACTAGCATCAAAGCACGAGGAGCAATTTACTTATTTATATAAAACCAAAAAAGCGATTGAGAATCTAAAAAAAGCGGGAATTTCGCCTGCTGAATTTAAAAAAATACTGGAGAAAAATAAAAAAGAGATAGAGTTTTCTGATAAATTAATCGGCGAGGTTTTTAATGATAGGGTTTCAAAAAAAATGTTTCCTGGTATTTATGAATTAATAAAGAATATTCAGAATAAAAATACTGGAGAATATAATAATGTTTTAGTTAACTCGCTTTCAGTGGCGTTGCAGAAATCAGAAGAAGATAAATCCACTACATATATAACCGAATGGAAAAAAGATTGGACCGTTAAGGGAGATGACAAAAAAACTCATCTGGAAGATTTTGTTAATCTGGAAAAAATGAATGCTTTAGCTCAAATATATGAGGATTATTTGGGTAGTATGAAAAAAAATAATTATTACGACTACAACGATATGATTTTGGACACGATTACAATGCTCCAGAACAACATCGGCGTAAAATTAGATCTGCAGGAAAGATATCAATATATATTAGTGGATGAATTTCAGGACACTAATGATGCCCAGATGAAAATACTTCATTTATTGACTGATAATGATGTAAATGAAGGTAGGCCAAATATAATGGTTGTTGGAGACGATGATCAGGCGATCTATAGATTTCAGGGGGCAGAAATATCTAATATTTTTGATTTTAAAAAGAAGTATAAAGACGTAAATTTAATTGCCTTAAAGAAAAACTATAGATCAACGCAAGAAATTTTAAATGTGGCGCTAGGAGTTATTAAAAAAGGAAAGAATAGATTAGAAAATGTAATTACTGATTTAAAAAAAGAATTAATTGCAGAGAATAATAAAAAAGATGATTCTGGGATTTTAGGTTTGGAATTTATTAATAGAGAAGCTGAATATTTTTGGATTGCTGAGGAGGTTGAAAGATTGATAAAATCCGGCACTACAAAAAATGAAATTGCGATTATTGCCCGCGAACATAAAGATTTGGAGCAATTAGTTTTACATTTTCATAATAAAAAAATACCAGTTTCTTATGAGAGAGAACAAAATGTTTTAAATGAACCCCATATTGTTCAACTTGTAACTATGGCGAGATTTGCCAATTCTATAATGCGAAAAGAAGAAGAGGCGGATGATTTGTTGCCGGAAATATTAAGTTATCCGTTTTGGGGAATAGATAGGGTTAATATTTGGGATATTTCTATTAAAGCTAGGGCAGAACATAAGCCGTGGTTAGCGATAATGAGGGAAATGGGAGGAAAATTTAGCGAAATAGCTAACTTCTTTATAGATTTAAGCGGAAAAATAAATTATAAAACCGCAGAAGAAATACTTCATGAGCTTATAGGTTCAACTGATTTGGTTTTGCCAGATGAAGATAATGATGACCCGCCTTCTACCTACAGCTCTGGCGAGGCAAGGGCTATATTTAATACCGGTTTTAAATCTTATTATTTTGGAGAATCTGTTTTTAAAGAGAAAAGAGCTGATTATTTGAAATTCTTATCATCTTTGCAATCTTTTTTTGGAAGTTTAAGAGAGTATCACCGTGGAAAACCATTGAAAGTTAAAGATATGCTGGAGTTTTTTGACCTACATATTAAAAACAATATTCCAATTAATAATATAAGCGCTTTTTCTAATTCTAATGAAGCGGTTCAATTATTAACGGCACACAAAGCAAAAGGATTGGAGTTTGAAGCGGTTTTTGTGATTAATTGCCAAGAAGATGTTTGGAATAGTGGAAGGAGTAGTCGAGATATACCGATGCCTATGAATCTTAGTATTAATCCTGCCGGAGATACGCAAGATGATAAGTTGAGATTGTTTTATACAGCAATAACTAGAACAAAGAAAAAATTATATTTAACTTATTACAAAAAAGATTCCAGAGGAAAAGATAGTGTGAAACTGGAATTCTTACATCCAGAAATTGGAGAAAAGAGCTTAATTGAGGAAAAAGAAATAAGCGTTAATGATTTTAAAGAAAGCGCGGAGCAATTAGCTATTAATAATTGGAGTGTTAATTTTGCTAAACCAATAGTTGAAAATGAAAAAGCTTTACTTGATAAAATGTTGGAAAAATATCAATTAAGCGTGACTCATTTTCAAAACTTTTTAAACGTGGCAGATGCGGGGCCATTAGCTTTTTTGGAAAAGAATTTATTAATGTTTCCGGAACCGAAAACTCCTTCTGGGGCTTATGGCTCGGCAATCCATGGAACAATTCAATTTATTTATCATTATTTAAAAAATAAAGAATCTTTACCAGATATAGAAGAAATTTTATTAAGATTTGAAAGGTTATTAATAAATGAAAGATTAAACGAGAAAGATTTTAATTTAATGCTTGGCAGGGGTAAGAAATCTTTAGCTGTGTTTTATGAAAATAAAAAATCTGATTTCTTGTCGCAAGATAAAATCGAATTTAATTTTAAAAATCAGGGAGTGGTTTTAGGAGAAGCACATCTAACTGGGAAGATTGATAAAATGAGATTAATTAATTTTGAGATTGTGGTGACTGATTTTAAGACTGGAAAAAATATAGAAGATTGGGAGCCAAAAGATAAATACGACAAAATTAAAGCTTGGAAATATAGGAATCAGCTTATATTTTATAAATTATTAGTTGAAAATTCCCAAGACTTTGGCGGTAAATATTTTATGAATAAAGGGATTATTGAATTTATAGAACCAGAAAAAGGGAAAATAATTGATTTGGAATTGAAAATTGAAAATAAAGAGGTTGAGAGAATGAGAAAATTGATAGAAGTTATATATAAAAGAATAAAAAATCTGGATTTTCCAGATATATCTGAATTTTCGAAAGATATAAACGGAATAAAGGCGTTTGAAGAGAGTTTATTGAAATAGAAAGCGCCGCTTGTTCGATATGCTCGAACTTGCGGCGCTTATTGGCGGCGGCTAGTCTCTTACTAGCCGATTGCTTTGACCCCAGCTTCAGCAACGACGAAGCTGATGGTCTGACTTGATCCCAACTCCCAGGAAACCCTGAGGTTGCCTTCTGAACGGAGAATTTTTTCCACGATTCCCCGTGTTCCCTTGAAAATCGTGGTGCCTTCGTTGCCAAAACCGGGAGTGGTGATGTCTAGAAGTGCCTCCACGACGTCGCAGACCTGGAACCAGTGAATCATGACGTTCTCCTTTTTTGACCTTGTTCTGTTCCTAATTATAGCAATAATTAATATATAAGTCAATAGTTGATAAAATCATTAAAATTAAGGGTTATTTGTATATCTATTGACAAATATAGATATATTATGATATAATATAGGAAGTACCTTGAGTTTCTGCTGTCGCAAGATGGCGCTTGAGGGAATGAAGGATTTCGAGAGGGTATACCGATGGCGTTTCTCGATGCGCGTCTCGACCGGGCGATTCGGAACATCACGCCGCCGCGGTTCGCGGTCACGTTCTTCGTCGGGACCAACACCACGCTGGGCGGGCCGCAGCTGAAGGGCCGACTCGAGGACCTCTCCGACGGATGGGTCGCCGAGGTCGTCATCGACCGTGGTGCCACCTACCAGCCGAAGGCGGGCGAGATGTGGGAGGTGCAGAGCCTCAACATCATCGGTGCCTACGTGATGAAGAGGGTTTTCATCCTCGTGGTGAGCCCGCTTCGGATCCTGAAGGCGGCCCCTGTCGCGCAGCCCAAACGTCCGAAGGTGGTCGCGCCGGTTCGCAGGGCGCAGATCGTCTCCAGGCCGGACATGCCGGTCGGTGATTTGAGGGCCGCCGTGGCTTCGGTGGATCGCATCCACCGTGGGTCGCTCGGTGCAGCTCTCGCCAAGGCGCTCGCGGTCGCCTGAACTACAACCGCAGAACAATGAATGGCCCTGGGGGCTGCTACTACGGTAGCAACTCCTCGGGCCATTTTCTTTTATATAAAAATGTTATATTATATCCCGACATGGCAAACGACCAAGTAATCTTAAGATTTGATGAAGTTAGTTTTGAATATGGCCCAAATAAACCCATTTTAAATGAGGTGAGTTTTAGTTTAAGAAAAGGTATGAAGGTGACTTTAATGGGACAAAATGGAGCCGGAAAGAGCACAATCTTTAAACTTATTACCGGAGAATTTACAACAGAGACGGGAAGAATAAGTATGGATAATGGGCTCACTATTGCGACCGCTAGACAAGTTATTCCAAGAGATCAAATGGATTTGACGGTGAGAGAGTTTTTTGAAAAATCTTTTTCTAAAAGCACTTATAAAAAAATTGCTGGGGGTAAAGATAAAATTTATGACCTTGATCCAAGAATTGATGCGGTTTTGGAGGTTGTTAATTTAAAAGCGCCACACGATAGGATTGTTAAATCTTTTTCTGGCGGACAACAGGCAAGATTGCTTTTAGCTTCTGCTTTAATCCAAGATCCTGATTTATTATTACTTGATGAGCCTACAAATAACCTTGATAAGGCGGGAATTGAGCATTTAACTAAGTTTTTGATTGATTATAAAAAGACTTGCGTGGTAATTTCGCACGATGCCGATTTTTTAAATGCATTTTCAGATGGAGTTTTATATTTAGATGTGTTTACTAAGAAAATCGAGCAGTATGCTGGAAACTATTTTAATGTGGTTAAAGATATTGCTGCTAGAATTGAAAAAGAAAATAGAAAAAATGCCCAATTAGAAAAAGAAATCCAAGAAAATAAAGATAAGGCAAATTTCTTCGCTCATAAAGGGGGAAAGATGAGATTGGTGGCTAAAAGAATGAGAGATGCCGTGGAAGAAATGGAAGAGGAAAAGGTTGATACCAGACAAGAAGATAAAACTATTAGGAAATTTATTATTCCTTCACAGGAAGATATTGTGGGTAAAATTTTAACGATTACTTCTTTTAAGATCATTCACGACCACAAGCCGGTCACTAAAAAAGCAGAGATATATCTAAAAAGAGGCCAGCATTTACTCTTGCAAGGCCCAAATGGAATTGGAAAGAGTACCTTATTAGAATCTATCGCCAATGGGACGGCTAAAGGAGCGACAATATTGCCGGGAATTAAAGTTGGTTATTATAGGCAAGATTTTTCTACGCTTAATTTTGAAGATACGGTTTATAACACTTTAATTTCGGTGATGGAAATAAAAGATGATCACCAGATGAGATCTGTGGCGGCAGGATTTTTGATTACCGGAGATATGATGAAATTAAAAGTTGGACATTTATCTGAAGGACAAAAAGGATTAGTTGCTTTTGCGCAGTTGGTTTTGCAAAAACCTGGGCTTTTAATCTTGGATGAGCCGACAAATCATATTAACTTTAGGCATATCCCAGTTATAGCCGAAGCATTGAGCCAATTTACTGGAGCGATGGTTTTAGTTAGCCACGTTAAAGAATTCGTGCATCAAATAAGAATTGATGAGGTCTTAGACTTAGAGAAATAATACTAGATTTTAGTCTTTAAAAATTTTGTAAATTCTTTTATTTCTTGCTGATATTTTAATAAATTAATTTTTCTAAATCCCTTTTCCTTTTCAGATATCATATATTTTTCCGGAGTTTTACCTTTGGAAATAGTTTTTGCGGTTTTATCAACTAATTTTCGCCAATTTTCAAAATCTTTTTTAGGGCCAGTATAAAGCCAAAATCCGGATTTTCCATCCTTTAATTTTAGATTTATATTCTTATTTATTTTTTTATTTTTATAAAATTCTTTTATTAATTTAATCGTTTCTTTTTTTAAATTATTATCAATTGATTCTGAAATTTTTATCCATGGACAAGGCGAACCATAAGAAATATGCCCTTCGCAAGAGCCAGTAGTTTTTATGTCTAACTTATTCAGAATAAAAACGGTAGGTTTTATTTTTTTATCTATTTTGTTTTTCATTTTAATAAAATTGTAGCCAACTTCCACTGCTAATGAAAGTTGGCTATTTGATCTCAGCGATGCTTGCAGCAGTTGCAACCGCCGCAGTGGTCGCCCTTGACGCAGTCGGAGCAGATGGAGGCGACCAGGTCGAAACGAGACTTGCCGAAGAGATTCATCTTACGAGCCTTTCTTTCCGCGCTTAGCGGAATGTGAGGATATTCCTGTCTTCACCAGAAACGAGCGTTTCTTGTGGTAAAAACTAGTAAATCCTCGATCAACTCCATTTTATTATATTATAATCATATAGTTTTTGTCAAATATATTTTATATTACCGGAACATATCTTAGATCTCCAACTTTTGGCATGCGGATGGTTCTTAAGACTTTTCCGAAGATTTTATAGGTTGCTTTACTGTCTAAGATGATTGGTCTATGGGAGCTATCGGAGGAGGCTGGTTGCAAGACAATTAAATCGTTTGATTGGACGTATTTTTTGATGACTGCGTTGTCATCAATAATTGCAACCACAGAATCTCCCATACTAAAGGCTTGATCTGGCATTCTTTCTACTAAAACATAATCTCCGTCGTTAATACCAGCCATATTCATGGAATTGCCGACGGCTTTGATGACATATAAATTTTCTTTCTTTTTTCCTTTGACGATGCTGGAACTAACTTCTACAAAGTCATCAAAAGTCCTTTGAGCGATGATCGATGGACTACCGCAGCCAGCAGAAGCAAAAACTGGAAGCATTATGGTGTCTTTTTCTTTTTTATTCTTGCCGATGAGAGAAATCCCTCTGCTTTTATATCTTGCTTTATCAACTAATCCTTTTTTAATTAAACTTTCTAAATATTGAGTGACTGATCGGGAAGAGGAAAGTTTTAACTTTTCTTGAATTTCTTGAATTGTGGGGGATTCACTATTGGTTTTAATATAAGCGGAGATAAATTCTAAAACCTTTTTTTGGTTGGGAGTTAAATTATTTTTCATATTTTTAAAATTTAAAGTTTTGATAATTTTTTAATATTTATAATAGAGCAGTGGTAGCTCGTATAATTATTATAGCAGATGTGTATATACACTTTTATCTTTATCTGTGGATAAGTGTGTATATTTATTTTCTGACTAATTCTATAAAGGTATAGGGAGAGTCGTTTTTTTCGTCAGCAACATGAGGTTCTCTAAAAATTTCTTTCCAATCATTTTTATTAAATTCTGGAAAAAAAGTGTCGCCTACATAATCTTTACCAACTTCTGTGATATATAGTTTTTGGGCTAATGGCAGAAATTGCTTATACATTTCGCCTCCGCCAATAATAAAAACTTCTTCATTATTATTAATTAGTGTTTTTTGTAAGTCGTTTATGGAATGAAGAACAGTACAGCCAGGAGCCGAATAATCTTTTTGATTAGTGATAATTACAGAATTTCTATCTGGTAAATTTTTACCTAGGGCTTTTAAAATGGATTCGTGAGTTTTGCGACCCATTATAACTGTATGTTTTTTGGTTAGGGAGGCAAATCTTTTTAAATCAGCAGAAAGACGCCACGGCATTCCACCCTTAAAGCCAATAGCTCTATCTTTAGTTATAGCAACAATTATTGAGATCATTATAATTATTCTAATAAATTTGTGTTTAAATAGCGATATAGAATAGAATAATATAAAGACGTGAAAGATAAACAGGTTGAGAAATTAATTAAAGCAGAAGATAAGCGACAAAAAGAAACTGTGTCGCTTATTGCGTCTGAAAATTATGTTTCTAAAGATGTTTTAGAGGCGCTTGGATCAAGATTTACGAATAAATATTCGGAAGGTTATCCAGGAAAAAGATATTATGGAGGACAAAAGGTGACTGACCAATTGGAAGAACTTTGCATTGCAAGAGCATTAAAATTATTTCAATTATCTAAAGAAAATTGGTATGTAAATGTGCAGCCGCTATCTGGATCTCCGGCTAACTTGGCGGTCTATACCGCATTAATTCCTCAAGGTGGAAAAATTATGGGAATGTCTTTAAATAATGGGGGACATTTAACTCATGGACATAAAGTTTCTGCGACTGGAAAGTTTTGGACACAAATTCCTTATGGAGTTGATCCAAGCACAGAAATTTTAGATTATGACGCTCTTAAGTTGCTAGCTGAAAAAGAAAAACCAGCAATTATCGTGGCGGGATATACTGCATATCCGAGAAGGGTTGATTTTAAAAAGTTTAGAGAGATTGCCGATGCTTGCGGAGCAATCTTAATGGTTGATATGTCTCACTTCGCTGGATTAGTTGCTGGGCGTGCATATCCATCTCCGTTTGAATATGCCGATGTTGTAACCACAACAACGCATAAAACGCTTCGCGGTCCAAGAAGCGCTATGATTTTTGCAAAGAAAGACCAAAGAGAATTAGATAAGAAAATAGAAAAAGCAGTTTTCCCTGGACTTCAAGGAGGTCCTCATATGAATAATATTGCCGCGGTTGCGGTTGCTTTAAAAGAAGCAAGTGAACCTTCATTTAAAAAATACGCCAAACAAGTTATTAAAAATGCCCAAGTTTTAGGAAATGAATTGCAGAGGTTGGGATGGAAAATTATATCAGGAGGAACGGATAGTCATTTATTATTAGTTGATACTTGGCTTAATGGAATGGGAATTTCTGGAGATGAGGCTAGTAAAAAACTTGAGAAAAATGGAATTATTGTAAATAAAAACACAATTCCGAATGAAACAAGGGGCCCAATGGATCCTTCTGGAATTCGCTTAGGAACAGCAGCAGAAACAACTCGTGGAGCGAAAGAAAAAGATATGACTAAACTCGCCAAGATAATTGACGAAATACTTAGAAAGTAATTTTTCTATTGATTTAGTTTTAAGAGTTGATATATTTTAATTAGCACAAACAAAAACAAACACAGGAGGCGTAAGCTAAATATGATTTTTCCCAGAGCAACTTTCTGCTTAAGAAATGGAACTCAAACGAACCATATATTGGCTATTGTGATCCACGCAGAGAATAGACAACAAGTGATGAGAAACGTGAGAATTGCCTTTGATGCTGGCGTGAAGTGCGTCTTTCTAATTGGCCACGGGATGATGCACGCAGCTCTTCTGCAACATTTCTTTGCTGTCAGAAAAGAGTTTAGGGCATCGAAGGGCCAAGGGCAGGGATTGGAGATTGGAGTTAACTTCCTGGATCTTTCGGGTGAAGATGCGGTTCGATTAGCAGTAACGCACAACATCTTTGCTGTTTGGATTGATGATGGCGGCGTTCGCGAAGATGATGAAGATCCTTGCAGAATTGCAAGAGCTAATATGGCAATCAAAGGAGGAGGAGTTCCTGGACTGCCGCTGATTTTTGGAGGCGTGGCCTTCAAGCATCAGGCTCCAGTTAGAGATCTGACTCGCGTCGCCAAGCTTGCTATGCCATTTATGGAAGTAATCACTACTAGCGGAGATGCAACCGGATCACCACCGGATCCAGAAAAAATCCGTGTAATGAGAGAGGCAATTAGGGATCATGCACTAGCTATCGCTAGTGGTATTACTCCAGAAAATGTACACTTATTTCTTCCGAATGCAGATATCTTTCTCGTTGCTACGGGAGTTAGTAAGTCTCACACAGAGCTTGACCCAGTGTTGGTTCGAAGAATGGTGGAGGCAATGCCTCAAAAATCTCGATGAAACAAAACACCCCTCGTTCATGCGGACGAGAGGGTGTTTTTTTTAAAAGAATTTTGATTTACTTATTTTAACTTCGTCGTAGTAGACGCTATTTGTTGTTTTAACTCCGTGTCCTCGATAAAGACCGATCTTAAAAAAACTTTGAGAATATGAATTGGGAAGATTTGGTCCATAAACCCTGTAATCTTTTCCGTTAAATGGAGTTATGGCTTTGCCGTCTTTATAAACTTCTATAAAACCATCGTTTTCATTTGACCATTTGATATGGATAGCAACGTCAATCCACTCTCCCAAATTAATAGGGGAAATGGCGATATGAGCTTTATTTATATTTTTAAGACCATAATCGGCATAAATAAAGTGCTCTCCGTTTTTCATGCCATATTCTATTGAAGCTGGTGGGGAAATGGTTGCTTCTCCTTGATCATAAACGTGTAATTGACCCATTATTTGAAGAGTATCTACGTTTGGATCATATTTATAATCTTTAGGAATTAAAACGCTCCAACCGTACCAAAATTCTGTTCCGTTTTTACCCTCATCTCCAAATTCTTTACGCTGCAACTCTGCTCTGTCTTTTAATTTTTCTGCATCTCCTGGAACTGCTGTGTCTCCGGGATTAACTGTAAATTTAATGGCGTATTTGCCAGAGCGAACCGGAGATGTAACTAGATCGAAGGCGTGAGAGCAAAGAATATATTTTTGCATTGAGCCATTTGGATAATCGGGACAATTTTTAAGCTCGTCGCTTGTTGGGGCATGAACTAAAAAACTATTCCAACCATCAGACAATCTATCTCCAAGCTCAAATCCATCATAGAAAATTAATGAGGTATCTTTTTGGGGAGTAATATCGCTAACGGTATTCTCCTTGTTTTCTTTTTCTGTTATTGGGGATATATTTTTTGATACCTTATCAATTTGTTTAATATTTTTGGATTGGTTTTTATTTATTTTTTTAAATAAAAAAAATGAACCGAAACCAAGAGAAGTAACAATAATTAAAATAAATATTTTTTTAAGCATATTAATATTATATCTCATAATTTAAAAACCTAGACTTTTCAAAAAAATCGAAAGCTCTTTTCCTTCTATGGGACGATACTCTCCGGCCTGGAGACGACCCAAAACAACATTCATAATTCTAGTTCTTTTAAGCTCGTAAACTTCATTAAAAAGAGCCACACACATTCTTCTTATTTGATGTTTTTTACCTTCGGTTAAGGTTATTCTAAAAGTATTATCGTTTAAAACATCCACATTACATTTTTTAGTAATATAACCATCAATATCAACTCCGGCTTCCATTTTTTCTTTAAAATTGGAGCGGATTTTATCTCTTGTTTTAACTATATATTCTTTTTCGTGTTCGTATTCTGGATTTAATAATTTATCAGTTATTCTGCCATCGTTTGTTAAAATTATTAGGCCGCTAGAGTTCTTATCTAATCTTCCAATAGGAAAAACTCCTTTGACGGGGAATATGTCTTTGATTTCATTTTCACCTTCTTGCGAAGAGTGGGTGATTACTCCATATGGTTTGTTGTAAGCAAAATAGAGATATTTTTTTGAAGTATCCATGCCACGAACCTCTACCTTATCATTTTCGTTAACCTTGTCGCCTAAGACGGCTAATTTTCCATTAATAAAAACTTTTTTACTTTGAATAAGCTCATCGGCTCCACGGCGAGTTGAGTATTGCTTAAGGGCAAGATATTTATTTATGCGCATCGGATATAGTGATTTTTCTTGCATAAAAAACACTATATCACAACTTAGTCAAGTTTGGAAATTTTATTGAATCGAATAAATCATATAGAAGCCCAGAGCAAGAAGAAGTAATCCTATGAATAGACGCATAATACCCCTATTCTCATGCCTCCAACTCTCAAATCTTTTTGAAGAAACTCCTAAATAGGAAAGTCCTATTATTATAAGAAGTGGTAATACGAAAATGAAATTATATATAAGTAATAGGGGAACTGCTTTAGCGTATGCACCTTGAGCTAACATTCCTAAAATTGCTAAATATGGAGCGCCTGTGCAGGGAAGCTCAACTAAAACAACAAAAATTCCTAAAAGTGAAAGCATTAAAAATAGAAGAGCTGGATGCCTTTTCTCCATTTTAGCAATTGAGTCTGTGTAGTACTCTAATCTTTTTGCTCCACCAGGAAACATCTGAAGAGTGAAACCCTTTCCGTACCAAAAGAAGTCTTTTATTTCTAATAATCCGGCAATTATGGCAATAATGGCTGCGATCCAATAAAAAATCGAAGCTATGCCGATGCTAACGGTTACCTTTAAAATACCTAAGCCTAAAACTAAATAAGTTATGTAGACAACCGCTGTGTAGAAAAGTCCCCCTAAAAGCATTTTATTTGAACTCTTGAAAAGCTTTGTCATAAAAGCTATTAAAAAGATCAAAACACCGATGACGCATGGATTAATACTGTCTACTAATGCTGCGCTGATTATAATTCCTAAGGTTAATTCTTGTCCTGCCATATTTTTATATAATTATTTTTTTAATTCTAAACTACAGCCAGAAAATTTTGATAAATCTTCCATCTGTTGAAGCCCCTCTAATCTCTTAATTTCCTTACCATTCTTTTCCATTATAAATGTTGGTGTTTTTGTTACGCCCATTTTAAAACATAATTCCGGATTACCATTTGGACCTTTAGGATGACACTCTATTGAATTAAGTAGCTTATATGGACTGCCAATTAAAAGCTCTTGTCTTTTACAATTACTGCAACGGAAGGATTTATAGTAGATTATGTTTTTACTATTAAAACATTTAACAAATTCTGTGTAATCTTGAGTTGCTCTTCTTGAGGTTTGAGCAAAATAAGTGACTCCTGCAGCAACTAGACCGAAAATAATGAATGGAGCAATAAGCCTTGCTGTAATTTTTTTATTTTTATGTATAGAAAGGAATGAGGTTATTAAAATAGCCACCATTATTAATTTGGATGACTCGCAGAGTATGCAGATTGCTTTAATTACTAAAAGCTCAAGAGATGATAGGTATAAGGATGGAACTAAGACAAAGATGGTTATAAAAAAAATATTCTGTAGAGATTGTTCTTGTTTATTTGAAAAAATCTGCCAGAGGACGAAGGCGAAATATCCCAAACCTAAGATTGCAACCGGGAGCCCAAATATTTCTGAATAAAGACTAGTGGTTACAACGTCGCAAGAAACAGTTTCTGAAATATCACAAAAACTTTGAGAATTGGCGTAGTGGATATATGTCAGATACGACATTATAAATAATCCAACAACCGCAAGCGCGGAAATAATTCTCTTATAATTTTTCATGTAAAAAATAAAAATTAATTGCTGTCTTAATTATAACAGTAAAAAATCTTTAATTTAAATGAAAAATGTTAAGAAGTTGTAGCTTGGCTGGGAGACTTGGGATCGAACCAAGATTCACAGCTTCAAAGGCTGCTGTCCTACCATTAGACGATCTCCCAATAAATATACCCTAATAAATTAACACATTGATTGATATATGACAATAAAAAAAGAATATTGTTGCCCTTTATAAAAACAAGTATTAGAATTGAATTAGATCATGACGGGGAGGGGGAGGTCGCAAGAGGAAACTTCAAAGAAACTAGGCTAAAACTACGCCAAGACAGAAGGGCTGCGATAGCGGAAATGCTCGAGTGGTCCCCAAGCCACTCTTCAATTCTTAAGTTGCGGTCCGTGCTCAAGGCAAGCCATATGCCGAAATCAACTGAAGCGAAATGACCTTACGAGATCTCCCTCCCTACCAAAACTCACAACACCCGAAAAAGACTTTGGTCTTCGGGTGTTTTTTGATTGTTGAAAAATATTTTAATTAGTTGTAATATCATCTTACTGGAGGCGGGACTTTTTTCGCCGTTCAAACCTCGACAAGGGAGAAACCGACGACCTCGACCTGCCGCAATGTCCGGGAAAGAGAAAACCGCTCGCGACGCGCACTTCTTCTGTCCCAACAAGTTGGGAGGACAAGAGTCCCGCCTCCGCTTTTTTCCAGCAACAGCCCAAAGAGAAATCTCGATGGGCTGATTTTTTTATTTATAATTTAAGTTTATTAACTTTTCTTATTAAAATGATGTGCTACTATTAACTTAGTTCTCGAGAGGGGTGGGAGGTGAACCGCTTGGGCTTCTTCTGCGGGACGAATCGATAAGACTGGCGCGGGCACACGGGAAAAAGCATGGCGATGGATTCCTCTTGATCCGCCATTGGCACCGGCTGGATCCATGATTCGCCTCTCACCCCTCTTTGTTTTCTTTTTTGATCCGCAACTGGGACGGGAAGTGGTTTGGTCTGATGTCGGAGCTTGCGTCGCAAACTCCACAGACTACCGCCATCACTTCTTGATCCCGGTTTTTTTTATTTCAAATATCCTATTTTACGAAGCATATATTCATTTTCCCATTGCCATAAATATTTGGCAGCTAAAAATGCCTTATAGTCGCTTTTCCAAAATGGAAATTCCTTGAGTTCAACTATTCCCTTAAGAGGAGACCATTCGTGATTATTTTCTTCACAAATTTGTGAATTAAAAGCTTTAGACTTAATTTTGTCATTCCCTCCTTTTGATCTTAATGTGGCACCGCACCTTAAGCAGTTTTTTTGTTGATCAACGCGCATAATCCATCTGGTTTCTAAATGTGGAAATTCTTTAGTTAATTGACCCATATAAGCCGCGGTTTGGAGATTATAGTCTCTATATATAGACTGAGATGTTTTTATATCTAAAACCCCGAATTTCCCATCTATAATAGCCATGGCGTCTATTGTTCCAGAATAAGCTTCTTCTTTATTTAAAACTTTTCTCTCAACATGATCACGTTCTACTTGAAAATTATTTTTTGACAAAAAATCTTCAACTGCTGAAATGGCGGGTGATATCGAGTCTGTAATTTGCGGTTTTTCACCCACAAATATTTTTTCTACAGCTTCGTGAATTAATGTCCCTTCTTCGGCTGATTTTTTGGTTCTTTCTTCCGCAACCGCAAAGCTAGGAGCTTCTGCATAATATTTATATAAAGCTGGTTTTGATTTTATTTCTAAAATTTTAGTAACACGAGGATACCAAACACCATCAATTTCATGCCCGGCTTCTTTTTTAAAAACATCAGATGATTCGTAAAACATATAAGAGAAAGTATAAGTAATAATAATTAACAATCAAAATGGAAATTGACATATTAAATAGGAAAGAGTATTTTTTTATTTAGTTCCGAAACTTCGTTCTTTAAGGAGAAAGAAACCAATGAATCTCTTGGCCGAAAACTCTTTGACGGGGCTCTTGGTCACGCTTTTGGTTTGTGGAGCGTTGGTGGGGGTGATGATTTGGATCAGTAATAAGAAAAAGCCTGATCCACGCAGGGGAGTGCGCAAAACAAATGGGAACGGCAATGCTCTTTCTGGTAAAAAAGCGACTGGGGCTGTTGGAGAGAGCACATCGACGAAGTGATGCGAGAGAATTTAAAAAACTTCACGACAAGTATGCCTTGTACGTGGAGTTTTTAATTTAATTATTATATTGACAAAATATTTGTTAAAGGAGTAATGTTAAGTATGAAACTGGGGTGTGTAGCCCTAGATTCGTAGCACCTTGACAAAACAGCGACGAAAGAAGGGGAGGTAGGCTTAAGCCCGATTTCGCTTAAGAACCGAAAACGGGCCAAAACACAGGAGTGAACGCATGAATCCGAGGAAGATTTTCGCCTTGCTCGCACTCGCTCTGGTCGCGATCTTCGCGATCGGAGGAGGGACGTCGGTCGCCAACGCGGCGACGAGCGGATCGTCATCGGGAACGCACACGACTCGCCTGGGACCTGGCCAGACCTGGACCGCTCCGGACGGAGAAGGAAAGGTCACCAACAGCCCAGACAGCGCGGACAACGTCGTCGTCGAAGAGATCTGGAATCACGGCGACTACGTGAAGGCCAAGATCACCATCAAGAAGGGCGTACTGGCCCGCGGTGAAGGCCTGAACGGCGACGAGATCGATGCCGATGGCGGCAAGATCAAGCTGGACGATTGCGACGGGAATGACATCGACATCAAGAACGGTGGCGGCGTCAACGAGAAGAACTGCGACAACAACGATCACGACTTCGAAGGTGGTGGGTTGCTCACTGGTCCCGATGGCGGGAACAACGGCAACGACGTTGACTTGAACGGCAGGAGCGACGCCAACGTCGAAAACTACCAGGGCTCGAACAACAAGATCCACAACTGACGGCAGCCGAGAAGATTCCCGGAAGGATCTCGGCTTAAGTAGTGAAAGAGATCCTTCCGGGATCACTCGAAAGACAAAGGAGCTGTCAGCTATGAAGCGAATTGTCGGATTGATTGCGCTTGTTGTTTTCTGCGTTGCCATGTTCGCAATTTCAGGAAACAACAATCACGGCGTCGATTATGGTTGTCACCCTCAACAAAACTTCGTTGGAGATGACCCTACCAAGATCGAAGCCTACCAGGCTGTGACACTTGCGCCGACGGCTCCGGAAACGGAGATCGTTGCCGAGAGGAGCGCAATCGAGCCTCAGATCGAAACTGGCGAGAGCCAGAGCAACATCCTCGAGCTCACCCAAGAGCTCACAAGCGCTCACGAGGAAATCGAAGCCCTGAAGAAGGAAAACGATTTTCTCAAGCACGAACTTACCAAGCTCCATAAGAAGAGCTTGGTTGATCATCAATCCTGGAATTACTTGCAGGACCCAGAAGGCAAGATGGATCTCGATCATCTCCAAAAGATGGCGATGAATCTATTCGAGACCTTGCCTGAGATCAACCCCCACGATTTGTCGCCGTCCCAGCTGAATGATCTCGTCGTCGGCTTTGCCAAGCTTCGCAACTGCGAAGAATTGGCGAGAAGCGCCTTCTGCGGAATGAGCTTCGAGAAGCTCGAAGAGAACCAGCAGGGAATTGGAGACATCCTGAAGAGGGAAAAGGAGGAAGACGAACGCTTCAGGAATTGTCTGGCAAACCAGTTTGGTAGCGAAGTCGCTACAAACTGGAATCACTGAACGAAAGCCCCAATCCTATACTCGAAAGAGATAGGAGAGGGGCTTTTTAATTTTCAAAAAAATCTTATCTTGATCTATCGGGGACTATATCTATTACCTGTCGCCCAATATACCTTTTGCGACATATATAGTCATAAAACTATATAAAATAAACTTTATATGATTTTATGATTATTTATCATATTTCTACCCTTTTATTTAAATTATTTTCTTAAAATAAATTTTATTAAATTAAATATATAATAATTAAATTTATTTAATACATATTCGTAAGTTCCTATATACTTTATAGATTTGCCTCCAAAACCTCTTTTAAACCTAGTTACACCAAGCCATTTAGTATTTGTATCGCTAACACCCCATAAATCAAGCGTTTTAAAGCCCTTAAGCTTAAAATCCCTTATGGCGGTCCAGATGATCAGGCTTGGAGCGTTAAACTTGGCAAACCCCGTACGCGAGCCGGCAAACATATAGAATGTTTCACTGCCGTAAGATAAAAATATGGCTGAAGCAATACTTTGGCCGTTAATTTGGGCAAGATATATATAAGATTTTAATTTTCCATCAATTTCAGATAATTTTTTATAATAAGCTTTATCGTAAGCTTTAAGGTTATGTTTTGTATTTGTTTCTTTAAAAATATCCCAGAATTTTTCGAATAATTTTTCCTTATCTTCTAAAGTTTCTGATTTAATAATTTCAACGCCTTGACGAATTGAATATCTTATTGCATAACGAGTATCATGTTCCATTTCTCGAAGAAGCACTTCTTCGGTATTATCCAGATTTAAAATAATAGTTTCTTGTGGTTGTATTGATTTGGCCTTTTTAAATCCAGCTCTAAATAATACTTGTTCTAATTTTTCTGAATAATTTTCATTCGGCTCTATTTTAAAAGAAATTGTTTTTTTGGAGGCTACTCTCCCCTGTTTAAATATATTAATTAAGCTATTGAGCTCTGAATCATCTATTTCTTTTTTAAAGATTGGTCCACGAGGAAAATAAAAATAATGAAACCTTAAAGGAAAATTATTTTTTTGAAAAAAAGATTTTATTCCATTAATTTCGCAATTTAAAAAATCTCTATTTAAAGATTTTTGAAAATCAGCCCATTCTTGAGATTGAAGAAAAGAGTGCTTCAACATTAAAGAAAATTAAGGTGCGTGTGAAAGATACTTATTAGGATCCATATCTCCTCCTACTGGCATAGGCCCGCAAGATCTTGTTGGTTTTACATAATAGGTTGCGCTTTCAAAAACTGTGAAATGTAGGTGCGGTCCTGTTGCCCATCCCGATTTTCCAAGATAACCGATAGTATCTCCTTTTTTAACTTTTTGGCCAACGTAAACTGCCTGCTGAGAAAGATGGCCATAAAGAGTTGTTAAATTATTATTATGTTTAACTACTATTACCTTTCCATATCCTGCTCCTCTGCAAAAATTATCTTGATTAGCAACAAAAACAACCTCACCGTCTTCGGCGCTATAAATAGGCGTTCCTATAGGGGCTCCGACATCAACTCCGTTGTGGTGTTTGCCTTTATAAGTCTTAAGAGCAAAGGCGGTGGAACCATACCCTTGAGTTAATCTTCCGCCAGCAACTGGCCAAAGAAGAACTCCTGGTATGGCGCTAGGAAGAAGGCTTGGGTCTATTTTGGCGCGAAGCTCTGATTCAATAGCTTCAACCTCCGCGGCTATTTCTTCTTGTTTTTTTTCTAATTCTTTTAATTGTGCCTGATATAATTTTTCTTGGTTTTTGGTGGTGCTTAAAATATATTGTTTATTATTTTTTTCATCTTCTGCGATATTTTTTTTATATTTAAGATTAGTTTTTTCTCCCTCGAGAGATCTTTTTTTATCTGCTGCTTCTTGGATCTGGCTTGATAGGTCCTGTTTTAAAATCTCTAAATCGTCCACCTCCGAAGCGAGGCTTTTGCTCATATATTCTATGGATCTAGAATCCAAAACACCCTGAGAGATGCTTTTGCTTTCTAAAATTAATCTCAAACCAGACTCTCTACTTTTCTTCATAATCTGCCTTAAAAGTTCTTCAATAGCTGTCTTTTTTTCTACTATCTTATCTTCTTTATCTTTTTTAGTAGAACTAAGATTTTGAAGCTCTAGAGTTAGTTTATCTATTTTAATTTCACTGGATTTAATATTTAAATTTATTTGATTAAGAAGATTGTCTGTTCTTTTAACTTCTTGTTTTAAGGTTGTGCCCTTTTCTTGTGTTTCAAAAAGCTGATTTTGAGTTTCTTCTATTTTTTTTGTTATTTCCTGAAGATCTTTGGACTTATCTTCAATAGCTGATTTTAAATTTAATTCAACCTCCGTTAAAGCAAGAGATCTATTAAAAGAACTCAAAAAAATAAGTGAAAAAAATATTACTACTAGAAATAGTTTTGAATAAAGAGTTTTCATTTTATTTTTCTATATGCTCTATGGCAAATTTTACTCTCTTAATAGACTCTTCTTTGCCAATTATATCCATAATTTCTTGCGGAGGAGGAGAAAACTCCTTTCCAGAAAGAGCGACTCTAAGAGGCCAATAGATATCACCCTTCCCCATTTTATCGGCAAAAACGTTTAATTCTTTTTCTATAATTTCTTTTTTAAAATTATCTATTTTAATAGATTCCATAACCTCTAAACATTTATTAAGAGAAACAACTGCGCCGGCTAAATTAGATTTTTTCCAAATTAAAAGATTTTTATCATAAGAAGGAAGCATAAAGAAAAATTGAGCTAAATCTTTAAAGTCGCTTAATTTTTTCATTCTCTCTTTAGATATTTTAATTATTTTTAAGATAGAATCTTTATCTAAAAATTTGTTTTCAGCACTTATTTCACCCCTTAATTTAAGTTCTTCTAAGAGATGGGAATCTTCCATACTTTTAATAAATTGAGAATTAATCCAATCTAATTTTTCTTCGCTAAAAATACCTCCACCCTTTTGAACTCTTTCTAAATTAAATTCTGAAATTAATTCTTTTATATTAAAAATTTCTTTTTCAGAAGTTCCAGACTTTGCTTCTGGATGCCAACCAATTAAAGCCATGAAATTAACCATGGCCGAAGGAAGATAGCCCTTGTCCTTATAATCCTTAATAGAAACGTCTAAAAATCTTTTAGACATCTTACTTCTATCTGGATTTAAAATAAGAGGCAAATGAGCATATATGACATGTTCAAAACCGAGAGCTTTTTGCAATGGAATTTGTTTAGGAGTGTTTGATAAATGATCTTCCCCTCTTATAACGTGAGAGATTTTCATTTCGTGATCATCAACGACAACTGCAAAATTATAAAGAGGTTCACGAATATTTTTGGCTATGACTTGATCTCCAAACAAAGATAAATCCATTTCTATCTTGCCCTTAATTAAGTCATTGAAATGAATTTTTTCTTCTGGCATTTTAAATCTGATTACAGATGGAGCTCCTTGCTTAACTTTATCTTCAGATTCTTTATGAGATATGTTTCTGCATTTTCCGGAATATTTTGGAGCAATACCAGATTCCATCATAGCCTTTCTTTCTTCTTCTAAATCTTCGGCCCTACAAAAACAATAATAAGCTTTATTTTCTTTTAAAAGCTTTTCTAAATATTTTGCATAAATGTCTGTTCTTTCACTTTGGCGATATGGACCAAATTTACCACCATTAACCGGATCTTCGTCCGAATTAAGTCCAAGCCATCGCAGACCATCTAAAATATCTTTCTCATATTCTGGCTTTGATCTCTCCTTGTCAGTATCTTCAATTCTTACGATAAATTTGCCATTGTTTTTTTTGGCAAAAAGATAGTTAAAAAGAGCTGTTCTTGCGGTTCCAAAGTGAAAAAAACCCGTAGGGCTTGGGGCTATACGAACCCTTATTTCTTTGAGTTCTTTGGGTGGCATTGTCTATAAATAGTATCATTTAAATAATAAAAAATCCACCCTGTAAATAGGGTAAAAAAATATGATTTTTTATTTAACTGAAGCGAAAATATCTTGGACGATAAGCCTTGCTGAGTTTGGGTTGTAAAATTGCCCGGCCGAAGACTCCATCTGTTTTCTTTTATCTGGATTATTTAAGATACTATCGATTTCTTGAATTAAAACTTCTGGGATTAAATTGTCTTGCTCTATGGTAAAAGACGACCCTGATTCTTCATACTTAATTGCATTTTCAAATTGATGATTATTGGCTGAATCTGGAAGAGGAATTAAAATGCTTGGGATTTTTAATGAGGCCACTTCGAATATTTGTCCGGCTCCGGCACGGCCAACAAAAACATCTGCCGAATTATAACTTTCCCCTATCTCATTTTTAAAAAAAGCAAAAAATTTATATTTCGATTTTAATTCTGGTAATAAATCTCTAGACATAACCTCATACTCCGCTTTATAGGCATTAATATTTTCTACTCCAACTTGGTGAAGTATCTGAAAATTTGGCAGAAATTTTTTTAAATTAACCAAAACAAAATCATTAATATGATTCGAGCCTTGAGATCCGCCAGCAAAAAGAACTACTGGAAGATCTGGATTAAAACCAAAAAATTCTTTTGCTTCTCTCTTGCTAATAATCTGAGAAACTATCTTTCTTACAGGATTGCCAACTATTTTTATATTTTTCCATCCAGGAAAATAGTCTTTAGCAGACGGAAAAGCTAATTGTACAGACTTGGCGAATCTACAAGATATTTTAGTTGTTATGCTGGGAATTGAATCTGATTCGTGAATAATGACTGGAATTCTATAGAATCTACAGGCCAAGATCACAGAAATAGCCCCAGGACCACCTTTGGAAAAACATACATTAGGCATAAAAAGATAAACTTTCCAAAAAGACTGAAAAAGACTGAAAAAAAACTTAAAAATATCTAAAAAATTACGAAGATCAAAATATCTTCTGATTTTTGAAGAAGCAACTTTAGATATTGGAATTTTGCGAAGCAATAGTTCATTTTTATATTCCAGAGGATTACCAAAATATCTCATCTTAAGTTCTAACTTATTTTCATCCGCATATCTCCAAGCCTCATCAGCAACAGCTAAAAGGGGCATTATGTGCCCACCACTGCCACCACCCGCTAGGAGTATTCTGATTTTAGACATAAATTTATTTTATCATAACTTTTTATTAAGCCGACTTGGAAACATTGGCTATAATGCCTGATATTGTCATAAAAACTGCCAAAGCCGTTCCTCCATAACTTATAAAAGGCAAAGGCATTCCAGTTAAAGGAATTAGACCGGAGATTGCAGCAATATTAATAAAAGCTTGAATCCCTATCATTGATCCAAATCCTATTAAGAGATAGGAACCAAATTTATCTGGAATTTTTTTTGCTAAAATAAAAATCCTTAAAATCAATAATCCAAAAAGTAAAATTGTGAAAATAGATCCTAAAAATCCGAATTCTTCGCTTAAAACAGCAAAGATAGAATCTCCATATGGTTCTGGTAAAAATCTTAATTTAGTTGTTGATTGCCCGAATCCTACGCCCGTTAATCTTCCTGATCCAATTGCAATCATTGCTTGATCTATATGAAATCCGCTAGTTTGAGAAAATTCCTGACTATTAAAAAATCCCTGAATTCTTGAAAATCTATATGGGGTGGAATAAATAATTCCGCCGAGAATTAATAAAAGACAAGCAATAGAAGCGGCTACGTGACTGAATCTGGCTCCGGCGAAGAAATAAATAGCAAAAGATGATAGAAATATAATAACAGCGACGCTCGTGGCCGGCTCTAAAAATAAAAGAGTTAAGATTGTTCCTAAAATTATAAAAAATGGAATAATTTCTTTAAAAGATAGTTCCCCTGTATTTTTTTTACTAAACCAATAGGCAAAGTAAATAATAGAAAGAAATTTAGCAACTTCCGATGGTTGAAAAGAAAATAACTTAAAATCAACCCATCTTGCAGAACCCTTAATAGTAAGCCCAAGAGGCGTAAACACTAGAACTAAAAGAGATATTGAACCTATAAGGAGAAGTGGAGCTATTTTTTTGTAATTTTTATATGGTATTTTTAAAGCCAAGAAGAAACCAGCTAAACCTATTAAAAATCCAAAAACAATTTGTTTTTTTAACATATAAAAACTGTCTCCGAATTTTAAATTGGAAAAATTTGAAGATGCGCTTCCTAATATAATCAATCCCCAAAAAATTAAAACAAAAAAAATGGCTGTAAAAAAAGTGTCTGGCCAAGTGTATTTTCTTTTTGAAGATATGGGCATCATATTATTTCTTTAAAATTCTGCCATTTAATTTATTTAAAGATTTTCCATTTGAAAAAACCTTATCACCAGAAATAAAAACTTCTCTTGCTTTCCAATCCTTATCTAAAATAGCTATGTCGGCTATAAAATTTTTTCCTATAATTCCCCTATTTTTAATACCCAATATTGAAGCTGGTAAACTAGTGGCTTTCTGAATAGCTCTCTCTATTGATATTGCTTTTGAGTGCTCCGCAAATTTAAAAAATATGGAAAAAATATCTAAATTTCTTTCGTGACTAAGACCAGATTTATTTAAATTAAATCCTGGAGAATTTGAAGATAAAATTGCATTTTTTTGGCAAAGTGTCATTAGTGAATAATCATAATTGATATTTTTTACCAGAAGAACCATTTCGAATTTTGATTTTTCTAATAACTCCAATATAGCTTCTTTGCCAGAAATAGAGCGATTGGCTGAATAATCCTTTAAAGATATTCCGTCTAAATGGGATAAAATTTTTGAATGAGCTATTTTGATATTGTTGGGATTAAAATCTTCTATTTCAGAAATGATTTTACTTTTTAAATGCTTATCCTTTATGCTTTTTAAAATATCCTCCTTTTTACCAAATTTAATCCAATCGGGAAGCATAAATTGAATTGGAGCTAGGGACCAATGAGATGCATATGAGTCGAAATATATTTGATTATTTAAATCTGAAGAAATAGCAGATAAAGCATTTCCAAAAGACTTCTCGAAACCCAATACAGGTTTTAAATGGTTAATAATCGCTGTTGTGCCAGATTTTTTAGAAATACTAACAACTTCGCTAATAGAATTTTCTAAATTATTTTTATAGTCCTTAAGATGAATAGAAAAAGGACGATCAAATCTTTTTACTGGTTTTAAGGCTTCAATTATCTCTTTAAAGTTTATAGATCTACCATCAATAAAACCCAAACCAAAAGACAGGCCGAGCGCCCCCTCCTTTAGACCTAGATTAATTATTTTCTTAATGACTTTTAATTCATTAATAGTTGCATCTCTCTTGTGATCGCCTAAAACACTTCCTCTTATAGAGTTGTAGCCAATAAAGGTTCCAAAATTTAAACTAAGACCATTTTTTTCTATAACATCTAAAAACTCATCAACTCCATGCCAAGCAATATTATAACTATGTGGCGTTGACCAGTTTTCTATACCAAAAAATTCTCCGTAAAAAGATGGAGCCAGGGAAACTCCGCAATGACCACCTATAATTGTTGTGACGCCCTGACTTAAAAGACTTTCCTGTCCCCGATCTGAAAAAATAGTGAAATAATGATCCGAAGAAGAATTAATATCTATAATTCCTGGTATTAAATAATTTCCCTCTGCATTAAAAATATTCTTTGTCTTATTATTCACTAAATTGCCGACGTCTAAAATAATATTTTTATCAATTAAAACGTCACCCAAAAAAGGCAGACCACCAGTACCATCTATTATTTTGGCGTTTTTAATAAGAAGCATCTTTTTATCAAGAGATGATTCTTATTATTATAGCAAAAAAATAAAATGGCCCCTAATGTCAAAACAAATAACGATAGAAGTAATTAAACAGATGATCCTGGATTTTCAGAATTTAAGTTTTCCTGCTTACCAAAATCCTTTAAATTCAAAATTGTGATAAAGGAAAGAATTGAAAAATATCCATAACTCGAACCAAATCCATATACGAAGAATGACTCTTCAATGATGCTAAAAATTATAGATATGGTAAATAAATGAATAGCTATTTTAAAAGAATATTTGAAAGAAACTTTGTTATTTTTAATTCTTAATAAAAACATTAAGATAAGCCCAAAAACAACACCCAAAATCAAATATTTAAATGAGGAAATAATCAAACCAAAAAACATAATTAAATTAAGAAGCACAACAATTAATGGCCAGAATTTAAAGAATTTATTTTTCCACTTAAGAACTTCACTTTTTGAAATTTTTAAATCTGGCAAGTCTGTTGCTTTATAAATTCTTATATTTTGATCTTTGGGGTTATAGAAAGCGATTGAATCTCTGAATACGGAAACAACTGAATTTGATTCGTTTAGGGCATTAACAGAAAAATCAATATTTGTATTTACAAATAAAAGATGGGAAGAATCTAATTTTTTAATATTTCCATTATTATTAATAATGGCGTTTTCGTTTAAAAAATATGGCTCTTTTTTGTTCGACTCAATAATTCCACTAGAATTATTAATATTTATTTCTAAGTCTTCTGGAATAGTATCAAATCCTTTTTCTATTAAAGTTTTTGTATTTGAAAAAAATGACTTATTAAATATTCCAATAATTAACAAGGATAAAAACGATGCACAGAAAACAAGTTTGATGAAATATTTTATAGAAAAAGACACTGGTTGATGCTCTAAGTCTTTATAAAACTGAGGATTATAAATTGAAGACTTAATTTGATTTAAAAAATTCATATATTTTATTTATAGATAACGATTAAGAAAGAAAATAATTAAACCTATAGTGGAAGCCATAGCAGAAATAATCCAAAACCTCATAGTAACCTTTGTTTCTCCCCAACCCAAAGCCTCAAAATGATGATGTATAGGAGCAGAAAGAAAAATCTTTTTACCCCTAAGCTTCTTACTTGTAACTTGAATTATAACGGAGGCAGATTCTAAAACAAAGATAAAGGCAAAAAATGGTAATAGTAGGGTTGTATTAGTAAGCATTGCAATAACCCCCAAGGTCATTCCCAAAGCCATAGATCCAGTGTCGCCCATCATAAATTTCGCTGGATAAATATTAAACCAAAGAAAAGCTAAGAGTGATCCAATAATTGCTCCTCCAAAAGTTGCTAGATTGTATTTTCCAAGAGCGAAAGCAACTATGGTTAAAGCGATATAACCAAAAAGAACTGTACCGCCCAACAAACCATCTAAACCATCAGTTTCATTAGCCGAGAATGTCGTGGCTATAATTACAAAGATAAATATTGGAATATAAAGCCATCCAACCGTAACGTTACCTATAAATGGGATCATCAAAGTGTCCCAACCTAATCTGAAATAAAACCAAGAAGCCCCTATGATTCCTAAAAATAAATAAGCTAGAAGCTTATGCTTTATCTTTAGTCCACTAGAATTCTTAATTCTAAAAACACCTATAAAATCATCTAAAAGACCTAATAATCCGGCTATGATCATAGCCGTTAAAGGAAGATATGTTTCTGGACGGCTAATGAAATTCATATAGCCCCAGAAACCATCAAAAAATAAATCCATAATAAAAAGAAATAGAGATAAAGCGGCAACGGTTCCCCAAATTAAAACACCGGCCATCGTTGGAGTTCCAGCTTTTTTTTCGTGCAAAGAGGCCATAATTGG
Organism: uncultured Candidatus Saccharibacteria bacterium; assembly: GCA_964543265.1. Taxonomy (GTDB): domain Bacteria; phylum Patescibacteriota; class Minisyncoccia; order UBA6257; family 1-14-0-10-40-38; genus SIBX01. The sequence continues at coordinate 157,493 of CAZIWN010000001.1, read as the reverse complement.
AGCCTCTTCTTTTGAGCGAATTCTTTTTCTGGCCTTGATGTTTATTAAAATTTTATAAATTGATGGTGTAAAAATAAAAGCAAAAAGGAAAGAAATTATTGAAACTATTAAAACCTTAACAACTTGTAGAGTAATCATAAATTAATAAAATAAAGTTATTTCGAAACAGAAAGTCCGAGGAGTTTTCTTAAGCCTAATATATATATTTTTTGAGTGTCTTCGAATCTAGAGGTAGAACCTAATACTATACTTAATAAGACCTTATTTCCAGCTTTAAATATTGAAAATAGATTACCCTGAGCTTCAGCCGTATAGCCAGTTTTACCACCTATAAAATATTCCTCTCCCGCAAATATATTGGTGCTGTTAAGGGTTTTTGTGTTGCCGGAGGATAATTCTTTAATTTCTGCGATTTTTTCTGAAGTTATATCCAATATTTCTTTATGATTGGTATAAATATATTTTGCTAAAATTTCGAAATCTAAAGCTGTTGATTTATTTAAAGGAGAAAGACCTGTTGGCTCATAAAATTTTGTTTTTTTCATTCCTAAAAAATCTGCCTTAGACTGCATAAGCCCCATAAACCTCTGATATCCAAAAGATTCGGAGAGCGCCATAGCTGAAGCATTATTGGATAGAATTAGTGACGCTTTAATCATATCTAGAGCAGAATAAGATTCACCAGCCTTAAAAAGAGAATTACTGGATTGATTTGCAGATTTTTCTGAAATTGTAATTTTTGAAGACAAATCCATATTTTCTATAGCAATGGTTGCTGTCATTAATTTTGTCAGGGAAGCCATTGGCCACTCAACGGATTCATTTTTTTTCATTAAAACATTATTAGAAGAAATGTCTCTTAATAAAATAGAATGGGCAGAGAGAATGGGATTATCTTTATCTTCCTTTATTGAGGTGGTTTTACTAACTTCTTTTTTTGTTACTTCTTTTTTGATTTCTGGTTTAAAAAATATTGGAGCTTTTTTATAGCTCTCAAAGGATTGTATTTTTAATGGCTTAAATAAATTTGATTCGGAACTATTATCGATATCATCATCCGAAGCTACTATCCCCAAATCAACAAGATTGGCTTTTAATAGATTATTATTGCGATTTTCAAATTTTTTAAAAATTAAAAAATGAGCAGTGAATGCAAAATATAATATTATTAAAGATAAAAAAAATACCTTTTTTTTACTATTTAACATTCTGAGATGAAAAATTAGCCCTAGCTGACTCGACCAAGCCTTTAAAGCGCTGATATTCTGGAACTTCTTCTAAATTAGCGACTCCTAATTTTAAAATTAGATCAGTAGACGCTAAATATTTAAATACATTTTTATTTTCTGAAGATTTTTTTTCAATCAATCCCCTCATCTCTAGATTTTTAATGGCTAAAGTTGAATTTACACCTCTGATATAGTCTATTAAATGTTTTTCTATGGGGCCTCCGTAAATAATTATAGATAAAACCTCTAATGCACTTTCTGATAAATCACCCTCCATTTCGCTCTTAATTAAACTGGAAATAATTGGTCCTAATTCTGATCTAGCCACCAATTCAAACTTATTATTAGACTCTAATAAACAAAGACCACAGCTTAGGTCTGATTCGTATTTTAATTTCAAATCCGCAATAGCTGAATTGAAGGCTAAATCCGATTCTGGAAGGTTATTTTTATCACCAAAAAGCAAAGGCATTAATTTGTCTTTAGATATTGCTTCTCCATAAGCAAAAAGCACCCCCTCTATTCTGCCTTTTAGGCTAATTTCTTTTTGATTTTCAGTTTCCATTTGGGCTTGAAATATTTTCTGCTTCCAATTCCTTTTCCTTTTCTAAAATTATATCACCAAATTTTTCTTTCTGCTCAAATTTTAATTTTCTATCTCTAGCTAAATGCAAAACTGCTAAAAACAAAACTATAATTTCCATTTTAGGTTTTGTTTTAGCTAATAAATTAAAACTATTTTTACCTTCTTTACCTAAACGATCTAAAAGTTCAATAATTTTTTCTTCTAGCCTGACAACTAACTTCTTAACAGCTCCTTCAGGATCTTTTATTTTGAAATTTTCTAAAATAAAAGCTTTTTCTGCATATTCTTTTATAGATTTTAATGAAACGTTTTTAGGAAATATAAAAATTGGATTTTTCCAAACACCTCTTAAATAACCTCTAGACGTAAAATAAAATCCACTAGAAAGAATCCCTCTAATAACATAAGCTGCCCCTGGACGCTTATCTTCGCCAACCTTAGCCCTAAGTAAAAATTCTCTATATATTTTAAGACGATTTTCTAAATCTTTAATTTCCGAATCTTCAGAGCTTTTAAGCTCAACCCCAGGAATAAGTTCTTTTGATTTAATTAAGATAAGTCTTGAGGCTACTACTAAAAAATCTGAAATAATATCGCTTGGCATATTTGTTTCAGATTTTCTTAAAAAATCCAGAAAATCAGAAGTAACAGCACCTAAACTCATCTCTGTTATCTCTAAGTGTTTTTCTTCTATTAATTCGAGAAGTTTATAGAGGGGGCCCTCGAAGTCTTTAACTTTTACAAGATATTCGTTCATATTATTTAGCTATGGAAAAATCATTATAAATATTGGAAGCGTCCCACATTAAATAACCGTTCCAAAAATTTTTATTAATCAAAACCTCGTCGTTTAATGCAGATATCTGAGCATTGATCATATTTGAATCATAATGGTCAGAAAGACTAAAGGCCTGGAACCAAGGCCTCATTTTGAATGATTGATTTTTATCTGGATTATTGGCGAAAAAATCCAAGGCCCTATTTTTACCTATAATTAAAGAATATCTTACCACTTCATAGGGATGAAGAGCTGAATTTTCAAAACCTAAAAAATTTTTATTGTAATGAGATGGATACATCATCGGGCAAATATAATCAAAATATCCAAAAAAATCTTCATATCTTTGACCTATGCCTAAATTATTTTTCTCTATTAAGGAATAGGCAAAAATATCAGCAGATATTTTAACATTTTTAAAAGTGTCTCTTAAAAATGAGGAGAAATTTCTTATAGTTGATGAATAACTTGTTATTTCACCCAAATCCAGAGCATTCATATCTCCCTCTGAGGGAAATCTAATATAATCAAAATTAATTTCGTCAAAACCAAGATTATAAGCCTCTATTCCTAGATTAGCATTATAAAGCCAAACGTTTACATTAGATGGATTAAGCCAAAAAGTACCTTTATCTGTCTTCCAAGAATCTCCAGTAATCGATTTTAAAGCAAAACCAGGCCGTGATTTAGCTAGGGCCTGATCATTAAAAATATTAATTCTTGCGATTAAATAGAATCCCTCCTTGTGAAGATCTTCTAATTTATTTTTAATATTTCTAATAAATGGTTTTCCTGTTCCGTAGTCTGACACTTCTTTTACTTTTGAATCATATGAAACAAATCCATCCGAATCTTTAAGGTCAATAACTAAGGTATTTATTTTATTAGAATTTTTCATTTTACGAGCAAAATCTAAAAAATATTTTTGATTAAAAAATAGCGAAGTAAAATAAAGACCACGAACTTCTTCTGGTGTTTCAATTTTATCTGTTTTATTTTCAATTGGCAGTATTAAAGATTGATCAACCTCTTGTAATGGCTTATCAGTCTCAATAACTTCGTTAGTTATTTTATCGTTAACAGCTTTTGAAACCATTGCGTCTTCTTTTTGGGCAACAATTGGTTCGTTATTTATAGTTATAATATTTTTTTCATTATTAATATAAAAATAAGACACAGCGAAAAGTGCCGAGGCGGCTATCGTGCTTAAAAATAAGCTTTTTGCCATTGGAGTAATATATTAAGTTTAACAGATTAAGAATATTTTCTAAATTAACGCTAAGGCATCTAACTCGCTCATTTTTTGTCCAAAAATTTCGCGAAGCAATTTTATTCTGTTATAATCATTTTTGAATAAGAGATTCAAAAATAAAAGAATAAAACCGTGAAAGGAGGAGCTTTATATAGAAAATATAGACCTAAAAAATTAGAAGATGTTTTAGGTGAAGACCATATTACTGAAACATTAAAAAACGCGGCAATTCAAGACAGAATTTCGCATGCCTATCTTTTTTATGGCAGTCGAGGAACAGGAAAAACGACGGTTGCTAGAATTTTGGCTAAAATATTAAATTGCGAAACGCGCCAAAGTGATAAAAAATTTGCCGCCAAAGGAGAGCCTTGCAATGAATGCCTTAAATGTATAGATGTCGATTCTGGAAAATCATTAGATGTCGTGGAAATGGATGCGGCTTCAAATAGGGGCATAGATGAAATTAGAGATTTAAAAGAATCTATTAAACTATCCCCCACATCTTCAAAATATAAGGTTTTTATTATAGACGAAGTTCATCAGTTAACTAAAGAAGCTTTTAATGCGCTATTAAAGACATTAGAAGAGCCACCAGCTCACGCTGTATTTATTTTAGCTACGACGGAATATGAAAAAGTTCCTGGAACGATCTTGTCGCGTGTCCAAAAATTTAATTTTAGGAAAATTCCTATTCAGAAATTATTTAAAAAATTAAAAGACATCTCTAAAACTGAAAAAATCGACATAGAAGATGAGGCATTAGAACTCATTGCAGAAACCGCAGAAGGAGGATTTAGAGACGCCGAATCTATACTTGACCAAATGGGAAGTTTGGAAGAAAAAATTACCGCCGACAAGGTTGAATCTATTTTAGGAAAAGCCGGATTTAAAAAGATTTCTAATTTAGCAGAGTTGATATTAAATAAAAAAACTAAAGAATCTATCGAGGCGGTAAATGCGATTTATAACAACGGAATAAGTATTGTTGATTCAGCTAAAGAATTGATACATTTTTTGAGAAAAATTTTAGCCCTGAAAGCAAATCCTGATTTTGAAAAAATATTTGTGGAAGAATTTACGACTACCGAACTGAATAAATTAAAAAATCTTTCCATTAGCGCTGATGAAAAGTTTTTAATTAATCTATTAAAATCGTTAATTAGAGCTTATTCTGAAATGAGGTATTCTCCTTTTTCTTTTATACCGCTTGAGATTGCGATTATTGAAAGCTTAGGAAAATAAAATACTCCGACAGACCCGTGGCCTATCGGAGTATTTGGCTCAAGACGCCGAGCTCGATTGCTTGGCGGCGAGCGATGCAAGGTGGTCCCTGCAGCTGGCGCAGGTGCGAGCGTGATCGCTCAATGCGCGATGATTCACGTTTCTAGCCCGACGAGAAAGGGCGTTGGAGCGAAGCTCTAAGCAACGTCCCCTGATGATTGGTGCAGCCGTCGCAGAACCAGAAGAGCTCATCTATCAATCCCTCCCTTTTACCCCCTCAAAATTAAGGGTTTTATTATTATAGACAAATATTATCTTTAGTCAAATTGACTCTTTAAATCAAAATATAGTAGAATAAACGCTCAACCCAATATGAATAACTTAAGAAATATCGCAATTATTGCTCACGTCGACCACGGAAAATCAACTTTAGTTGATGCGCTTTTGAGACAATCCGAAACTGATCTTGGAAGGCTTGGAGAGGGTGGATCGATGATAATGGACTTTAACGAAATTGAAAGAGAAAGAGGAATTACTATATTCTCTAAAAATGCTTCTGTTCGTTATGGTGAATATAAAATTAATATCATAGACACCCCTGGACACGCAGACTTCGGAGGAGAAGTTGAGCGCGTTTTAAATATGGCTGATGGTTCGCTTTTACTTATCGATGCTCAAGAAGGCCCAATGCCTCAAACAAGATTCGTTTTAAAGAAAGCATTGGCGATGGGACATAAGATTATTGTAGTTATAAATAAAATTGATAAACCCAATGCAAGAATTAATTATGTTTTAGAAAAAACTATAGAATTATTTATAGAATTAGGAGCAAATAACGATCAGCTTAATTTCCCTATCGTTTATGCTTCTGGAAGATTGGGAAAGACTGGAATGGCCCCAGAACTTGAGAATATGACTGGAGTTAAACCATTAATTGAAGAGATTATTAAACACATCCCAACACCTAAAGCAGAAATAAATGAAACACTACAAATGATGGTTGTTTCCTTAGCTTATGACAACTTTAAGGGAAAAATTGGAATTGGAAGAGTGACTGCTGGAAAGATGAAATCTGGGCAGATGATTTCTGTAGTTCATAGAAATGGAGAAATTTCTAAAGTTAAGCTTACAAACTTAATGGTCTTTTCGGGACTTGGAAAAGTTGAAGTTCCAGAGCTTGTGGCTGGAGATATCGGAGCTGTGGCTGGAGTGGATAATATTATGATTGGAGACACTATTTCTGAAGCTGAAAATCCAAAAGGAATGAAGCCAATCGTTATAGAAAAACCTACGGTTAAAATGATTTTTGGAGTAAATACGTCCCCTTTTGCTGGCAGAGAGGGAGAATATTGCACTTCAAGAAACCTAAAAGAAAGATTAGAGAAAGAATTAGATAGCGATGTTGCGCTACAGGTTGTGCAGGGTAAATCTGCAGACGAATTTATTGTAAGCGGAAGAGGAGAACTTCACCTTTCAATTTTAATTGAAAAAATGAGACGCGAAGGATACGAACTTCAAGTTTCGAGACCAGAAGTTATTTTCAATGAAGAAAACGGAGTAACCATGGAGCCATTCGAAGATGTTTGGATTGAAGCACCAGAAAAATATTCGGGAATGGTTATTCAAAAGATAAGTGAACGTAAGGGAGAAATGAAAAATATGGCAGTTGATAATGGAACTGTGGCGTTTCACTTCTTTATTCCTACCAGGGGCCTTATTGGATTTAGAAATCAATTACTTATAGAAACTAAAGGTATGGGAATTATAAATAGTTTAAGCGCTGGATATTTCCCAAAAATACAGGGATTAGAAACTAGCCCACATGGATCCTTGGTTGCACATGAGGCCGGAAAATCTACCGCCTATGCTCTATTAAGCTCTCAAGAAAGAGGAGTTATGTTTGTGGCTCCAGCAGAAGATGTTTATGAAGGACAAGTTGTAGGACAAAATGCAAAATCAGAAGATTTGGTGGTAAATGTTTGTAAAGCTAAACAGTTGACTAACTTTAGAGCAAAAACAGATGCTGTAACTGATGATTTGGTGCCAGCTAAAAAATTAACCCTTGAAGAGGCCTTGGAGTATATTGGAGATGATGAATTGGTAGAAGCCACTCCAACATCTATAAGATTAAGAAAAAGAATTTTAAAGAATGCGCTAAGAAAGAGAACTGAATAAGAAAACCCCGCCGATTGGCGGGGTTTTAATTAAGATTGTAAAAAAATAGGTCCGAGCGCGCCCTTGCGGGTAGCGTCGGACCAGTGACTCAGCGGTGTCTGGTACGGGGGGGTACCAGCAGCACCGTGTGCCTTGTTTTTGAAATGGTGTCGGTAGGGCTGATTTGCTCGTACTCTGACGAGAGGAGCTATTGTGATCTTGCGACCACGCCTCTCTATTCGCCGAATTTCGTTGTGGGCACAAAGTGTCCCACTTATCAGAGCTAAGACAAAGTCAGCCCTACCGACGCTTATAAGGATAACATATAGTATTTAAAAAGGCAAATCTATACAAGATTTGCCTTTTTAAAGTTTAGAATTTATATTTTCACAAGATTTGGAGGAGTTTTCCCCTCTAGAGCGGCGATAATATTTTCTGCGCACATTTTTGACATACTTTCTCTGGTTTCTATGGTGGCAGAAGCTGTATGTGGGGTTACTATAATATTTTTAAGTTTTTTGAGGCCGGAATACAGTTTAGGTTCAAATTCAAAAACGTCTAAAGCGGCTCCTTTAATGGTGTTATTTTTTAAAGCATTAGAAAGAGCTATTTCATCAACTATTGGTCCGCGAGAAGTATTAATTAAATAAGCTGTCGGCTTCATTAATTTTAACTTTTCTTCATTAATTAAATGCTTGGTGGTTGGAAGAAGTGGAACATGGATACTAATGTAATCGCAACCCTTTAAGACATCATCCAAGTTAGAAGTGTAGGTTGCTCCTGGCTGATCTTTTTCAAAGTTTTCATTTCGTTTTGGATCATAATATAAAACTCTCATACCAAACCCATTAATGGCAAAATGAGCGACTCTGGCACCAATACGACCCAAACCAACTATACCAAGAGTTTTGCCGTAAACGTCTGATCCTAATAATAATTTAGGCTCCCAACCCTTGTATTTTCCCGTTCTCATAAAATCGTCTGCCTCAACAATTCTTTTTGAAATTGAAAGTATTAAAGCAAAGGCATGTTCGGCCACTGAATTAGTTAAAACGTCTGGAGTATTAGAAATTAAAATATTTTTAGTGGCAGCATACTTAAGATCTATATTATCAGTGCCAACAGCGTAATTAGCAAAGATTTTTACAGATGACGAAGAAGCATCGAAGACTTCTTGATCTATTTTGTCAGTTAAAAGACATAAAACAGCATCGTAATTCTTACCTTTTATGGATTTGATTAATTCGGATTTGGAAAGAACTCTGTCTTTTGGATTAATAACTAATTCATAACCCTTATCGCGGAGCATTTTAATTCCGGATTCTGGAATGTTTCTTGTAATAAATATTTTTGGCATTTTATTTTATTAAACTAATTTACTTATAATTTCATCTATATATTTTTTATTAGACCAATAAACGAGATTGGCATATGTCTCCATTTTCTTCATTTCAGACACATTACTTATAATCTTATTAAATTTAACTAAACGCAAATCTCCGGAATTGAAGCCTCCACTTTCAAGATTATTTAGAATTGCCGTATCGTCATTTAAGTTATGCATTGAATCTGAATTTATAATTTCTGGGAATTCATCTTCTATTTTTCGCAATTCTTCTTTATCTAACTTAAGAAAAGCGGCTGTGCCTATTTTTAATTTTAATAGATTTTTAATATTTGGGGCTAAAATAGATAATTGGTTAGATGCTAAAACTATTTCTATATTATTAAAAAAATTCTTAGCCAAGATTTCTTCTATCAGCCTAGAATTAAAGCCGCTCATCATACCGGCATAAATTTTTGTTTCTCTTGGAAGAAATTTTTCCTTATTAAAATTGTGAGGAGAGAAAACGGCAGCCTTATAATCCTTGCCTTCGAGTTGAAGATTTTTTAATTTAAGAATCTTAAAAGCATCTTTTTGATCTAAAAGTATTAAATCATTAGCTTTTTCTTTTGGAAAATTGGAAACTATTTTTTCTATGACTGATAGATTTTTTTCCAAGAAAATGACATTTTTACCTAGATGAATATCGTTTAAAGCAAGCGTGGCTATAAAATCAGAAAGACTTTCCTCGTCTGATCCGAGTATTAAAGATTTTTTGGAACTAATCGCTAAAGAATTTCCCTTTTTTCTTGATTTTCCAGATATTTCTGAAATTTTCAGTTTTTTATAAACCTTATCTTTTTCACCCAACGAAAAATTAAAGATATTTGAAAAATCTCTAGAAGAAAGAAAAGATGACGATAAATTTTGTCTAGAAATGATTTTTGATTTTAAATCTTCGGAATTTCTAGATTTAATAAATTTTATCCCAGAATTTTTAAAATTTTCCTTAAACCTACTAATAAAATTATCAAAGACATGCTCATTCTCCAGCTTATCACTAGAAGAAATAAGAATTCTAACATCGGCGTCTAGGTTGCCTTCTAGATGAGGATTGGCTATGGCTTGAAAAATATATCCGGAACCAAAGGATATTTCTTTAAGAAATGAAAAAATAAAACCCAAAAACCCCTGAAAAGATTCGTTTTTGGGGAAGGAAAATTCTCCACCAATATTGGAATTGGTTTCAAAATGAAGACCCGATTCGGGAAAATCAATTAATTTAATTTCTGGCCATATTTCTGAAAATTTTGCTTTAACTATAGGAAAAACAAAATTAGGAACACATATTTCAAATCGAACGTCGTCTGAAAGCCTCGATTTGTAAACCTCAAAGACTGATCTAATATTTTTCTCAATTAAAAAATCTGAAAATATTTCAAATTTAAATTTTTCCTCTTCTGGCTTAGCAACTTTAAAATTAGATAAAGAAAATCCAAAATTTGAATAAAAATTTTTATATATTTTATGTTTCTTTAATGAAGTCAGATAAACAAAAATTCCCAATATAAAAACTGGAATAAGCGAGAATGCTAAAAAAGACATACTAAAATTATATCATTTTTAGCGTGGTCATTAATTAACAGCCTAAAAATTAGCTGTGTCGGACAACTAAAACATCACCATCTTTCACCTCGTATTCTTTACCCTCTACCCTGATTAATCCTTTTTCTTTTGCTTTAACCCAAGAACCGCATTCTAATAATTTATCTGAAGCAATTACCTCTGCGCGAATAAATTTCTTTTCAAAGTCGGTATGAATAACCCCTGAAGCTTGTGGCGCTTTCCAACCACGCTTAATAGTCCAAGCGCGTGATTCGTCTTCTCCAGTAGTGAAAAAACTAATAAGATCTAGAACTTTGTAAGCTTTTTTAATCAGTTCCGGAATATTTTCTGCGGTAGATAAGTCAGAAACGACATACTCACAATTTAAAGAAGCTATTTTGGCTTTCAATTTTTCACTAACATCTTCTGGTTTACCATTTAAAAAATAGATTTGCTTTTTAGCAGTTAAAAGCTGGAGTTCTTTAACTATTAATTCATCTCTAAAATCGCTAATTAATTCCCCTTTTTCAAGCTTTTCTTTTATTTTAGCTAAAACCTCTTTGTTTTTAACTGCCTGTTTGTTGCCTGATTTTATTTCTGAATCTATTTTGGCAAATCTTTTAGAGACAACGTCTAAGTCTTTTAAAATTAATTCGGTATTTATAATTTCTAAATCAGTTAAAGGATCAACTCTGTTTTCAACGTGAATTATTTCTTCAGAAGAAAAACATCTTAATACTTGGACTATTACCTCCGTTTCTTTGATGTGAGATAAAAACTGATTACCCAATCCCTCACCAGAAGAGGCGCCCTTAACAAGACCAGCAATATCATAAAATTCAATAATAGCTGGTACTTTTTTGGCAGACTTAGACATATCGCTTAATTTATCCAATCTTTCATCTGGTACAGAAACGACTCCTACGTTTGGATCAATTGTGCAAAATGGATAATTAGCTATATTAACTTCGTTTTTTGTGATTATTTTAAATAAAGTCGATTTACCAACGTTTGGGAGACCAACTATACCTATGGATAATTTCATGTTTTATATTTATTTTAAAAAAGTAGCTTCGAGCAGGGTTGTCTTTCACCCTGCTCGAAGCTTGGGGCACCGCGCGAGTTTTTGAGGCGCAATTTCTTACCGCTCCCTGGTTAGTTACATCTAATTGTCCCAGAGATTACTCACCGTGTCGGATAACCTGGTCGTAATCGGTTAGCCAGCGGTCACTGGATTTGTGACCAGTGAAAACGGAAGGTCAACTCCCGATGAAGGTCGAGAGTCCATTTTTTAGACCTAAAGACGCTTGCGAAGTGCGAAGAAGGAGCTTGAGAACTTTGGCGTCAGAAGGCTGACTTGCGACCTCTAAACTCGCTTGTCCTACAATTTTAACAATAAGGAATCTAAATGTCAATTTACAAAAGACTAGAATTTTCCTGAATTTTAAAAAATCCTTTTACTTCATTTAAAATATCTTCAGGAATTGGTATTTGAGAGCCTGGCTTTGAAATTCCCGGATAACGCCAAGCACTGATCATTAAAATCTTTGATCTTTTTTTGAGCTTTGATACCTTCATTTTTTCTTTTTTATCTAGATACATTATCCAAATCTCTTCCTTTTTTTCTTTTTTATCATTTCGCTTCATTGAAGCAAAAGTATCAGGAGCAATACCCTCTTCTTTGCGTTTTGGATAAGCAAGTATAGATTTTATTTTTGATTCAGAAAGGCCATAAAAAGCCATCTTATTTTTAATATGGCGTGTCCAAGAAATACTTGGAGTATCTTTAGGAAATTTTATAAACATAAAAGCTGAAAATTATTTGGGTTTTACGTAAATTTTACCCTCAACAGAAAGATCTATATAATCAATGTCTTTTAATGAAGATTTTTTAATAATTTTACCCAAAGCTTCTAAATTAAGAGATGGATCGAAATTTAAATTAAAAATTAATTTTGAACCGGTTTTATTGTGAATACTTAAAATATCACCGGTTTTTTTATATTCAATTTTTTCAGCAACTACACTAAAAGAATTTAGTTCTTGTAATATTTTTTTAAGATTAGAAAATTTTATATCTTCCACGATCTTTAATCCCAAAAAACCAGAGCGCGATGAATCTTCAAAAATTCCAGGATAAAGACCGCCAGATGTTTGAGGGGCTTCTTCTAAAACAACACCATCACTAGAAGAGATCCAGAAACAATTACCATTTATAGAATTAACCGCAAAACACCAAATACCAAATTTGCCAACTTTTTCCGCTTTTATTTTTATAGACATATCGGCGACATCTTTTTCGATACTGACATTATTGAATTGAAGAAATTCCAAAGACCGGATATCGCTTTTCCAAGAAAAAATATTATTGTCTCCCAATAGAGCTAAAATGCTTGGCCTAAAGGCGTATTTTTTAAGATTCTCAAGGAAAAAAGATTTTTCTGAATTATCAATACCAGATATTTCTATATTTTTAATTTGAAAAATTGAAGTTTCTTTTATCGCCTTAAGAGCCAAGATTGGTCCACATAAAAAAATCACTAATAAAAAATAGATTTCAAATTTAAGCTTTCTTTTTTTTCTTTTAATATTGCTCTGATGAATTTCCATTTTAAATTACTACTTTTTTAATTAATGGATTTATTCTGGTAACAAACTCATAAGTAGAAACTCCTGCTAATTCAGAAATATTTTCCAAAGATATTTCTGCAGTTTCAGATTTTCCAATTAAAATAGAAATATTTCCCAGATTCACATCTTTCATACTAGAAACATCAACTATAATCATATCCATACAAACTCTGCCCAAAACCTTACACTCAATGCCATTTATTAAAATTTTTCCAACACTGGTTAGGCTTCTAGGATAGCCGTGCCAATAACCAATTGGAATGATGGCAATTTTTGAATTTTTATTTAATTTTTCGGTTAAGTCATAACTTATTCCTTCGCCAGATTTAACTTCTTTTATTTCGCTTACAAGCGCTTTCCAGGATAAAACTGGAAGTAATTTATATTTTTCCTGAAATTCTTTTTTAAGCTCATCGCTTGGATAAATTCCATAAAGACCGATGCCGACACGAACCATATCTAGATGATATTTTTTATCTAATAAAGTTCCACCAGTTGCGGAACAGTGTTTGGCTAAATCTTTCAAGCCGGCAGTTTCTAATAATTTAATAACTTCTTTAAATTCATTAAATTGTTTATTGGTGAATTCGGTATTTTTAGGATCTTTAGCTGAGGCAAAATGGGTATAAACGCCATTAATTGGAAGTTTTTTCTTTTTAATAATATTAATAGCATCGTTTATTTCAAAAATCTGCAATCCTTGGCGATGCATGCCCGTATCTATTTTAAGATGAAAATCTGGCTTGGCTTTTGAGGTAGAATAAATTTTTAAAGCCTCTAAATTGGAAATGGAAATAGTTATGTCGTTTTTCTTGGCATCTAATAATGAATTTCCTGGAATTGAAGGCCCTATAACTAGAATTGGTTTTGTGATGCCGATATTTCTCAATTTAATTCCTTCAATTATTGAATCAACGCAAAAACCATCAACTTTGAATTTATCCGCAATTCTAGAAAAATCCTCTAATCCATGGCCATAGGCATTAGATTTAACAACAGCGAAAAGCTTGGTTTTTTTATCTAATAAACCTTTAAATATCGAGATATTGTTTTTTAGATTTTTGCTATTGAGCTCAATCCAGGTTTTGTAGATTTTTTCCTCTTTCATTGGAATTTATAATAACCTAAATGACCTATTTTGACTAATTTATATGGGTTTTGTGACTATTGACTTTTATAGTAATATTGTGCTATAATTTTATAAGCATATTGAGAGGTTGTCACGGTGGCACTTTGGAAAGAAGACTTATTCTTGCTTCTAAGGTGCTGCCGTGATGGCTGCCACTTTCTGGGTTGACCCCTGGAGTGAATCCCCTTTTGACAAGGAGATGTCCGATGAAAATGAGCTTGGCTGCTGGCGTGCTTTTGGCAATCAGGATGACGCAAATCGCAATTAGCACGGTTGACGGAGATAATGACTCCGTGTGGAATGCTATGGATATCGAAGCTACGCGGTTTCTGGACATCAGAACATTTACCTTAAGTCTTAAAAATCGTGGACCAGCTCAGGGCCTGCTTCCGGTTTCGGTAACCTGTACGATGTATCGCAAGGCAGATGCAACATTCGGACACGTGTGGGTTCCTGTTAGAATTGCTGTTAAGCGCGGAGATGATAAATTCAGTGGAACCTTTGATCAAAAGAAGAGTTTTATTCTTGATGCTACGTATACTGAGCCTACGGGCTAAGTATTGAACTAAACGCCGCCAGCGCCCAACAAGGGTCCTGGCGGTTTAATTTTTAATAAGAAGTTTTTAATTTACTGTCTTTTTTAAATTTTTCTATTGCTAATTCGATGAGTTTATCTATTAAATCTGAATAACTTATTCCGCTAGCTTCCCAGAGTTTGGGATACATACTGATTGAAGTGAATCCTGGAAGAGTGTTTATTTCATTAACATAAATCTTTCCCTTTTTATCTAAAAAAAGATCGACACGACTTAAACCAAAACATTCTAAGACTTTAAAAGTTTTTAATGATATTTCTTGAATTTGTTTAGAGATTTTTTTATTTAATTTAGCTGGAATTTCTAGAATTGCACCGTTTTTGTCTAAATATTTTGCCTCGTATGAATAAAATTCATGAGTTGTGATAACTTCTCCTGGGATTGAAGCTATTGGATTATCATTTCCCAATATAGAACATTCAATTTGTCTGCCGTCTATAAATTCTTCGATTAATATTTTACTATCGTATTTAAAAGCCTCTTTAATGGCTAGTGTAAATTCTGATTCTTTTTTAACTTTAGAAACTCCGATCGAAGAACCGGAGTTGGCTGGTTTTATAAAAAGCGGAAGCCCTAGCTGTTTTTTTATTTTTTTAAAATCTATATTTTCATAATCTCTAAGAGTAATAAATTTAGCCGTAGCAATCCCCGCTTGATTTAATAAGCGCTTAGCTACATCTTTATCCATCCCCAAAGCAGACCCTAAAACTCCTGGGCCGACGAATGGTTTATTTATTAATTTGAAAAATCCTTGAATTGTTCCATCTTCTCCTGTGCCACCGTGGAGGACTGGAAAAATTACATCTGAATCAACTAAAATTTTTCCGCAGTTGGGATCTAAGAATCCATTATGATTTCTGTTTATTTTTTCTATGCTTTTTTCGGATAAGATTTTGGAGTCTTCAAAAAAACTCCAATAACCCGTTTTATCAATTCCGATTAAAAAAACTTCGTATTTATTCTTATCAAGAGCATTAAAAACATTTTTTGCCGAAAGCATAGAAACTTCGTGTTCGGCTGATTTTCCTCCAAAAAGTAGAGTGATTTTTAGTTTTTTATTCATTAGATAGTTCAACAAAAATAAATGTTAATTTGTTACAAATTTGACATAAAGATGTAATATTGTTATATTTAAATTAACCAGGTTAGCCGTATGAGCTAGGTTTCCAACGGAAAGAATGCAACAGCCTTGGTAAGATCCTGCGCAGAGCACGATTAATTCCATAGCACTGCAAACCTTCCAATGATGTCCCTAGCAAAGAGGGTTCCTGGATCCGAGAATCTTGTGCGCAAGTACATGATTCTCGGATTTTTTTGTTTTTAAAGAAATATGATATTATATACGGGCGGAAAGTTCACCTCGATCTTTAGAAAAGCGTATAAGGGAGAGATTCAAACGCCGGCGAAAGATGGTGCAATTGGATCGAACTTCAGCTTGGCTTCTTCCCCTCAATCGAACCCTGAGACGTAAGTCCTCGAGGAAATCGTCGTAACTCTTTTCGGGATCGTGAATGTGGACTGTTCTGCAGCCCGAGAGCTAGCTCATCCAGAGCGGTTCTCGGGTTCTTTTTTTTATTTAAGTTTTGATAATTAAAAATATTCTTGTAGACTAGAAAACAGCACAAATGGCAAAAAACTAAGGGGAAAAAGATGCAAGACAGCAAGTGTCCAATGCCAGGATGGTCGCGAGAGATAATAACAACAGCTAAGGATTTTGGGATAAATCCTTGGAACATCGCACTTATTGCCCTTGGGCTTTTGGCTTTAATGGTATGGTTGATATGTAAACCAAATAAAAAGCCGAAAAGATAAACAAATAAAATGCCCAACCGTGAAAATGGTTGGGCATTTAAAATTAAATAACTTTTCTACCGTTCATGTATGGACGCAAAACTTTAGGAATTTCGATTGATCCGTCTTCTCTTTGATTGTTTTCTAAGATAGCTATTAATGGCCTTTGAGAAAGAGCAGTGGCGTCGTTGGTGTGGATTAATTCAACTGAATTATCGGCTCTTCTGACTCTGGTTTTAAGCCTGCGCGCTTGATAGTCGGTCATATAATCTGCTGTGTGAGTTTCGCGATATTTATTTTGCCCAGGGAGCCAAACATCAATATCAATTCCTCTGGCGTTTGGTTTGCCGATATCTGCGGTGCATTTCATTACAACCCTATAAGGAAGCTCTAGTGTTTTCATTAAATACTCTTGAATGGCGACAAAAAATAAATGTTCTTGCATACCATTTTCTTTTACAGAAAAACTTTCTAATTCCATCTTATTAAATTGATGAAGACGGATAATGCCCTCCATATCTTTTCCATAGCTTCCAGCTTCTTTTCTAAAAGATGTGGCAAAGCCGACATATCTTAACGGTAATTCACTTTCGTTAAAAATTTCATCGGAGTGCATACTGCCTAAAACGTGCTCAGCGGAACCTTGAAGCCAGAGATCTTCACCTTCGATTTTATATCTTTCTTCTCTTGGCTCGAGTCTATCCATAGCATCATATTGCTCTGTTTTGATCATATAAGGAGGAAGAACTGGAATAAATGGTTTGGAAGAAACTTTTAAATTATTAGCCTTAATTATTTTCTTTAAAGTTTTTTCGTCGGTTAAAACGTCCATAGCAAAACGCATAAGAGCCCATTCTAAGCGGACCATATCTCCCATAAGATACGCAAAACGAGTGCCGGCGACTTTAGTGGCTCTTTCTTTATCTATCCAGTGTTTAGCCTCACCTAATTGCCAATGATTTTTGGGAGTAAATTTAAATTTTGGAATTTCGCCTACTGTTTTAACCACAACATTTTCATCTTCTGATTTTCCCTTAGGAACATCTTCTGAATAAATGTTTGGAATTTTTTTTATTGAAATTAAAAAATCGCTTTCGGCTTTTTTAAGAGATTCTTCAAGATTGGTAATTTCTGATTTTATCTCTTTTCCGCGTTTAATATGCTCTTCTGTGGGTTTGGAATTTTTTGAAAGGGCTGCTAATTCATTTCTTTCTTTTCTCAATCCTTCTATTTTCTGAAGAATTAAGTTTTGCTCATTATAAAGCTTAAGAGTCTCAGAAACATCAACCTTATAACCTTTTTCATTACTGACTTTTTGAACCAAATCAGCGTTTTCTTTGATGAATTTTATATCTAGCATATTAATTAATAAATTTTTATTTCTCCAACGTCTACTATCTTTAATTCAATTTTTTTAGAAAAATTTTCGTAATTTCTTTCTATCTCGTTTTGTAAAAATTCTTGATTTTTAGATAAGACAACTATATCGGGATTATATTTTTTTATCAAATTAATTGGGGAGTTTTCCGGATCACCAATGACAACTTGATTTACATCGTCATAATTTTCTAAGTGCTCAAAGCGTTCGGCAAAATTCTTTATTGGATATTCTCCTTTTAAATGCTTGATAATATGATCTTGAGAAACTGCCACTATTAAATAATCTCCATACTTTCTGGCGCTTCGTAGAAAAAATCTATGACCCTCATGAAGGCCATCGAAGTCGCCGAAAACCATAACTTTTTTCATTTATATAAATTATACAGCCCGGCTTCCTTTTCGGAAAGCCGGGCTGAAAAATCACCTGTTCGTGCAAGGACACCTGGAGACGACGCCCCTCGGACCACCCACCCTGAACTGACCGTGAGGCACGCCATCGAAGGTGCAAGACCTGCACCCCTTCATCGCCCCGCGAATCGGTTCAACCCCCTTGAACTTCCAGTCGGGTTGAGCCAGTCGGTTCAAGACAGTAGAAGAAGAGGCGCCGCCAACAGATCCCTGCCTCACCGTAGATCCCCTCTTCGCACCCATTCAATCTCCCTTCGACAAGTGATTTCTGCGCGCTTCCTCTTAAAGCGCGTGGAATTTAATTTTATTCCCTAAATAGATATATTGTCAAGATTAAAAAAGAAGACCGTTATTGGTCTTCTTTTTTAGAAACTCTTTTCATTAAAGGGAAAAATACACATTCTCGAACTGGTTTATCGGCTAAAACAGCGAATAATCTTTCCGAAATACCAAAACCCGCAGTTGGAGGCATTCCGTATTCAAGAGCTTCTAGAAATTCTTCATCTAACATCTGAGCTTCTTTATCTCCCGCTTCCCTCATCTTCATTTGCTCTTCAAATCTAGCGCGTTGATCTAACGGATCATTAGCTTCAGAGAATCCCTTACCAAGCTCTGTTCCACAAGCAATAATCTGCATCCTCTCAACTTTATGAGGAGAAGCTGGATTGCGCTTAGCTAACGGCTCAAGCTCTGCTGGTTGGTCGATTAAAAACACTGGTTGAATAATCTCTTTGCGAATTGTTTTGAAAAGAATATCGATTAATCTTCCACGATTTAAATTTGGTTCTATTTTTAGATTTAAACTTTTAGCCTTCTTTTCTAGGTCGGCGGTTGAAGCTTTTTCTAAATCAATGCTTAATTTTTCTCTGAAAAGATCATAATATGAAATTTTTTGCCATTTTTTCCCCCAATCAACTTTCATACCCCTCCATTCGGTTTTTAGAGTTCCGAAAGTATTTTTAATAATTTTTTTATAAAGAGGTTCGATGAATTTCATTAAATCGTTGTAGTCTTTATAAGCCCAATAAAATTCTATCTGGGTATAGTCTTGTAAGTGTTCTGCGTCTATGCCTTCATTTCTAAAAATTCTGCCTATTTCAAAAATTTTTTCATATCCAGCAACTAAAAGTTTTTTTAAAGCAATCTCTAAAGATATCCTTAAATAAAAATCAGTATCAAGAGCGTTGTGATGCGTCTTAAATGGCTCAGCATCAGCTCCTCCTGGAGTAGTCTCTAAAATTGGAGTTTCAACTTCTAAAAAACCCTCCTTTTTTAATTCATCCCTGAAAGTGGCCCAAAAAATAGTTTTCTTTTTAAATAATTCTTTTATATCCTCATTGGCTAAAATATCTAAATATCTTTTTCTTAATTTAAGCTCAATGTCTTGTATGCCATACCAATCTGATGGTATTGGGCGCAAACTTTTTACGATAATATTAATTGATTTTGCCTCTATGCTTTTTTCTCCTCTTTTGGTAATAAAAGGAACTCCAGAAACTTCGACAAAATCACCTATATCTATGGCGTCTTTAAAAATATCAAAATTTTTTAGATTATCTTTTTTACCTAAAATTTGAATCTTTCCAGATTCATCTTTTAAGTCAGCGAAAAATAAAGCTCCTTGAACCCTTAAACCAACCAAGCGCCCAACTAAAGAAATTTTCTTTTTGGCTTTAGTAAATTTATTAAAATTCGATATGACTGAATTAATTTCAAAATCTCTTTTAATTCTTGGAGGATATGGATCGATATTGGCCTTGCGAAGCAGGTTTAGTTTTTTAATTCTTTCTTCTCTTAATGAGTCCATTTAAATTAAAATTAATCTACTTGTAAAATTTTGTATTTTATCTCACCCATTGGGGCCTTAATCGTGATGGTGTCACCTTTTTCCTTTCCTAAAAGCTCTTTTCCTAAAGGAGATTCATTAGAAATCAAGCCGGCTACTGGATCTGCCTCGCTTGAACCGACGAGCCTCATCTTAGCTTCCTTACCATTTTTAGAAACCGTGAAGCTTGATCCTATTTCTATCAATCCCTTTTTATTATGAGCTTTTTTAATTAAAACTGCATTACCTATTAAATCCTCCATTTCTGCAATTTTTTTCTCTAGTTCGGCCTGCTCATCACGGGCTTCTGAATATTCTGCATTCTCAGATAAATCACCATATTCTTTGGCGCGTTTTATCTTTTCTGAAATCTCAATTCTGGCTTCGGTTTTTAACCGTTCCAATTCGGTTTTTAATTCGCTTAGTTTTTCAGGTGTTAAGTAGTATTCCATAAAATTAAGTATCAAGTTTACATTAATTAATAATATTAATCAAATTCAAAAAAGTGTTAAAATTTGAAATTTTAAAGCAAAAATAAATCATCTATCGCACATCAACCAAGATTAGAACTCGATATTGTTGGACGAGGTTTTACTTGGTTAAAATCTCGCCCCCAGCCTTAGTTATAAGGACCGTATGCTCAAATTGAGCAGATAAGGATCCATCCTTTGTGGCATAACTATCATCTGGGAGAATTTTTATCTCTCCGGAACCTAAAGAGAACATTGGCTCTAACGCAACCACCATTCCATCTTTCAACTTAAGACCCTTTCCTGGGCTTCCCATATTATCTATAAAGGGCTCTTCGTGAAGATCGCGACCCACTCCATGACCACCTAGTCCACGAACAACAGAAACTCCATACTTACTAGCAACTGATTGAATGGCAAAACCTACATCTCCCAAGGTATTGCCGGACTTGGCTGACTTAATCCCTTCTACTAAAGCCAATTCCGTTGCCTTGATTAGGTTTAAAGCCTCCTTAGAAGGATTACCAATAATAACGGTGATTGCGGAATCAGAATAAAAACCATCAAACACAACACCGAGATCAAGCTTTAAAACGTCCCCATCCCTCAACTTTCTTTCTGTTGGTACGCCGTGAACTATCACTTCATTCAAAGAAGCGCACAGCGTATTTGGATACGGCTTCTTTGCTCCATATGGAAAATAATTTAAAAATGCTGGAATTCCACCAAGCGACTCAATCGATTTTTTTGCTAGTGCGTCTAGTTGTAAAAGTGAAACTCCTATCTTTGCCTCTTTCTTTAATATCTTTAGAACTTCAGCTAAAATTTTACCAGATTTTCCTATTCTTTCTATCTCTTCTTTATTTTTTATCATGATTCAGGCTTTTTAGAATATCTGCTTCAACCTCGTACGGCTTTCTCTCTCCCTGAATATGAGTAATCTTGTAGCCTCGCTTACTCAATTCATCTAAAACTGGTGCTGTGTCTGAGTTAAAAACCATAAGGCGCTTCTTTATAATTTCTGGCTTATCTAGAGCTCTAGCGCTTAGCTTACCTCCGCAAATCGGACAGGCAATCGGCTTTGTCTTAAAGGAATCGCTTAAAACTGGTCTTCCGCAAATTGAACAAATCAATCTATTTTTATTTCTCTTAATTGAAGTTTCTGGCTTTGAGTCTAAGAAATAGAAATAAATATTATCCTTACCATAACCATCTTCTAAAACATCTATCAACCCCTTCATCTTTTCGTGGCCGAATGTTTCTAAAACCGTTCTTAATGATCCGCTAAGAATCAAGCTAGATCCTGAATCTGAAATCTCTTTAAATCGCTTAGAAACTAAAGAAACAACCCATAGAGGATCGCACATTCCACCTGTTTCGAAAATTTGTTTTTGTTCAATTACTTTTTTATCGCTTAAATAATTCTTATCTTTAAAAATTTCTTCCAAAAAATGTCCTATGTCGA
Source organism: uncultured Candidatus Saccharibacteria bacterium (assembly GCA_964543265.1). Taxonomy (GTDB): domain Bacteria; phylum Patescibacteriota; class Minisyncoccia; order UBA6257; family 1-14-0-10-40-38; genus SIBX01. The sequence goes on along the minus strand of CAZIWN010000001.1, from coordinate 135,649 downwards.
AATGCAAAATACCCAATCTCCTAGAAAGAAGATCGGCTTGCATTGTCTTGCCCGAACCTGGGGCGCCATATATAGTAACGACATATTTTTTGGCCATATATACAATCTTATATCTATGAGGTTAAATGTCAAAAAATAAACTAGAGATTAATTCCTGTAAATAATTTGAATAAAAAACCGATTATTGGACTAATAAAATTAATTGAATTTGTAAAAATTAAAACTAATAAAATTATCATTCCGTATCGCGCCAAAAAATATTTAACCCTTGAATCATCCTTTAAAAAGGAAAATAAAAAATTTGAGCCATCTAATGGAGGAATTGGCAACATATTAAAAACTCCCAAACTAATATTAACCAAAACTATAATTTCAAAACCTAGAATTAGAGCGATAGATGGATTGCTATTTATTAATGGAATAATTCTTAGAAATAATCCAAAAATTAAAGCCAGTAAAAAATTGCTTAATGGACCAGCTAAACCAACTAGGCCATATTGTTTTTTGGGATTTTTTAAATTGAACGGATTAACTGGAACGGGTTTGGCCATTCCAAAAACCGGAGCTCCGGAAAGCATTAGGATTAATGGCAATAATACTGAGTATATTGGATCTATATGGCGCAAAGGATTTAATGTTAACCTGCCAGCATCTTTAGCTGTGGTGTCGCCAAATTTAAGAGCCATAGCTCCATGCGAAATCTCATGAATCATCACCGAGAAAATTAAAACTATAAGCTGAAATATTGTAATTAGTGGATTAGACATATTATTAATGGCAAACTTTTAATCCAGTCTTTTTCATATATTGTTGATGATATTCCTCAGCTCTATAAAATTCTGTAGCTTTAGTGATTTCTGTAACTATTTTTTTGGAATATTTTTTACTTTGATCTAATTCGGATTTTGATTTTTCGGCTAAAGATTTTTGATTTTCGTCGTGATAAAAAATTGTCGAGCGATATTGGCTGCCATAATCTGGTCCTTGGCGATTGAATTGGGTTGGATCGTGCAGATCCCAGAAGATATTTAAAAGTTGCTCATAAGAAACCTGACTTGGATCAAAATAAACATTCACAGCTTCAGCGTGACCAGTCTTATCAGTACAGACTTCTTTATATGTTGGATTTTGAGTGTGTCCTCCAGTATAACCAACCTCTGTTTTAACTACTCCCTTGGTTTCCATAAATTTATCTTCAACTCCCCAAAAACAACCAGCGGCAAAGGTTGCGATTTCTATTTTTTTATCCATAGGAATTATTATAACAAGAAATAATATAATTTTGTTATAAATTAAAAGCCGCGCCTGTACTCGCGCGGCAGAAGATCGTCACTTAGCATTCAATAAATATCCCACGAAAAAACCTCCGATCAAATATCCTAGCGGTCCGCAAAGAATAAGAAATGCGCCGCGAAATAGTGTTTCTGCGACTCCCCACTCGCGAAATCGCTCCTCTCTTGGCAGGGTTTTTTCCAAGTTCTTCTCCTTTGGCAAAATGTTGCCTTCGGATCGTGCTATTTTTAATTTTGAATCTAAAAAGATTCTTCGTCAAATTTAAAACCCCGCATTATGCGGGGTTTTAAAATGGTTATGATGTTTTTTTAATAAATCTGGGATAGATGTAGAAAATCGTTACAACTATTAAAACTATTAACCAAAACCATCCATTAGAAAGTAGAGCACCTAAAGAAGCTAGAGCAAGACCAAGCCCTAACCCAGCTGAAGCTATAAACACATGACTAAACTCTTCACTAGTAGAAACTGCACCAGAAGCATCAGCAACGATTCTTAAATAATAAGTTTGATTATCCTCTAACCCAGTTAAATTAACTGAATTATCTTTATTAACTTCGGAATAATTTGTGGCGTTGGAATATGAATATGGCTCACCTTTATTGGCTTGAGATTCTTTTCCGTAAATCACCCTTCCTTTAGCCGGAATATCTGTACTCCAAGAAACACGAATACCTCCATCTATACTGTCCACGTTTATATTATAGATGTTTGGTTTTCTGGCATAAGATCCAGAGCCTTGTGATTGGTAAGGTGGAATGTAGTTGGAATAATTTCCATCCAAGTCGGTTATGGTTAAGTTAAATGATCTTGTATTTTCTGCATATCCAGAAGAGGCTCCAACGGTTACTAGGTATGGAGCTGGTCTTCCTTGAGAAGAATTTGGAACCCAATTAATAGTTCCGGAATATTGACCGATAGTCATACCAGCTGGAGCGGTTAGTAATCTATAAACAACTCCACCACCTCCCGTTGAAACTGCTTGAACTGTATATGTCCATGTTTGATTTTCGACTCCAGTAGTTGGAGGATCAAAGACTGTAAAGTTTGGAGCTGAAGCGCCGCCATTTAAAATAGTCACCGTCACATTCATGTCTTGAGAAGCTGAAAATCCATCTGTTACCCTAAATAAAACATGATAAGTTCCTACTTGATTAAATCCTGGAACCCAAGAAAACGTTCTAGTAACAGAATCAAAAGATGCTCCAGAAGGAAGATTAAAAGCGGAATAAGAAAGATTGGAAGCGTTTTGGCTATTAGCTAAAACTACGAATCTTAAAAGCTGTCCAGCATAACCAGTTTGATTAGTGATTATGTTCCAAGTTGGACCATAGACATTATAGGTCTGATAGTAATAACCACTGTTGTAATTACAATTTCCATAATAACCGCAACTAGTATTGCAATTATTGTAATTATAATGATTTGAGTTTCCGAATATATTGAAAATGTCATAACGCTCTACAACAGAAGGACCTGAATATATATAATCATTGCTGTAATTATATCCGCAACTATTATTGCAACCGTAGTAACAACCGTTGCCACCACCTATACCGTTTACAATTATGGAAACATTCATATCAGAAGAATTAATTCCATCATTGGCTCTAAAAGTTACATTAAATGTTCCTGGCTGATTTGGAGTCCAAGAAAATTGTCTCGTATTAGAATCGAAAGAAGCTCCTTGGGCCAAATTAACTACGCTGTATGAAATTGTTCTTCCGGTTGAGCTGTTTGCGGAAACAGAAAACTGCAAAAGACTGCCAACATTTACATATTGGGTTTGGATCTGATTCCAGGTTATCTGATTATTAGATGTTGGAGGATTATATCCTGATGTTGGACAAATAATTACCCAGCTTGCCTGATTGGATTTAAAATTTTTAATAAAATGGATATAACCATCTTGAGATATTGGAACTTCTTTTCTACCAGATCCAGTAACTCCGAAAGAATAACTATTTAAAACAGAATAATTATTGTCTGTTATTTCAAAAGTTAAATTAGCTTTTTGAGCTCCGGCATAAACGATTCTTTCTCCAGAATAAAGCTTAATATAATAATCATTAGGAAAAACCACATAATCATCACTAACCTGATTAATAGTTGCTAAACGAGTTCCGCTTCTATCATTAATAATAGCCGTGTCAGCGTTATGCCCTGGGGTAACTCCCGCTATGTCTTGAGCAAAAATTATTGTTTCACCAGAACAATAGCCAGGAAAAGAAGCCAAAGCTTTGCTATGGTTTGAATCGATAAAGAATATCGAGAGAATTGCAATATTTAAAAGTATAATTTTTTTAAACATATAGTTATTTTAAATTATTTTTTGGACTCATCGCTACTATTAATAACGATTTGAGTCCAACCTTCATTTCCATATTATATCAAAGTAAATTTAATTTGTAAAGAGGTGAAAATTTGGAGTTGTTAAAAAATCCTTATTTTTAAGATTTTTTATATTAAAATCCTTATTTTATTAGCTTTTTATGCTTTATCTATTGACAAATTAATATATTGTATGATATAATATAGGAGTGATGATAAGGGATTGGCCCTAGTCATTCACAAGTCCTCTGACGAGCCTTAGGGCGAAATCAGAATGGCATTCGGGGGGAACTACGATGGCGTGCGAATCCAAGTGCTGCGCGAATGGTTGCGATCAGTGCTCAGAAGAGGTCGCGGTGCCCACGATGCGGCAGATCATCGCGCGGAAGGCTCGGAAGCTCGGCAGGATGCCGACGTGGCCTGAACTGCTCAATCTGTTCTCGAGCGGAGAACTCGCAGAGCTCCGCGCCGAGAGCCGGCAACTCGCAGTTGCCACCGCCTGAAAGGCGACGGCTCCGCAAGACGGAGCAAAAGGTCCGGTTATAGAACGTATAGTTCTAGCCGGGCCTTTTCATTTTGAAAATTATTTAAGAATGTTTTATAGTAAATATCAGTACACGTTTCTTGACCATCAATCCATTCACGGGGAGGGCGAACCCAATGCGTGGAGGCAACGGCGGAAGCGACGAAGAGGATGATGAGGTTCCAGAACATCATGTTGCCCATTTGGATCGTACCTGCACTGGGTGCGGTGGTAAGATCCCAAAGGGCAATACATATTTTGGGAGCTCGACGCATCCGAAATGCAAGAAGGGATGCAATAAAAAGCATCTGATAGAAGTACCGATGCTGTTCGGGGAAGCGACTACTCCTCGTTAACAGCGACAGAAAACCACCCTAGCTCGCGAGCGAGTAATGGGTGGTCTTTTTTTACAAAAAAAATGGCGCGCTACTTGGTGGCAGCACGCCATTTGAGACACTTGGCCTTCTTTCAAATCTGGATGAAGTTTTGCCTCATCCGATAGAAGTGAAGAACCAAGGCCGTTCCAACTCCGACAAGGGCGAAGAGGAGAAGCTTCAAGACACCACTCACCTCTTCTTCCTCGTCCCTAGATTCCTTCGGAAGAACCCAGGAAACAGTCCAGACCAGAGCGAAGCAAAGCCTCTTTCCGAATTCCACCAAGGCCTTCCCTCCCAATGACCTTAACCGAAGAACTGTTAATCATAATAACAGATTGTTGTCATAAAAGCAATATTAAACCATATATCAAAAATCCGCGCTTTAGGCGCGGACTTCTGATATTTTTTGTCGCTAATAAGCCGGATTCTGTTTCCGCCTTTCGGCGAAGCGGTGATAATTTATCTAGGCCCTAAATTACTTTAAGGCTCAAGCGATTCTCTCTAAGTTTTAATTTAGAGCACGATCTTGCACCTCGTAAGGATTTAGCCGTTGCACCCCTCTCCTTCACTATAGAGAAGGTTAATCCGCAAGCGGATTCTCAAATTCTTTCGTCTTTGAGCGTCACTTTTCGCACCTCTTGGATTACCCAGCCGGCTTTTAACCGGTACGTTTACTTGCGATTTCTCGCAAGACAGGAGTCCAGACTTTCCTCACGGCATTTTTTTGCGATGCCGTGTAATCACCTAAGCGACTTTAAAAGTATACCATAAATATTAAAAATAGACAAATCTTGCCTTTTTGGCTTAATTATTGTTATTATTATGTCTAGTTTCGAATCCAGCTTCAGGAGGCGGAAAGAAATGACGATGAGTCAGAAGGAGTGCGGTGCGGAGACGCAGATCAGGTGCGTTTGCAAGTGGGAAGGAAGGTATGGCCAGTGCAAGGTCGCTGCCCCGTCCTGCAAACACTCAAACGTTTCTTGCCCCGTACCGGGATGTGGCGAAGTTCTCGGACAACTCGAGATCGTCGACGGTGAACAAGTCTTCACACCAATCGGGAGATTCGTCACCGTCCTGAACTGAAGACGGGGAAGAAAAAGTGCCACCTATTTAGCGCAAGCGCTGGAGGTGGCACTTAAAATTTAATTTGAATTTTTCTCGATAATAATTGGTGTGACTTTTGATTTTTTTCCAAGCAAGAATCCTAATCCTAAACTTAAAGTGATACTTAGAAATATTATAAGGATAAATAATATCTTCTTTTCATTTTCTTTAAACCAATTTTTAAAATTTTCAAACATTTTTTCTTAGATATTAAAATATTCTTCCCAAACCTTAAAAAGATCTTTTGTGGCTTTTAAATCCCCCACGTTATAACGAGCAATATCTAAATATTTTTTCTTTTTAAATAAGAAACCAACATCATCTCCGGTAATTCCACTGGCTTTGGGGCTTTTAATACCCAGTGCCCTACTCCATAAATGAAGACTCCCCTTTTTTCTAACTGCTCCCTGGAAAGAAAGCTGGTCGCAAAGATCTATATGAATTGAATCTGAATGCTGCTGATAGAGATAGCGACTAAACATCAGATTTTTTGTCGGCTTAACTTTCTTAATAGCCGAACGAGCCATGATAAATGGAACGTCGAAAGCTCGGCCGTTAAAGGTGGCAAAGACACTATATTTTGAAGCTATGTCCCAGAATTTTTTTAAAATTCCTGCTTCGTCCATTGGTTCATAGGTAATGCCGTCTTCTTCGAATTTTTCAGATTTTACATCTGGAGACTGATAGTAAACACCTCCCTTATCTTTATCAATATCTAAAACTCCAATAGCCACTATTTCCCCTGTTAACGGGGAAAAGCCTAAACCATTTTTGAGATCATCCAACATTCTCTCATAATCATCCTTATCTTCAGCGTCTCTTTTAATCCAATTTGTTAAGTTATCTTGGGTTGTTTTGTCTATTTTACTGAAATCTTCACCTATTGTTTCTATATCGAAAACCAGCCTAGATTGATTTGACGCCATATGTTTAATATACTATACTTTATTCCACTAATTATATCATTATAAATAAGGGTTAGGCGATTAGTTATCTAATTTAATAGATCGCCATGCTCTATTTTTTGAAAAAAAATGGCACATACTAAATCGGGAGGCTCAACAGCAAACGGTAGAGACTCGAGATCTCAACGCCTTGGAATTAAGGTAAATCAGAACGAGGCTGTTAGAGCTGGAGAAATAATCATCAGGCAAAGAGGATCTAGATATCTCGCTGGAGCAAATGTGGCAGTTGGAGGAGATGACACATTATATGCGTTGAAAAATGGAGTGGTTAAATTCTTAGATAAGAAAAAATCCAACTTCGACAGAAGCACAAGATACGTTAAGGTGGTTAAAATAGAAGAGGTTAAGAAATAAGATTAAAAAAACCGGTGAAAACCGGTTTTTTTAATTAATTAACTATTTTTCTTAAGCACAACCTTAACTGAGGAATTAAATTCTTTTCCAAAACTCAAAGAAACAGAATGCTCTCCAAGAGATTTAATATGATGCTCTAGATTAATTTTAAATCCATCAATTCCTTTTAATCGCAGAGCTTTTTCAATGTCTTTTTCTCCAACGCTTTCAAAGACTTCACCCTTAGAACCAACCTTAACAGAAAACTCTAAAACGATGGACTTAACTTTTTCTGATGCCTCTTTTCTTTTAGCCAAGTCGCTCTTTTTTGATTCATCATATCCGTGCTTAATAGACATCGATTCGCTACTGGCTGGAGTTGCTAAACCTTTGGCTATAAGAAAATTTTTTGCGTAACCATCTTTTACCTCCTTAATCTCCATTTTTTTACCTATACCTTTAACATTTTCCAAAAGTAAAACTTTCATATTATTTTATTTTTTAACTGAAGCCGTAGAAGTTCCGAACATTTCAGACCTCAAAACCTCTAAGGCCTTATTCATCTGGGCGTCGTTTTTATTTTTTAGATCGTCTTCAGAAATTTGAACCTCATAATCTGGAGCTATGCCATTTTTCTCAATACTAACTCCATTTGGCATTATCCAATGAGCAATAGTGACTTTAAGCTGAGAACCATCTGATAAATCTTCTAAGTCTTGAACCGTTCCCTTACCAAAACTTTTTGCTCCAACTATTTTTATATCTGGCCTATTGAATTTCAGAGCTCCTGCTAATATTTCTGAAGCTGAGGCGGATCCCTGATCTAATAACAAAACTACTGGAATATTGGCAAAAAATTCGTTACCGCTTGAATGAAAACCAAAATCCATTGAACTTTTATAATCTTGAGTTACAACTAGGGAGCCGTTTTTTAAGAACCAACCAGCAAGGTCAACTGCGACCTGTAGATATCCACCTGGGTTACCCCTTAAATCAAAGATCAATCCCTTACCCCCATTCTTTGAAAATTCTGAAACTGCTTGAGAGAATTGCTTAACGCTGTTTTCATTAAAATTATGAAGCCTCATATACATAATCTTATCGTCCAGCATTTTTGAATCTAAATTTGGTAAAACTATTTCTTGCCTAGTGATAGAAAATTCTCTTGGCGCGGCCCAAGAATCTCTATACATAGTTAAATTAATATTTGTTCCAATTTTACCTCTAATAATATTGACAGCGTCTGGAACAGTCATACCAGAAGTAATTTTTCCCTCAATTTTAAAAATCCTGTCTCCCGGCTTTAAACCAGCCTTATCTGATGGAGAGTCTTTAATTGGAGCAACGATAACCAAGGTTCCGTCTTTAATTCCTATTTCTGCGCCTATACCACCGAATGTTCCTGAAATATCGTCTTTAAATTTTTTTGATTCTACGGGTTTAAAAAAAACCGTATTTGGATCTCCAAAAGTACTGGCAAGACCAGATATTGCTCCATAAACAAAATCTTTTTCTGTTGTTTTGTCAGAATCATAATGATTAACCCTTAACTTCTTAAAAGCTTCCCAAAATATACCCATATCCGCTTTAACATCGCTATCGCTCATATTTTTTATCCCCTCAACAATAATATGATCTGGATGTTGGGTTCCAAAAATAAATCCTAGATAATACGAACCAGCGACTAAACCAATTCCTAATATGGCCGGAAATATTAATTTAGAGTGAATATCAAAATAATTTTTAATCTTTAAAAACAAATTTTGCATAAAAAAATGATAACACACACCAATAACAACCACCAACTAACAATTACTTTTATATTGGCTCGTGGTAGGGATATGGGTTAGACTTGAATGTATGAATAAGGATTTATTTGATAAAGACAAATATTTAACTGAAATTAAAAATAAATCTAAAAAATCTAAGGTATATAAAGATTATCAGATGACCGGTCTTTTAATTTCACAAATACTGGGCGATCACAAATATAAATCTCTTTACATTAAGCTGGCAAAGATGTATAATAAAGACAAGTTATTGGCCTTAGCTAAATCTGTTTCAGAAAATAATAATGTCTTAAATCGAGGGGCATATTTCATGAAATTGGTAGCCCTGAGTAAAAAGGAAGATCAAAAAACAAAATCTGTAGCTAAAAATTAAAAAGAATTTTAAAAATGGAAATACTGACAATAGCCTCAAAAGAAAATGAGAAATTCTTAAAATCAAAAACCAAAGATTTTGATTTTTCGAAGTATTCAAAAAAAGAAATAAAAGATTTAATTGCCGAGATGAAGAGGACAATGAGGTTGGCTGATGGAATAGGGCTTGCCGCAAATCAAATAGGAATCAATGCCAGAGTTTTTGTGGCAGAAATACCGGGAAATCAAAAATCTAGAGGTAAATTTTATGCGGTTTTTAATCCTGAAATTGTAAAATCAGAAGGAGAATCGGTAGATTTTGAAGAGGGATGCTTAAGCGTTCCAAAAACATTTGGAAAAGTAAAAAGACCAACAAATGTTGTTTTGACTGGATTAGATGCTAATGGAAAAAATATAAAGATAAAAGCCTGGGGGTTGTTGGCAAGAATTTTTCAACACGAAATGGATCATTTAAATGGAGGATTGTTTATAGATAGGGCTACGGATATTCATAAAATTGAAGACGGAATAACTAAATAAATGCAGATTGTATTTTTTGGATCACCAAGATTTGCCGAAATAGCTTTGGAAAGAATAATTAAAGGAGGAGTCCTCCCCTCTCTTGTTGTTTGTAATATTGATAAACCAAAGGGAAGAAAAAAAATATTAACCAGCCCAGAGACAAAAATATTAGCAGAAAAATATAAAATACCTGTTTTACAAAAAGATAAATTAAATAAATCAGATTTACTAGATAAATTATCAGAATTAAATATATCTCCAGATTTTTTTGTGGTTGCCGCTTATTCTAAAATATTAAAAAAAGATGTTTTAGAGATGCCAAAATTTGGCACTATTGGAATCCATCCATCTATTTTGCCTAAATTCAGAGGAGCAACACCAATACAATCAGTAATACTTTCTAAAGAGACTGAAACGGGAGTAACTATATATTCTTTAGATGAAGGAATTGATAGCGGATCAATGATTAAAACTCAAAAAATACGTCTTGAAAATAAAAATTATCTAGAATTAGAAAAGGAATCGGCAGAAGCTGGAGGAGATCTAGTTGTTGAAGTTTTGCCTAAATTATTTAAAAAAGAAATTAAGGCGACTAAACAAAACGAAGAAGAAGCAACTTATACTAAAAAATTTTCTTCGCAAGATGGATTTATTGAATTAAATGACTTAAGCGAAGCTCTGGAAATTGGCGGAGAAAAAGCAATTTTAATTGATAAAAAAATTAGAGCCCTCGGAAACGAGCCAGGAGTTTACGTGATAAAAAATAATAAGAGAATAAAAATTCTAAGCGCGGAAATTGAAAACGGGAAACTTAAATTAAAAACTATACAAGAGGAGGGAGGAAAACCAAAAGAAGCGAAATCTATCTAGTAACCGATATGGTGGTTGATCCTTCCGAATATGGAGCAAATACCTTTATTCTTCCGGTGGTAGAGTTTATAATTATAGAATAGGCGCTATTGTTACTTGTGGTCGAGGTCCAATAAGCAGAAGATGAACCTTGATCGATTGGTAAAGCGTCTAAATAAACTGGGACAAGACAAGGAGCTATATTATAATCTCCGGTTAATGACGTTGTGCTAGCCATAGTTGTGGTCGCCGTGGGAATTGAACCAGAGATACAACCGAAATTACCGTTATTATCCCCAATGTTTTGAGAAATGGCGTTCATAATCAAATTTAATTCTGCTTGGCGCTCAAAGTTTCTTGAATTTGTCAGAGTAGAAACAGGATTTGAAGATATAATAAAAACAGCGGTTAAAATCGCTAATATTGAAACTGAAATTAATATTTCCGAAAGAGTTACACCTTTATTTTTACGATTGAAGTTCTTCAAGTTTTATTTTTCCAAGATTAACCTGTGTTAATGTTAATCTTAACACGGTTTTTGAGTTACCGAAAGAAGCTGTTGAGGTGAATATTTTATTGCTCCCTTGGGTTGTTACGGCCCCGATAAAACAAGTTCCATTGGGAAGAGTTACTGTTTCGCTGCCGGTATAATTTATATTTTGAGCCAACTGAAGCTTTCCATAATCGAGACAACTTTCTGCCAGATATCTGCTCTCTTTTTTATTATTTAAAATTAAAGCATCATATCGCCCAAGAGTTGATGTTTCTGAAAAACTAAAAGCAAGAAAATAAACTATAGAAGAAAGTATGACTGCGGTAACTATGGCGATATAGCCGCTATTTTTTTTATTTTTGTAAAACATAAGTTGTTGAAATAGTTGTTGAGGCTAATTCCCCAAATTGGATTCCGACTGATTTTTGCTTGACGGTAAAATTAATTTTTAACCCGCTAGTATTGCTGTCTGGTTGAAAATTATTATCAATAGAAAAATAAGAAATAATTGTAGTGCTACTATTTAAAGTTGTTGTGCCGAGCCCATTTCTTGAAAATAAAATATTATTTCCTGAAACATCAAATCTATTTTTTACATTATTATAATCATATATCTCTAAAGCGATTAAAGAAGATGTATTTGTGGCCGGAAAAGAAATGTATTGAGCTTGATTTAAAGAATAATTAATTTTACTTAAAATAAAATTAGCCTCATCCGAAGCTTCTATGGAAGACCTTGATTGGTTTGAAATCTTTAAAAAAGAAGTTAAGAGCGTATATGAAAAACCTAAAAAAATCACAAGTATCGCTGAATAAAGAAGTGTCTCTATAAAAGTGAATCCGTCTTTTTTGGTTTTTAAGAAAATAAGTGGCTTCATTGAGAGGTTACTATTCTTAATGTGTCATTACTTCTTACTGCGACATAAACAAGATTATTTTCATAATCTATAGCAGCTGCAACCTGAGGAAAATTTAGAGTACTTATTAGAGTTACGTTTTTAGGGTTAGATATATCATAAGCTCGAAACTCTTGGTTACTGTCATCTGTAGCCATAAAAGCAATATAGTCTTTTACATAAACATCGTTAATATTTGCCGCGGTGTCTTTCGTGCCAGTAGCGACTATGGTTGGGAAATTAGATGTATCTAAAATATTAAGCTCAAAACCAACCGGATCATATTCATGATAGCTTCCGTAATAAACTAAATTACCGACTATATCTATAGAATCTCCGTCGGTATCTCCATAAACATCGTATTTTTTAGCTAGAGTTGGAGATGCTGGATTTGAAACGTCTAAAACAAAAACTTGACCATCATTTAAGGAAGTCACTAGATAGGCGTAGTTATTATAAAGAAATATTTTATTTACATCTCCCCCAACCTCATAAGAACCAGTAATTGTTGGCGAAGATGGATTAGATACGTTGAAAATATTTAATTCTTTTCCTCCTGATGAGTTTTTTGTGCCTAAATAAACGTATCCATTTCTATAAGCAACAGAAGCTCCCTTCGCAACATTGCTTGGAATAGAGGATGAAGATACGAGAAATGGATTATTATTAGTTGCGATATTAATTATTTGAAATTGCCTACTGTCAGAATCAGCTGCCACATAGGCATAATCACCATATATATCTATAGCTAATAATCCTGGACCAGTGTTGATGCTTTTTAGAACAGTCGGGAAATTTCCGTTTGTAGCATCAACTACGTGAAAATCATTCTTTGAAGCTGTAGATGCCTTAGTTGTGACATAAACAATTTTACTCCTAACTTTAAGATCGGTTCCTTGATTACCTGCACCTAAATCTATTGTTCCTAAAGTTCTTGGATTAGACCAATCTCCATAAAGCCCAAACCAGTTTGAAAATTTATAATACATATCTATGCGTTGAGGCCTGTCTGGATCTATACTCCAAGAAATGGAGCACTTTAGATCTTTTACTAAACTTGAAGAGGTTGTACTCACTGTAGCAACCCTGGTAAAAATATCTACAACATCAGAAGAGCTGCTGGCATAAGACCAGCTTTTAGCGCTGGCATCATAAAATAAACCATGACCGCCAACAATAAGTTCGTTCCAATCTCTATTATAAATTTGCTTAGAAGCTTCTATGCATTCAGAGGCTAAACCGCTAGCTTTAAGATAATTTTTTTGATCTAAAAAAGTTGTTTGGTTGCCAAAAAATAGCATTGAGCCGGCGCTAATAGAAACTAAAGCAATTCCAATCGCTATTAATATCTCTAGAATACTTTGACCCTTATTGTTTTTTAAAATTTTCATATTTTTAATAATAAGATACGCCACCTTCTGGATTTACGACTACCGTTGCACTGTTAGATTGCGAAGTTAATATAAAAGTTGAACTAGATGTAGTTCCCGAAAGAGAAGTAAAAACAACTTCTGGCCCGCCGGAGATTCCAACCTCTGGCCTCCTGTCATAGGATTCGTCATAAGATTGATTTCTGGATGCGAAAGATGTTCCTTCAAAAACATAAAAAGTGCTTGAAGCAACATAGAGCCCGTGAGGTAAAGAATTTCTATTAGTCATGGCCATAATTCTTGCTCTTCGAAGATTGGCAACTAAGCGGTCTCTTTCAACCGAAAGATCAAAATATGAAAATTGCTTTGAGATAAAGGGAATAGTTAGGGCAAATATGGTAATCATAATACCCATAGTAAGAATAAGCTCTGTAAGGCTGAATCCATAGATAGAATTTGTTTTTTTATTTTTCATCTTAATTCTTATTTTCCCGATGTTCTTTATAATTATATCAGAGAGATCGGGATCCTCGATTTTAATATTACTTCGCAATTTAAAATCGGGATTATCTTACTCCTTGGGTGAGTTTATAAATTGGGGTTATAAACGAAATAGCAATAAATCCTACAATGACACCCATAAATACCAAAAGAATTGGTTCTAAGGTGCTGGATAAATTTTTTAAGTATTCATCAACTTCAGAATCATAATATTCTGATAAATATTTTAAATTTTCTGTTAAATTTCCCGTGCTTTCACCAACCGAAATCATATTTGAAAAAACGAATGGAAAAAGAGATTTTTTTTCATATAAAGCTTCTGAAAGAAATTTTCCGCTCCTTATGGTGTTTGATGATTTTTTTAAATATTCCCTAAAAACGGCGTTTTGAAGCGTATCGCCCACAATATTAACTCCCTCAACAATTTTGATTCCTCCTCTTAAAAGGAGCCAGAGGGTTCTTGAAATGTTTGCGAGATTAACTTCTTGAGAAATTTTTCCGACAATTGGAAGCTTAAGCAACAACCAGTGCATAGGATATCTAAAACCTTTCCAATTCAACATCAATCTAAAACCTACAAAAAGAGCTATCGATCCTCCTAACATATATAATCCATAAGAATTAACAGCGTTAGCTACAACTATTAATATTTTTGTAGAAAGAGGAAGATCAACTTTTAATCCCTTAAAAATAGGCAACATCTTAGGGAAAATGAAGATCATCATAAAAACAGCCATAGAAATCGTGACTATCATAATGATTATTGGATAAACCATGGCTCCCCTAACCTTAGAAATAATTTCCTGCTTCTTTTTTAATTCTTCAGCGAGATAATTTAAATTTTCGGGCAAAGTTCCGCTCGTCTCGGCAATGCGAATAATATTAACGAATAAATTTCCGAAAACTTTTTCGTATTTTTCTAATCCTTTAGATAAAAATTCCCCTTTTTCAACCGTTCCGATTAAATGCTCGGCAATTTTTTTCATCTGACCAGAATCAGATTGATTCTTAATCATTTTCAGCCCATCAATAAGGCTCATTCCTGATTTTAGGGCGATGGCCATATGCCTGCAGAATAAAGTTTTTTCTTGAAGTGAAATTCCAAACATTTTAATTTTATTTATTCACTAAACACTCTTAAGACCTCTTCTATGGTGGTCAATCCGTTTTTAACTTTTTCCAACCCATCTTCAAGCATGGTTTTCATACCGTGTCTAATAGCGGCTGCCTTAACTTCGCTCGCGCTGGCGCGTTTCATTATTAAATCTTTAATCTCTTCGTTAACCTCTAAAACCTCCTGAATGCCAACTCTACCTTTAAATCCGCTCATATCGCATTTTTTACATCCAACACCGACATATAAATCACTATTTTTTCTTAAAAATTTAGCAATATTTTCATCACCGACAGCAGAAATTTCTTTTTCGGTTAAAGTTTTTGCCACTTTGCACTCTTTACAGATTGTTCTCACAAGTCTTTGACCTATGGCGATACTCATTGTTGAAGCAATCAAAAATGGCTCAATGCCCATATCAAGCAACCTTGGAAGAGTTGTGATGGCATCGTTTGTGTGGAGGGTTGAAAGCAATAAGTGACCAGTCATAGAAGCGTTAATAGCAATTCCAGCAGTTTCGGCGTCGCGGATTTCTCCTACCATTATTATATTTGGATCTTGCCTCAAGATGAAACGCAATCCTTGGGCAAATGTTAATCCCGTGGTGTTATTTACCTGAATTTGGTCTATTCCTTGGATTGAATATTCAATAGGGTCTTCAACGGTAATAATTGAAACATCTTTAGTATTTAGTTTCTTTAAAATTGCATAAAGAGTTGAGCTTTTTCCGGATCCAGTTGGACCGGTGGCTAGAATCATTCCGTATGGTTTTTTAATAGCGCGATAAACTTTTTCAATATTTTCTGGAGAGAAACCTAAATTTTCCAAAAAGAATATTTGACCAGTTTCTGCAAGAAGCCTCATAACACAATTTTCCCCATAATAAGTTGGGGCAATGGATACACGGACGTCTATAAATTCGTTTTTCTTTTCATTGATTGGAACTTTAAATCTTCCGTCTTGAGGTTTTTGGTGTTCGTCTGTTCTTAGCCCTGAAAGAATTTTTATTCTGGTTATAATTTCGGAAAGAACGTCTTTGGGAAACGTGTATTGGTCGTGTAAAATACCGTCTATCCTAAAGCGCACTCTAATTTGGTGTTCTTCTGGGTCGATATGAATATCAGAGGCTCCGGCTTCGTAAGCGTTTAAAACTAAGTGATCAACTATTCTAATAATAGAAACTTGGCTCTGATTTTCTGCTTGAGTTTTAACGTCTTCTGGTTTTTTATCTTTTTCTTGGCCCTGGCTTTCACTAAGGAATTTTTTAACGTTCTCTTCTTGAGTTAAAACCCTCTCTTCTTCTACTTTTTGAGTTTTTTTTCTAGAAAAAAATGACATCAGATTTATTTGTCTAAATGAGTTGGTTTAATTATACTATAAAAACGAAGTAGGGTTATACCCTATTTATATTGCGGGATCGTCTAATGGTAGGACACAGCTCTCTGAAAGCTGGTATCCTGGTTCGAGCCCAGGTCCCGCAGCCGCAATGCCATATTTTACCTATATTCTTGAATGCGCAGATAAAACACTTTACGTAGGATCAACTAATAACTTAGAAAAAAGATTGAGAGAACATAATGAATTAAAATCTGGGGCGCACTACACGAAGATACGCCGTCCGGTTAAGCTTGTATATCACGAAACTTTTGAAACTTTACGAGAAGCTAAACAGAGAGAGGCAGCGATTAAAAAACTAAAAAGAGTTGATAAAATATCTTTATTTAAAAATTAAAAGGAGTTGATCTCGACGTATCGTGATCAACTCCTTTTTCGTATTGAATACCGGACTTCGGACTTGGAAAAGACTTCATGATGACATCTCTGACAAATCGCGGAATACGAAATCAGTGCGCGCCGCCCCTCTTCTGCTTGTGGACCGACCCGTGGTGGTGACCGTGCGCCTTGTGATCGTGACCGTGCGCACCCCTGTGGTGCCTGTGGCCACTGTCGCTGTGATCACTGTGGTCGCCGTGAACACCGTGATGCCGATCGTCGGAAGCGCGAACGCCGTGATCGTGATCGTGCGGGTGCATGTGACTGTTCATGACTCTCTCCCTTGTCAAAGAACCGTTGCTAGTCTTTTAGGGTGACCAGCAGACCCTTTTCTCCAACTCAGGAGAAGGTTAGCTTAATGATTTATCCAACATTAAGACAACCTTCTACCGACCTGTAAGGCGCTATGGCGATGCAGTTTATCTAAAATATTTTTATATCCACCCTCTTTGCCGTTTAGCCATTTGGCAACTCTGGCAATTGTGGTTGAGCTTAAACCTGTTTCTTTTTCAATAACTGAATAAGAGATTTTATTACTAAGCATTTCTGCGACTTGTAAGCGTTTTGAAAATTCTCTAATTTCCTTTTCTGTCATTAAATCTCTTAAAAATGTTTTGGCATCTTCTTCTGTTTCTAAAAGAAGAATTGCTGTAACTAATTTTTCAATTTCTTTACTGCTCCAATTAATCATACATTAACTTTAGCAGAATAAAGTGCTTTATGCAAGTAAAGTGTTAATAACTTTTGAGTAAAAAATATTTATAAAAAAATGCCCCTTTGGGGGCGATTTTTTTAATTTACTTGTTGCTGATCTTTTTTTAATTTACCACCAAACCAAGTTAGTGGAAACGCCGTGACGGCGAGCGCAATCGGATACCAATGATCAGATAAATTCCAACCAGCCACCACGCCAGCGACTCCTCCTATGATTCCTAGAAATCCGAGTATCTTAACATTGCGCATTGGGTTAGTTGAAGTTAATTTGGCTGTCACGTATCCACCAACAATCGCGTAAATGCTTCTATATATAAAAGCCAGAACCAACATCCAAGTAACAAATAATCCTTCACTCGCTGATGGAAATATATTTAATTTCTCTAATAAGGCATCTGTCCCGACAGATAAAATAACAACGCTTATAAATCCGCTTAAGATAGCACCAATATCTTTAAAAAATTTATTCATATACCTATTGTAGATTATTTTTAAAAAATTAAAAAATATGCGCTTTTAAGCCTAGTTTTGAATCTAATTAAGATGATAGAATGTAACTACTAAAATTTATGAAAAAAAGAAATCTTGAAAAGATAAATAAAAAATCTTTGGCGCTACATTTAAAACATACTGGAGTTTTTGCAATTGAAAGCAAGGTGCCGATTCGCAATATGGAAGATTTGAGCTTGGCTTATACCCCTGGAGTTGGAGCGGTGAGTTCGTTTGTGGCCAAAAATAAAGAAAAGACACGAGACTATACAATGAAAGGAAATAGCGTGGCGGTGATTTCCGACGGTTCGGCAGTTTTAGGCTTAGGGAATATTGGTCCAGAAGGAGCGTTGCCAGTGATGGAGGGGAAATGTTTGTTGTTTAAAAAGTTTGCCAATATCGATGCGGTGCCGATTGTTTTAAATACCCAAGACACAGAAGAGATAATAAAAACCATAAAAGCGATATCCCCTGCTTTTGGAGGAATTAATTTGGAAGATATTTCTGCTCCGCGATGTTTTGAAATTGAAAGGAGATTAAAAGAAGAATTATCAATTCCAGTGATGCACGATGATCAACACGGCACGGCAATTATTGTTTTAGCAGGATTATTAAATGCTTTGAAGGTGGTAAAAAAGAAAATTGAAAATGTGAGAGTTGTTATTAGTGGAGCCGGAGCAGCTGGAACGGCAATAACTAAGATTTTGCTTTTGGCGGGAGTTAAAAATATTTTAGTTTTGGATCGTTCTGGAATAATTCATAAAAACCGCGCTGACATAACCGCAGAAAAAGCAGAATTAGCTTCTATTACTAATAGAGATAATAAAACTGGCACGGCAAGTGACGCATTTATGGGTGCCGATGTATTTATCGGCGTTTCTGGGCCGAATTTGGTTACCCCAGAGATGATCGCTTCTATGAATAAAGATTCGATCGTTTTTACTTTGGCCAACCCAGTGCCAGAGATTATGCCAGAGGAGGCACTTAAAGCCGGAGCGAGAATTGTGGCAACTGGAAGAAGCGATTTTCCAAATCAGCTTAATAATGCGCAAGTGTTCCCTGGAGTATTTAGGGGCGCCTTAGATAATAGAGTCAATAAAATAACTGATGAGATGAAAATTAAAGCCGCGAGAGAAATTGCTAAATTAATTAAGAAACCAACAGAGCAAAATATCGTGCCAAAGATTTTTGATAAACGACTTGTGAAGACTGTGGCGAAAGTGATTAAATAAAGGTAATGCTTAAAAAGTATTTTCCGCACTTATTACTGGCTATATATGTTATTGAATTTATAATTGCGGGAATTCATCCATTTTCGCGAGATGTTTGGTATGCGGAGAATGGGCCGATTTTTATACTCGTCGCTTTTATCGTATTTTTATACTTTAAGAATATTCGTTTTTCTAATACGGCTTATGCTTTTATGTTTGTCTTGCCGTTTTTACATACCATCGGTGGACACTATACTTTTGAAAAAGTTCCATTTGATTGGTTTGGAAATTTATTTGGTTTTGAGAGGAATATGTTTGACCGAGTTGCCCATTTTACCGTTGGCTTCTATGCCCTGCCTATAATGGAATATCTTTTAAGTAGAAATCTTGTGGCTAAAAAATGGATTGCTTCAACTTATGCGATTTTTACCATATCTTTTGTGGCAGTTCTTTATGAATGGATTGAGTGGATATATGCAGAAATTTGGGGAGGAGATGCTGGGGCGGCTTTCTTGGGTTCGCAGGGAGATATTTGGGATGCACAAAAAGATATGCTGATGGATGTCTCTGGGGCGGTGTTTGTGGTGATTTTATATTTTGTGCTTAGAAAATTTAGAAAAGATAAGACATAGAAAGATTAATTTAAAGATGTTAAATTAATCATCGCTTTTTCTATTTTTAAGATAATTTCATTATCTAGATTTCCTGTTCCTTTTTCTATAACTTTTCTTAGCCATCTTTTTTGAATAACTTGAACTCCCGTATCAGCAACTGACTTCATACCAAAGCGCATTTTAGTAAAATAGCTTGAAAAAACAATAACGGGATTAATATGTGTAAAAAAATTTATTGACTCCATTAAATACCTTCGTAATCCCATTGCTTGTCTGTTTGCTTGAAATATAATATTTTTTTCAAATGGTAAGTTATTTATTGTTAACTGTCTTTCTATTTTATTAAATTCAATAAACCCCTTATGACTTTTTACCTCTATAGTGAAAATCCCAGTTGGACCAATTACAACAAAATCAGTATTCCAATATTCGCCATTAAACTTTATGTCTTGGAGTATGGAATAATTGTCCGGCAATTTTAATAATTCTAAAAGAACTAAAGCTTCGCCGACTTGTCCTTGATGAAATTTTTTAGAAATTTTCTGCCATTTTATAATTTGAATATAGGTAAATGCAGTTAATGGACTAAAAATAATTAAAGCAGTAATTAGGCTTGGAAAATTATTAATTTTATTTATATTTTTAAAATATATATAAAATAACCAGAAAATCATTAATAACCAAATAATAGAAAATATATTTGTAGTTTTTTCCATTTTATTGGAATAGCCACTGTTTTTTCCGTTAAGCCTAGCCATTTGATAAATTATATCATCTATTGCAAGTGTCTTCGTTGATTTGTAGACTTATTACAAGGGTTAAAAAATATCTAAAAAAAATATGACAGATAATAAAACTACTTACAATGAATATGTTTTTTGTAAAAACTGTTCTTTTAGGGGAAAGATTGAAATTAATAAGGGATCTTCTGTAAATCTAGAAATTTGTCCTAATTGTGGAAATTTAACAATATTAAGAGATCCTAACGGAGAACTACTTGATAGGCCTCACCGCCCAACAAGTTATAGATAATATGGAGGAAAAAAGATTATATAAAAGTCATGGGGTTTTGTGGATGCCAGTTATTGCTCCAAATGGCGTCGCATTTATTGGGGATAATCCTCTTTGTCCAAACCAGAATTGCCACAACATTTTAGATAAAGAATTAAATAGCTATTTATGTGTTAAATGTGATAAAAAATACGAATGCAAAAAAGATCATCGACAGATCAGAAAAGATGTAGAAAAAGCTTGGCATGGATATCTCACATTAGATTACACAATACACTCTCTTGATTTACCCCCAACTAAAGTAATAGACGAAGCTGAAGATGATAATTATTGGGTACAAGCAAGACTTGGTGAAAAAAATGGCAAGAGAATGGCGGTTATATATTTTGGAGAGAAAATAAAAGGTAAGCAAACCAAGGATGATTATTCTCAAATTTTCCTAGATTTTGAAGACGAACAGTTTAGATTTGATAAAAACAATAAAAATCCAATGAACTTATTGGCTAAGTTGACGGTTGAATTTCCAAGCTCCCTTCTAAAAGTAGAAAGAAAAACTGATGTAAAATGAATAAAGAATTTTTGGAGAAGCAGTATGATCGGTTTATCGCTCAAGTTCGATCTGAAATAGATGGGCTGTATCGCCTATACAATTTTTTCTTTGCGATTGAAAGCGCCATCTTTGTGGCGATATTTGCCGGCAAAGTCAGCCCAGAATATCTACATATCGCCCAGCTTACGGGATTAATCCTGTCTTTCTATTGGTTTTTCTTATTAAGGAAACAGAAACTTTGGAGAGATGCCTGGATTAGAAGAATCGGGGCGATTGAAAAAGAACTTGGATATGAAGATTTTCAGATGTGGCCACATAAAGAAGGATCTGTTAAAGATGTTTTGATTGGAAAAAACCGCTTATGGAATTGGCTCCTATTTTTGCCCATTCTTTTCGTAGCAATTTGGGCGTATTTGTTTTTGAATTAAAAAACCCGCGCTTTGGACTTACCTCATGCGCGGGATTTTGAGACCTTGAACTACTTCTTCTTCTCTGGCCTCTTCAAAAGGGCGTAGCGAACTCCGGGAACGGCATCACAAGTATCGAACCAGCTGACAAGATTAATGGTTCTGTCTTGCCCATCAAAACCGAGAACGAGAGCAAAAAGGCCTCTCCGGTTCTCGCCTAGAAAAAGCGGCTGATGAACGAAGGCGATTGGGCCAGACCTTTGGACCCCTGGATGCTTGATGGCGAAATATAGAACATCGTATGGATCCAATAGACCCAGACCGAGCTTGGCTGAATTCGCGCAGACAGTAGACATTGACCAAACTGGCGGATGTTCAACTAGAGCGATTTCTCTTGTTCCGGATCGCCAATGGTCATCTCTTGTAGCTGATAGAGAATACGGCTCGCCCATTACTTGTTCCGTGATTCTCTTATCTGGCACGCATCCAGTTTTTGGAAGCAGATCCGAAAAAACTGGACGCTTTATCATCTCCAATCCGAGAATCTGGAAGACTTCGATCATTGTTGCGGTTGCCGGCATTTCAGTCTCCCCCTTATGCTTCTCAACTTAATGGAAGCTTGTTTGATTGATTCGATTCTAACCGTAAGAGCTGTATTTAAAATACAGATAAATCATGTTTTTGTCAAAAAAAATATAACGTGCCATAATCATAAAATATGATTGAAATAACCGTAAAAACTAACGCGAAAAAGGATTCTATTTTAAAGATTGGAGAAAATTCTTATAAGATAGAAACTAAAGCAAAAGCTAAGGATATGGAGGCAAACTTGAAAGTGATTGAAATATTGGCAGAATATCTAAAAATCCCTAAAAATAGCTTATTTATCAAGTCTGGGTTACGATATAAGAAGAAATTGATTGAAATAAGATAAATGTTAATTAAACAAGGAATTGTGGGCGTTTGGAAACCGAAAGGACCAACTTCGCACGATATAGTAGCTAAAGTCCGCAGAATTGCCAGAGAAAAGATTGTGGGACACGCTGGCACGCTAGACCCTCTCGCTGAGGGTGTTTTAGTGATTGCTGTGGGAAAAGAATTTACTAAAAAACTCTCAACAGAAGTTCAAAAGGAAAAAGAATATATTGCTGAAATTAAGCTTGGAGAAGAAAGTGAGACTGATGACGCACAAGGGATGAAAACGGAAATAAAATTTGAAAAAGAACCAACTCGTGGAGAAATTGATTTTGCTATAAAAAAATTTATTGGAGAAATTGATCAAACTCCGCCACTTTATAGCGCGATTAAGATTGGGGGTAAAAAATTGTATGAATATGCTCGCGAAGGAAAAACCCCTGAATTAAAATCTAGAAAGGTATTAGTTAAAGATATAAAAATCTTAGCTTATCAATTCCCTATTTTAAAACTACAGATCACTACCGGCCCAGGGGTTTACATACGCTCTATTGCTAGAAATCTTGGAACAGAACTTAAAACTGGAGGATATTTATATTCCTTAATTAGAACTAGGGTTGGAGAATATACCGAAAAAGATTGCTTGAAGATTTAAAAATCCCCGTAAGGGGATTTTTTATTTAAGAGAAAGGTTTCTGATAAAAGAAGAATATATATGAAAATCGTCTGTAGCTAGAACACCCCAAACCCTAATATTTTGGCCTTTTTTAAATTTCTCAAAAATAATTTCGTCGTAGCTTTTATCTGTGAGATGAGTAAGTCTGTCTATAAGCGCAGAATACTCTTCGCCGTCTTCGGTTTTGAATTTAATTGAATCTTGGCCGATTTTTGTAATTTTACCGATAAAAAGAATATCTTCTGGACTTTCTTCTTTGGCTAAAGCAAATCCAAAAGAAGAAGTTAAAATAATTCCAATTATTGAAAATAATAATATTTTTCTCATTTATTTATGTAATTTTAGCATAAGATAGTAGATTAATATAACTTTGACAAATTGGGTGTTTTGGGCTAAACTATACGTCAGCACCTAAGGGAAAGAAAAACCCAAGCGGAGACAAGGGAAAAATGGAAAGGAATGTTTTTCTTGACGACCTTCATTTTCTTCCCGGCAAGAAGCAGGCGCCGGAAGGATGGCTTGGTCTTGGAAGCTACGAAGAGCTCGTTGCTTTCGTGACCGCGCCCGATTTCGATGGGATTGGCGAGATGTCGTTCGACTTCGAACTGAAGCCGGGAGACAACAACGCCAAGACAGGATTCGATGCGATGGTCTACCTTGCAGACATGGCCAAGGCCAAGCGCGACCCGAAGTATTGGCCCAAAAAGCTCAGGATCCATACCGATGAAGATGAATGGCGCTTGGCGATGACCAGGTTCGCCCAGGAGATTCGCGCGGAACTTCGCGAGATGTTCCCCGCCACCGCTACCGCTTCGAGCTGAACTACTGCCCCGGAATGCGCAAATGCGCACCCGGGGCTATTATTTTATTGGCTTTCTTATCTATTGACAAATATCAATATATTGTGCTATAATTACAAAGGTTAGGGTTAGATTGAACATTAACAAATAAGCATTCTTTTGCGATGAGGGCGAGCGCCTTCTTGCGAGAGAATAGCTTTCCAAGGGAAAGGGAAAGAAGAAAATGCGTTTGCTTCGAAACATGCTCGCGTTCAACTACGGGTTCTGGATCGCCGCCTTCTTCTGCCTCCTGTCCGTCGGCTGCGTCTCCCCCGCCAAGGAGGAGGTGCCGACGAAGAAGGTGGAGGCCTACGACGAGATGCGCGACCGCATGCTGCCGAACGTCGTCAAGAGCGACGACACCGATCTCGAGCGGATGCGCGAGCAGACGATCGAGATGGAGAAGATCATCGACGGCCTCGAGAAGCTGAACGATGGCCTCGAGCGCCTCGCGGAGACCATCTCCGCGACGAACTAGCGTCAGACAATCTGACGCAGAACCACCCCAGCGACTACGGTTGCTGTGGGTGGTTTTAATTTATATAATAAAATTAGTTCATTAGATTAAGGGGGTTAAAAATGAAAAGGCGACCAGAACCAACAGTAAGCGAACCTGAGCCATGGAAGTGCTCGATCCTCAACATGAGATGGTCAACCATCATCTTTCTCATCATTCTGTGGTTTATTGCAACGGGATGATACAAACAAAAAACCGCCACTGCACCAACGAGATGCAGGAGGCGGTTTTAAATTTAATCTACTTCTCTTTTAAGTTGTTCGAGTAATTCTTTAGCTTTTGAATTTAATTTCTTTGGAATTTGAGCTTCTAGCTTAATAATCATCTTTCCCCTGCTAAATCCTCCTAGACGGGGCATTCCACCACCAGAGACAACTAATTCATCTCCAAGCTTAAATCCTCCAGGAAGCTCTAATTTTATTTTTTCTCCTATAATATTTTCTACCTCAAAAGATCTGGTTATAAGTAAATCTATTAAACTTGTTTCGTGCCTAGCTAAAAGATCATCTCCTCGTCTTTCCCACTTTTTATCTTTTAAAACCTTAATTCTGACATATAAGTCCCCTGGGTCAGTTCCCGCCTCGCCAGATTCTCCGGCTCCATTTACTTTTATAATCTGCCCATCCTCAATTCCGGCTCCAATATTAACCTCAACATTTTTTTCTCCAACTCGCCTACCTAAACCCTCACAAGAAGAACAGAGACGATGAGGAATTTTGCCTAACCCACGACATTTAGAGCATTTTCTAACTTCGGCAAAATTACCGAAGAAAGTTCTCTTGGTTTCTTTAATTTCTCCTTTGCCGTCGCAGGTGGCGCATTTAGTGAAACCGCTTTCTGGGAAGTGTCCGACTCCGGAACATTTATCGCAACTGATTTTTGTGCTGAATTTAAGTTTCTTAACAATACCCGTATAGGCTTCTTTTAAAGCTATTTCTTGATGAATTTCCAGATCGGCGCCGCGCTCATATTGTTTGCGCTTGCCACCCATTCCAAAACCCTCGAAAATTGAGCCGAACATATCGCCCAAATCTTCCATATTTCCGAAATCAAAATTAAAACCTCCTTGGCCGAAAGGATTGCCACCATGAAAGCCGTTGAAACCACCCCCTTGGCCGCCCTCAAAAACGCGACCATACTTATCGTATTGAGCACGCTTTTCCTTATTAGAAAGAATTTGATAAGCCTCGTTTACCTTTTTAAAAGCGGCCTCATCGCCACCAGATTTATCTGGGTGATGTTTGTGGGCCATTTTTCTATAAGCGCGCTTAATATCTTCTTCGGAAGCGTTTTTTTCAACGCCTAAAATTTTATAGTAATCGTCTGCCATTGGAATGATATAAAGAATTAAGGATAAAGAGAGATGTCTAGATGATGATAGATTCTTTCGTGATCATTTCTTCGTTCACGCGGACAAATCCAGAGGATAACATTATTTTGTAAAAAATATATGCAACTATTGAGATCGCCCAAGAGAAAAGATGAGTGAGGCTTTTAATTGACCAGAAAACAAGGAGCCCTAAAATTACCCAACCAATATTTTTATATAAAGATGGGAGATTTTTTGTCTTTTCATAAGTACCGTCTTTTACCAATTCTAAAATTGTTTCTTTGCCGGTGAGATTTAATCCGATTGTTTCCCCTAAGCTCTTTTTAAAAGCGGAAACCGATGATTGGATGGCATAAACACTAGTTCCAACAGGGGCCTTCTTCTCAACCACACCAAGTAAGATATCATCAACTGAAGATGATGAATTTATTCCAGGAACATATCTCTCTAGTAAAAATCTGGAAGAATTAATAGTTGAATCAACTAAACCTTGACCGAGCTTGTCTCCGTTATAAAAACCGTAGCCAAATAAAACTAGAGAAATAAAAATCGCAAAAGCTGTAGATTTGCTTTTAGAAAAATGATAGGCAACATTGTAAAATTTAAATTTAATAACGTTGTCGCTATATGATCTAGCAATACTTTGAGCAGAGATTGAAAATATTAAATAACTTATACCAGCGAATATTGTCCAAAATCCGCCAAGTTTTGCTGGGAAAAATATTATAGCAAGCACCTCTAAAAGAACTAGAATAAACCTTTCTAAGTGATCTTTGATGGCTATAGCATTAAAAACAGAAAGAGCTAAAGAAACCACAAAGAATAAACAAAGTGCTATAAAATTCCAAACAGAAAATGAATCTAAGAAAGCATAAAAGAAATAACCTAAAGCTAAAGATGAAATAGTGTTAAATATTCCATAAAGAAGAACTTTGGTTTTATTTTCTTTCATATCTTGCGGGCTTGATCCGGCAAGGGGCTTATTCTCAAAGTATCCAGAACCTTGATTAATCATTTTTGTATTAATTATATAGCTTTTATTTATAAATTGCGAAAGACCAAGTGGATTGGTCTTAGCGCAATTTAAAATTATTTATTTTCTCCAGAAGGATTTGCTCCAGCGGCACCATCCTTATTTCCTTCGGCCTTTGGTTCTTCTTTTTTATACATAGCTTCTCCTATTTTTTGCATTTCGGTGAAAAGCTCGTCGGTAGCTGTTTTTATTTTTTCGAATTCGATGCCGTCTTTAATAGATCTTAAATTTTCTATTTTTTTAAGTACAGAATCTTTAACGTCTGCGGCAATCTTATCTCCTCCATTTTTCAAAGCTTGTTCTGCCTGGAAGATTAATTGATCTGCCTTGATTTTAATTTCGGCATTCTCTCTTTTCTTTTTATCTTCCTCGGCAAATTTTGCAGCTTCGTTTTTTAATCTTTCAACTTCTTCTTTAGACATATTGGTTGAAGCTGTGATTTTGACTGACTGAGATTTTCCAGAAGCTTTATCTTTAGCGGAAACATTTAAGATTCCGTTTGAGTCTATATCGAAAGAAACTTCAATCTGCGGAATTCCACGAGGAGCTGGAGGAATTCCATCTAACATAAATTTACCTAAAGTTTTATTGTCAGCAGCCATTTCGCGCTCTCCCTGTAAGATATGAATCTCTACTCCTGGCTGGTTATCTGCAGCTGTTGAGAAGGTTTGAGATTTGGATGTCGGGATGGTTGTATTTTTTTCTATGATTTTTGTGAAAACTCCTCCGAGAGTTTCTATTCCTAATGAAAGTGGGGTTACGTCTAAAAGCAAAACATCTTTAACCTCTCCTTCTGGACGTCTGCCTTCATCCTTGGCTGATAAAATTTCTGCCTGAATAGAAGCTCCTAAAGCCACAACCTCATCTGGGTTTACTCCTTTATGCGGTTCTTTGCCGAAATATTTTTTAACAGCATCGGCAATAGCAGGCATTCTGGTTTGACCTCCAACTAAAACTATTTCATCTATAGTTCCTTTAGCTATTCCAGATTCCTTGATGGTTTTATCTAATAATTCTATAGATCTATCGATTAAACTCTTGGTAAGTTCTTCTAATTTTGCTCTGGTAATTTTAATTAAGAAGTGTTTTGGACCAGAAGCGTCTGAAGTAATATATGGAAGATTAACTTCTGCCTCAAAAGATGTTGAAAGCTCGTGCTTGGTGCGTTCGGCTGCTTCTTTTAATCTCTGAAGAGCTAAAGCGTCTTTAGATAAATCTACTCCCTCTTGAGCTTTGTATTCTTTAACTAAATATTCAATAATAATTTTATCTATATCGTCTCCTCCTAAATGAGTATCTCCGCCAGTGGCCCTAACTTCGATAGTGTCGTCGCCGACTTCCAAGACTGAAACGTCGAAGGTTCCGCCTCCAAAATCGTAAACTACAATTTTTTCATTTTTCTTTTTATTTAATCCATAAGCCAAAGCGGCGGCTGTTGGCTCTGGAAGAATTCTTCTAACTTTAAGACCAGCAATTTCTCCAGCGTTTTTTGTGGCTTGTCTTTGAGAGTCGTCGAAATAAGCTGGAACAGTAATAACTGCTTCTTCAACTTTTTCCCCGAGACGCGCTTCGGCATCGGCTTTTAGCTTCTGCAAGACCATGGCAGAAATTTCTTCTGGCTTATAATATTTATCTCCCATTTTTACCTCAACCGAACCAGCGGAAGATTCTTTTATTTCATAAGGAAGCCAAGCCTTGTCGCGAGTTACGACTGGATCGTTATATTTTCTTCCAATCAACCTCTTAACTGAAAAGATGGTGTTTTTTGGATTTGTAACGGACTGACGCTTGGCTAAAACTCCAACTAATCTTTCGCCAGATTTTGAAATGGCGACAACAGAAGGAGTAGTTCTTATTCCTTCGCTGTTTTCTAAAATCTTAGGAGATCCTCCTTCGACTGTTGCTACTGCGCTATAAGTTGTTCCTAAATCTATACCAATTATTTTTCCCATATTATTTATTTAAATTGATTAAAAAAATTATAATTATTTTGCTTTTGAAATCATTACCCTAGACGGACGCAAAACTTTTCCATTAAGCAAATATCCTTTCTCTATCTCTCTCACTACGCACCCTTCTCCAAATTCCGACTCAACTTCGCCTATCGCCTCTTGAAAATTTGGATCAAAAGGTTTGCCTTTCTCTACTAAAATCTTTTCCAAACCCTTTTTCTTTAAAGCATCCTCCATCTGAAGCTTGATCATATGAATTCCTTTCTCCGCTTTTCCATCCTTCTCTAGGTTGGCGAGGGCTAATTCGAAATTATCTAGAATTGGAATCATTTCAGATATCACATCTTTCAATCCCCACTTGATTAAATCTGTAATTCTTTTTTCTTCGTCTTTCTGAAAATTCATCAGATCCGCCTTAGCTCTTTTCCAACCATTTAAATATTCATCTCTTTCTTTGGTTATATTTTCTATTTTTGCTTTAAGTTCTTCTAGCTCTGACATTGAATTGTCTTTTTTTGTTTCTTCCATTGGTTTATATTGATTAATTTACAAGACCTTTTAATTCTCTAAAAAATTTCAGTGGTTTTCTGTAATCCATCCATTTAGGCCCGATGGCTCCTAAAATTATTTCTTCATCTCCATTTTTGAATATATCTACTATAACTGATAAATTTTCACTTTTGGTTATCGGGCTTTTACCAATGAAAACCAGCGGAGATGGTTTAGTGGAAATAAATTTTTTTAAATCATCTATATTTTCATCTATATTTTCGAAATCTTGAACGACTCTGAAAAGTTCAAGCTCGTCTTCTATTAAAAAATTGCCAACTAATTTTTCGAATAAATTATCTAAACCGCTCTTATGCACCTCTGTTTCATGAGAAGATTTGCCTATACTTAAAAGACCTAATTCGCTAGACATTGTTTCAACTATGCCTTTTGTGTCAGAAGAATTTAATTCTTCAAAAATAGATTCAAAAATTCCAGACACCTTTTTTGCTAAATCTATAGCGACACCATCCATAAAAGAAGAAACAAAAAATTTGTATCCGGCATCGGTTGGAATTCTTCCTCCTGAGGTGTGGGGCTGATAAATATAGCCAAGCTCTTCGAGTTTATTGAGCTCGTTTCTTACGGTGGCCGACTTAACACCTAAATCATATTCAGAACAAATTTCTGAAGAAGAAACAGGTTTTCCAAGACGGATAAACTCTTTTATTACTGCCTCTAATATTCTTTTGGAACGATCGTTTAATTCCATTTAATATTATTTAATATTTGATATATTAGCAGTCTACACGCCAGATTGCTAATTGTCAAATGGCGGTTATTCACAATAAAAATAAGCTAAATAATGTATAATATTAGCAGGACTTCATACAAAATAATATAAATGGTAGCAATCTTTTTTGCTAACCAAAAACTTATTCGGTACAATCCTGTTCCTTGCGTGACCCTACACGAACCTCCTTGTGTCTTTACTCAAAATGCATATGAGTAAATTAGGACTCCAAAGAACAAGCGAAAACCGAACAATCACAAAGTCAGTAAAAATAACAATTACTGATGACAAGGAGCGAAGCCGTCTTCTACTTAAATAAAATAAGAAGCGTCCGCTCTTTTTTTTGCGAAATTTTATTTAAAACTATTCCTCCCTCTTAATTCTTTATGAAACTTAATCGCAAATCTATGAGCTTCATCGCGAACTTGAATTAAAACTTTCTCTTCAACGCCTTGAGGAATATTTCCAATAAAATCATTTCTATCTCTGTCGGGACCCTTAGCAATTCCGATGATTGGTATTTCTAAATTAAGATTATTTAAGACTTCTTGAGCTGAATTTACCTGCGGAACACCGCCATCTATTAAAATTAAATTTGGCATTCTCCAATCATTTTTAAAACGCCTTAATAAAACCTCCTTCAACATACCCGTATCATTTGGACCAGTTATGGTTTTAATCTTAAATTTTCTATATTCATTTTTATTTGGCTTGCCATTAATAAAAACAACCATGGAGCCGACGGCAGAAGTTCCTGAGATGTTTGAAATATCATAACCCTCAATTCTGAATTGATTTGAATTTTGACCAGATAAAACCTCATCTTCTTTAATTAAAGAAATATCTTGAATATGATTAAGGGCAAAAATCTTTTTTTTAATATTTTCTGCTTTTTCAAATTCTTGTTTTTTGGAAAATTGATTCATCTCTTGCTCTAAAGATTTTACCAATCTATCTCTTTTACCTTCTAAAAATAGCTTTAAGTTGGTAATATTTTTTTTATAATCTTTTGCGGTAATGGCATTAATGCAGGTTCCTGGACAAAGATGAATCTGAAAATCAAAACAGGCCTTAACTGGTTTTTTTGAAGCGCCTTCGTGCGGAGCATGGTTAGCAAACGGAAATATCTTTCTTAAGATGTTTAAGGCTTCTTTTAAAGATCCACTTTGGGTGAACGGGCCAAAAAATATTCCCTCTTCCTTCTTAATATCTTTACCTCTAATTAAGAAAACCCTAGGAAATTTCTCTTTTGATATTTTTATATATAAGAAACTTTTATCGTCTTTTTCTTTAATATTAAAAATTGGCGAATGTTTTTTGATTAAATTTGATTCTAAAATTAAAGCCTCTAAAGCAGAGTTGGTTATTTTAAATTCAATATCCCTTATTTCGGAAACCATTTTCTCTATACGAGAATCGTGAGCTTTTTGAAAGTAGCTAGAAACACGCCTTTTTAAATTAACGGCTTTACCTATGTAGATTATTTGCCCCTTAGAGTCTTTCATTAAATAGACTCCTGGAGACTCGGGGATGTTTTTTAAGGCATCTAACATAAGATTAGTTTTAAATCTTATGCGATAATTGTCAAACTAACACTAGATCTTGATATATTTCCTAATAGCAAAGATTCCAGAGACGATACTTAATAAAGATCCGAATAAAAGTTCATAGAAGAATATTTTAAAAAGATTGCCGTAGAAAAAGGCGCGGATATCTATTTCTGGGATAAAACTATTAATATTATCGGCGGCAAAATTAATAAATGGTCCGATAATTAAAAGACTGAAAAGAGCGGCTAAGATTCCAAAAATAACCGATTCAATTATATATGGGCCATTAATGAAAGAATTTGAAGCTCCCACTAGGCGCATAATACCAATCTCTTCCCTGTTGGAATAAATAGCTAAACGAATTGTGTTAAACGTGATTAAAACCGCAGTGAGCGCCAAGAAAAGAGTTAAAGCTAGTCCAATGTTTTGAATAATACTTATAAATCTTGAAAGACGGTCTATAACTAATTTACTTTCTTCGAAGGTTAAATCCTCAATCATTTCCTTGATGTCGCCCGACTTCATATAAGAAACGATGCCAGCGTAATCATCGGGATTGTTGGCTTTGATATTTAAGGATGCAAAAAATGGATTATTTCCTAATTCGATTAAAGCTTGGGAGATTTTTGGATCACTTTCATATTTTGCCTTAAAACTCTCTAGGGCCTTATCTCTGGAAACATATTCAACCGCTTTAACTTCTTTTAAGGATTCTATGTCCTTTTTAACTTTTAGAACTTCGTCTTCGGAAATGTTGGTTTTAAAAAATACGCTAATATCTATCTTATCTTTTAAAGAGGTGATTGTAGTGTTGGTTACTTCTTGAAAGATCATCAATCCCTCAAAAACAACTAGGGCCATAACTAGAACTATGATTGTCGCTAAAGAGAGGAGGCTGTTTCTGATAAAATTCTGAAATCCGTATTTTATTATTCTTAAAATTTTTGTT
Organism: uncultured Candidatus Saccharibacteria bacterium; assembly: GCA_964543265.1. GTDB lineage: Bacteria > Patescibacteriota > Minisyncoccia > UBA6257 > 1-14-0-10-40-38 > SIBX01. The sequence continues at coordinate 103,025 of CAZIWN010000001.1, read as the reverse complement.
GCCATTGTGTTTGAAGCTTAACTATTTATTTTGAGACAAAGAATATTTTGAGTTTTCTTCGTCGCGAATTATTTTCCCGGCAGCGACCGTGATAACTCTTTTTCTAAGCAAATTAACCACTGCCCTGTTGTGAGTGGCTAAAATGACCGTTGTGCCAAGTTCGTTTATTTTCGAGAGTAAGCTGATAATTTCTTCCGTATTTTCTTCGTCTAAATTTCCTGTTGGCTCGTCAGCTATTAAAACTTGAGGATGATGAATGATGGCGCGAGCGATTCCAACCCTCTGCTTTTCTCCTCCCGATAATTCACCTGGGAAACGAGCCTGTTTTTCGCGAAGACCAACTAAATCCAAAACTTGGGGGACCAATTCTTGAATTTCTTCTTGCGGTCTTCCTTTAACCTCTAAAGCGAAGGCAACGTTTTCATAAACGTTTTTTCGCGGAAGAAGCTTAAAATCTTGGAAAACTATTCCGATTTGACGCCTATATTCTGGCAACTCTTTTGGTTTTAATTTACCTATATCAATTTCTCCTAAAACTATTTTGCCCTTAGTCGGCTTCTCTTCTCCTATTAAAAGCTTGATTAAGGTTGATTTTCCGGCGCCGGATTTACCAACCAGAGAAACAAATTCCCCGTCTTTAATAAAGAGATCTACATTGTCTAGCGCTGGAGAATTTTTATCATATGCCTTTGATACGTTCGAAAAAGTTATCATATATCTTGTATGATATATTTTAACACAAAAGGAAGCTGTTAGCGCAAACCGCAATACACAATCAATAAGTAAGCTATATTGGATTATTTTCCTGCATTGGAAAATCTAGCTCTGCGTCTATAAATTTATCCAATTCTCCATTTAAGACTTCTTCTGGATTATGAACTTTAAGCTTCGTTCTGTGATCTACCACCTGTTTATATGGATGAAGCACATAGGAACGGATCTGATTTCCCCATTCTGGTTTAACTTTGGTGCGAAGCTCTGAAATTTCTTTCATTTGACTAGCCTGCATCATATGAAAAAGCTTGGCTTTTAAAAGATTCATGGCTTTTTCCCTGTTCTGGCCCTGACCACGCTCGGCTTGGGATTCGCAAGCTAGACCAGTTGGAATATGAACCACCCGAACGGCAGTTTCTCTTTTATTTACGTTTTGTCCACCAGGGCCGCTTGAACGGGTAAACTCAACCCTAAAGTCTTCTGGAGGAATATTTAAATTTTTTAATTCTACCGCTTCAAAGACTGGAATAATCTCTACTAAGGCAAAAGAAGTGTGGCGAAGTTTTTTAGCTGAAAATGGAGAGATTCTTACTAAGCGATGAACTCCCATTTCTTTTTTTAAATTTCCATAAGCGTATTCACCTTTTATTTCCAAAGATCTATCACCTGTTTCAATAACTTTCCAGTTTCTTTTTTGGGCATATTTAAGATACATACTAAAAAGCATGTCTGCCCAATCTTTAGCATCATCTCCACCCGCACCAGGGAAAATGGTTAAATGAGCGTTTAATTTGTCGTATTTGCCGGTTAGGTTACTAAACATGATACTTTAAGTATAAGAATGAAGTGAAAAATGTAAAATAATAATAGACCTGAATGAAACTTGTTACATTCAGGTCTATGGTTTTATTTATTTCCTTAAAGGACATTTGCCTCTTGAGCAATTATCGCAACTACATCCACAATCAGACTCCTTTTTGCCACTATCAGAGTTAAGGCATCCACATTTAACTTCAACCCCTTTCCTTTCTAGGGGCGACTTAATAAAAACTCTGTCATCTGGATCTATCCATCCACCCATGATTTTCAAACTCCTTATGAAAAAGAAACCCGCCCTGTTTAAAGGGCGGGTTTTAGATTTGAAATTATATAAAAGTATTATGCAAATACAAAGCTCGCCCTTCTAGATATTTGGGCGAACCACCAACTTCCATTAATTCTTTTTGGAATTGCAATCATGTATGTTTAAAGCATAACAAAATCAATCAATTGTTCAAGATTTAGAGCCACCTCCGAGAATCGAACTCGGGACCTCCACTTTACGAAAGTGTTGCTCTACCGGCTGAGCTAAGGTGGCATGGAGCGGAATGCGAGAATCGAACTCGTGTCTCAACCTTGGGAAGGTCGCGTACTACCACTGTACTAATTCCGCTGATCCAATTAGATTCTAGAAAAGACCCTATTTAAAAGCAACAGCAGAGCCGTCCCATTTTAAGTCGTTTATAAAGATGTGTATTTTAGCATTTTTCTTAGCCTCTGAAATCCAATTATCAAAATTAAGATTTTCAAGAGATAATCTGCCCTGTAAGATTTCCTGTCTAGCTTGTGGCTCTAAAACTATTTTTCTGACTCTCTCAAAAGAAATTCCATATAAGGAAGAAGCATATTGTGGAAATTTGTCGCTTTGAATCGCTGGTTCAATTTTTTTACTAACCATACCATCTAAATCACTTCCTAAAACATCCTCTAGTCTGCTTTCTATAATTGAATCTGAAATTATTTTGTCTAAAATTGACCGCCTAATTTCCGGTATATATGGAGAGAAATCCTGAATAGGCTCCCCGTTATTAGCAACCTTACTAGCTTCTGAATAATAATGAACTGCCGAAACTAAATATTCGTTATATGATTTTTGAGAAATAAAATCTCCATTAACATAAGCAATGGGATAATTACCGCTAATAGTTAAAAAATAGATAAACATTCCTACACCTAAGAAAGAAAGAAGAGTTATGTGATATTTATTCATTTTGTTTTTTGCCAGGAACAACTATATAAAGTTTTTCGTCTGCTTTTCTATAATTTGAAGTTGATTTTAATGATTTTTCTCTAAACTCAGGATCTTTCATTGCCTCTAAAGTTTCGGCTAATTTTTGATTCCTGTTTTTCATAGCATCATAATCTGATTGCAGTTCAGAAAAATGCTTTTCTAAATCTTGTCTTTGATTATATACAATTTTAGCTTCACGGACTAAAAATACCAAAGCGAGAATTAAAAATCCAAAAAGAATATATTTCCTCATTGGGTTTAATTATACAATAAGAAATCCTATTTTGTGAGTTCTTTATATCTGAAACAATTAACTAAGTGGTCATTAACCATTCCAACTGCCTGCATAAAGGCATAACAGATGGTTGAGCCGCGAAACTTGAAACCACGACGACCCATATCTTCGCTCATAGCATCCGAAACTTCGCTTTTTGCGACATAGTCTTTCATGGATTTATTTTTATTAATTACTGTGTTGTTTTTAATAAAACTCCAGACATATTTGTCGAAAGTTCCAAATTCTTTTTGAATTTCTAAAAATCGCTTGGCGTTATTTATAGCGGCCTCAATTTTTAATTTATTTCGGATGATTCCGGCATCCTTAATTAAACGATTAAAATCTACTTTAGTGAATTTAGAAACTTTAATTGGATCGAAGTTTTTGAAAGCTTTTCTAAAGTTTTCTCGTTTATTTAAGATTGTTAGCCAAGAAAGTCCTGCTTGAAAGCTTTCTAAAACTAAAAATTCAAAGAGTTTTTTATCGTCGTGAACTGGAACGCCCCACTCTTCATCATGATATTTGATATATAAAGGAGTTTTTAGGCACCATTCGCATCTGATTTTTTCCATATTATTTCTTTAAAACCTTCTTTAGATATTCTCCTGTGAAACTGCCGGCTTTTTTGGCGATTTCTTCTGGCGTGCCTTCGGCGATTATTTTCCCTCCTTTTTCTCCCCCTTCTGGACCTAAATCTATCACCCAATCTGCGGTTTTGATGACATCTAAATTATGCTCAATTACTACAACGCTGTTTCCTCTATCAACGAGCTTATTTAAAACTTCTAAGAGTTTTTGGATGTCGGCGAAGTGAAGACCGGTTGTTGGTTCGTCTAAAATATAAACACTGCGTCTAGTATCTTTTTTCCCAAGTTCGGCAGATAGTTTAATTCTTTGAGCTTCTCCACCGGAGAGAGTTGTAGCCGATTGGCCGATCTCAAGATAACCTAATCCCACATCTTCTAAGATTTTTAATCTGTCATAGAGCCATGGAATATCGTAGAAAAAACTGGCGGCCTCCGTGACATTCATTTTTAAAACTTCGTAAATATTTTTTCCATTATAAAGAACTTCAAGAGTTTCACGATCAAATCTTTTTCCACGGCAAATATCGCACTCAACATACACCGTCGGTAAGAAATGCATTTCAATGGCAATTACTCCATGGCCTTCGCAGTTTTCGCAGCGTCCGCCTGGAACATTAAAACTGAATCTGCCTGGTTTATAGCCGCGGACTTTGGCGTCGGGCGAAGAGGCGAAAAGATCCCTGATATAAGTCCAAGCGCCAACATAGGTTGCCGGATTTGACCTTGGAGTTCGCCCAATGGCTGATTGATCCACGTTTACCACACGATTGATATATTCCAATCCCAAAATGGCCTTATGACTGCCTGGTTTGTATTCAGCACCGTTAAATTTATTAGCGAGAGTTTTATATAAGACATCGTAGACTAAAGTGCTTTTTCCTGAGCCAGAGACACCCGTTACCGCCACAAATCTTCTTAGAGGAATTTCTAAATCAATATTTTTTAAGTTATTAGCATCAACTCCTTTCAATTTTAAGAAGTCGTGATTTTTTTTGATCTCCCTTCTCTTGGCGGGAGTTTCTATAAATTTCTTTCCATTAAGATATTGAATGGTTAAAGATGCACTTTCTGCTTTTTTATCATTTAAAATTTGAGGGATTGGTCCTTCGGCAACAATTTTACCCCCGTGGATTCCGGCTTCTGGGCCGATATCAACTAAATAATCGGAAGATCTAATGGTGTCTTCGTCGTGCTCAACGACAATGATGGTGTTCCCAATGTCTCTTAAATCTAAGAGGGTATGAATTAATTTTTCATTATCCCTTTGATGAAGGCCTATTGTTGGTTCATCTAAGATATAAAGAGTGCCGACAAGGCGGGAACCGATTTGTGAAGCTAAGCGAATCCTTTGCGCTTCTCCGCCAGATAAAGTTCCAGCTTTTCTTTCAAGCGATAAATAATCCAAACCCACATCTAGTAAGAATTTAAGACGAGATGAAATTTCTTTTATCGGAGCTTCGGCAATATGAAAAGTATTTTCTTTTTTCTTGTCGTCTTTTAGTTTTTTTATAAGTTCTAAAAAGTAATCGTAAACATCCTGAATAGACATCGAAACAACGTTGGCGATATTCTTGCCTTGAATTAAAACACTTAAAGATTCTGGTTTTAGCCTTTTGCCATCGCATTTTGGACAGATTTTTTCAGAAAAAATTGACTCTGTTCCCAAACCGCCGCAGGCTTCGCAGGCGCCATAGGGAGAATTGAAAGAGAATAATCTTGGCTCTATTTCTGGGAAAGAAAAACCGTCGTTGGCGCAAGTGAATTTTGAAGACAAAGATATTTCTTTATTAGTGATGACGGTTACCACTCCATTTCCATATTTCAAAGCATTTTCTATGGCTTCCGAAACCCTTAAGCGATTGTCTTTATCTTTGAAATCTAACATTCCAGGAATTCTATCTAAGAGTAGATCGATATTGTGGATTTTATATTTTGAAAGCTCAATTCTTTCTTTTAGGTTATGATATTTGCCGTCGATTCTAACTTCTCTATATCCCGAATTTAATAGATCATAAAGCAACTGATAATATTCCCCTTTTCTACCGCGAATAACTGGAGCTAAAATGCTTAAATTATTTTCTCCTTTATTTTCACGAGCGAAATCTATGGCGATATCAACGATTTCTTCGTTGGTAAGTTTTTTAATTTCACTGCCACAGTTTGGGCAATGAGGTTTTCCCGCGCGGGCGAAAAGAACTCTTAGATAGTCGTAGATTTCTGTGATGGTGGCTACCGTTGAACGAGGATTGGCAGAGTGGCTTTTTTGATCTATTGAAATTGCCGGAGAAAGGCCAGTTATTTCGTCCACGTCTGGCTTATCTAGTTTGCCTAAAAATTGCCTGGCATAGGCAGAAAGAGACTCAATATATCTTCTTTGTCCTTCGGCAAAAATTGTGTCGAAAGCTAGGGAAGATTTACCAGATCCAGAAAGACCAGTAAAAACAACCATCTTGTCTCTGGGAATTTCTAGATTGATGTTTTTGAGATTATGCTGACGAGCGCCTTTGACGATGATTTTATTTTCTTTCATATTATTTTTCTTTTATTGCGTCTTTACTTTTCAACCTTTTAATTTCATCTCTTAAAATCGTAGCGAGTTCGAAATCTAATCCTTCGGCGGCGATCTTCATCTCTCTTTCCTTTTCTTTAATTAAAGCAGTCATAGCACGTTTAGATTTTGGAAGAGGCATGGTTTCTATTTTTAAAATCTCTTCGGCTGGTAAGATGTCTTTTATTTCTTTAATAATAGTTTTTGGAGTTATATTATGAAGCTTGTTATAGGCCTCTTGGAGAGTGCGTCTGCGCCTTGTTTCTGTTACGGCTTTTTCTATAGAGCCGGTAATATTATCTGCATAAAGAATAACTTTTCCTGCAGAGTTTCTGGCAGCGCGGCCGATAGTTTGAGTAAGAGACGTTTCACTTCTTAAAAATCCCTCCTTGTCTGCATCTAAAATTAAAACTAAAGAAACTTCTGGCAAGTCCAAACCTTCTCTTAAGAGGTTTACCCCAACCAAACAGTCAAAATTGCCTTTTCTTAAATTGGTAAGAATTTTAATTCTGTCTAGCGTTTTTACATCACTATGCAGATAGCTGACTTTAATATTTTTTTCTGCCAGATAAGAACTTAAATCTTCGGCCATTTTTTTAGTTAGAGTCGTGACTAAAACCCTCTCTTTTTTCTCAACTATTTCTTTGATTCTTAAAATAGCATCATCAACCTGACCCTTAACTGGCTTAATTTCTATTTCTGGATCTAAAAGACCGGTTGGACGAATAATCTGCTCCACTATCTGCTTGGAGTTTTCATATTCGAATTTCGCAGGCGTTGCGGAAGTAAAAATAGTCTGCCCTATTCTTTCTTTAAATTCTTCAAATCTTAAGGGCCTATTATCTTTAGCGGAGGGAAGCCTAAACCCATATTCAACTAAAGTTTCTTTTCTGGAAGCGTCTCCTGCGTGCATTCCATTTAATTGAGGAACGGTGACGTGTGATTCGTCTATGACGGTTAAAAAGTCTGGTGAGCCGTCTTCTTTTTTAGGAAAATAATCCAATAAAGTTTCTGGGGGTTCACCTGGATTGCGCCCTGAAATTGGCTGAGAATAGTTTTCTATGCCATTACAATAGCCAATTTCGCGCATCATAGCTAAATCAAATTTAGTTCTTCTCTCTAAACGTTCTGCTTCTAATAATTTTCCGTTTTTTTCAAAATATTTTAATCTGTTTTTTAACTCCTCTTGGATTCTTACGATGGCTTTATCCATATCTTGCTTGGGAGTGATGAAATGCTTAACTGGAGAAATTATCACCTCTTCCATTTCTGGAGTTTTGCCTGGTTGGAAACCTAAAATTGGATCTACTTCGTAGATTTTTTGGATTTTTCCGTTTTTAACCTCAAAAGAATAAATAACATCTTTTCCTGGAGGCATGATTTCCCAATTTTCTCCTCGAAGGCGAAAATTGCCTCTTTTTAAATCAACAGAAGTTCTAGAATATTGTAAAGTCACCAACCTACGGGAAAATTCTGCCCTATCAATATCCATTCCCGAGGTGAGTTTATAAATATTTTCTGCGTATGCCGTTGGAGCTCCTAATCCATAAATACAAGAAACAGAAGCAACCACGATAACATCTTTTCTAGTAAGGAGAGAAACTGTGGCTTCGTGGCGAAGTTTATCTATTTCTTCGTTAACCATAGATTCTTTGCCGATATAAGTATCAGAATTTGGCATATAGGCCTCTGGTTGATAGTAGTCGTAGTAAGAAACAAAATAGTTTACGGAATTTTTGGGGAACAATTCACGTAACTCATTACAAAGCTGGGCGGCTAAAGTTTTGTTGTGAGCAATCACGAGTGTTGGTTTTTGGATTTCAGCAATTACATTGGCAATGGTAAAAGTTTTTCCAGAGCCGGTTACTCCCAAAAGAGTCTGGTAGTCATATCCATTTTTTAAACCTGAAACAAGCGACTTAATCGCTTTAGGCTGGTCACCTGCTGGTTGGTTTTTTGAGATTAATTCAAATTTACTCATTGATTTAGTTGGGTTATGGATACGAAAAATCACCCCATTCCCAGGGACTGGGGGGTATGTATGGCAATGATAGCACATATTTCAGATAAAAAATAGATTTAATTATATTGCTTATAAATTGCTAAAAATGGTAAAAAATATTATCATATAACACATAAAAAGATATATGAATAAAAACAAAAAGATTTTATTGGGTGTTGGAATTTTGGCCGTAATTTTGATTACTTTTTTTGTTGTAAAAGCGAAAAATGGAAATAATTATGAATCGATAAGGATAACTAAAGGATCTCTTTCAGAAGAAGTTGTAGTGACTGGAAAAACTGCTCCGCTAAAAGAGATATCTCTTGGTTTTGAAACAGCGGGGAAAATAAGCAATATTTATGTAAAAGTTGGCGAAGAAGTATATGCCGGACAGCTTTTGGCTGAAATTGATAAAACTGATTTATATGCAGACTTAGCAGAAAGCGAAGCTGGGTTAAACATAGAAAACTTAAAGCTCGCCAATATATTGAGCGGGGCTAAATCTGAAGAAGTTGGAGTTCAGGAGGCAAAAGTTTTAAGTGCTGAAACAAATTTAAAAACTTCCAAAGAAAATTTAATTAGTTCTATATATAGTAGCTACACTACAACAGACGATTCTATTAGAAATAAATTAGATGCTTTATACACAAACCCAAAAGGAATATCTCCAATTTTTAATATACCAGTCTCTGATTCGCAACTTAAATTAAACCTCGAAATCGGAAGGTCTGAGGTGGAAGGTCTTTTGGGGGCGCTTTATACTAAAATTAATACGTTAAATTCTTATTCAGAAATAGAAAATTATTATTCTGATGCTAAAAATGTAGTGGATAAAGCAAAATCTTTATTAGATAATGCTGGAATAGCTGTTAATAATGCAAATCCAAGCAGCTCTCTTTCGGCAACTTCTTTGGATACTTATAAATCAAATATTTCAACAGCAAGAACGAATGTAAATACGGTATTGTCTAGCTTAAATAGCTATATTCAAGCATATGAATCGGCTAAATCTACTCTCGACATAGAAGAAAAGACCTTAGCTCTTAAAAAATCTGGAGGATCGCCAGAAGAAATAGCTATACAGAAAGCATCAATAGATCAAACAAAAGCAAAAATTCAATCAATTAGAGCTAAACTAGCAAAGGCATCTTTGCGATCACCTATTGATGGAAAAATAACCAAGAAAGATGCCGAAGTCGGAGAAATTGCAAATATAAATAAAAATATTTTAACTGTTCACTCTGAAGGAGGTTTAATAATTGAAGCAAATATTCCAGAAACAGATATTGGAAAAGTTAATATAGGAAATATTATTAATTTAACTATGGATGCTTTTGGAAAAGAAAATTTTACAGCTAAAATATATGAGATTGAACCGGGAGAAACTATTGTTGATGGAGTAGTTAATTTTAAAATAAAGGCGCAATTTGATTCATATGATCCTAGAATTAAAAGTGGATTAACGTCTAATTTAAGAATTGAAACCTTGAAAAAAGAAAATATTTTAATTGCTCCGCAATATGCAATAACTGAAAAAAATGATGGATCTTATGTTAAAAAAATGATTGGAGGAGAAATTTCAGAAATTAAGATAGAAACTGGAATTCGTGGAACTAATGGATTAGTTGAGGTGGTTTCTGGATTGGGCGAAGGAGATGAGATATTAAGCAACTCTACTAAATAATAAAAAAAATCCGCCTCAAGGCGGATTTTTTTTATTTTTCTTTCTCTAGTTTCAAACAAACAGAATTAATACAAAATCTTTGGCCACTGGCTTTTTTACCGTCCATACTAGTTGGACCATCATTAAAAACATGACCTAAATGGCTTCCGCAATTTTTACATAAAACTTCGGTTCGATTCATGCCATGAGATTCATCCGTTTTTAATTCTATGTTTTTGGTATTAGCAGGATCTGTAAAGCTTGGCCAACCAGTTCCAGAATCGAATTTAGCGTCCGATGAAAATAATACGGCATCGCAGACCTTACACTTATACATCCCCCTAGAGTGTTCGTTTACATATTCTCCGGCAAAAGGGGCCTCTGTACCCTTTTCGCGCAAAACCCTATATTCTTCTGGAGTTAATTTCTTTTTTAATTCTTCTTCATTAAATTTATTCATATATTTTATAACATAAAAATACTAATAAAGGTTAGATTAACCCCTTTTTGCCTTTAATGCTTCAGCATACCAGAGAAGCTCATCAACCATTGTATTGATTTGGGGTTTTTTACCCTCTTTGTATTCATTATCGTCTAAAATTTTATTACCAGTAGAAAAATACACAGAATTTCTTAAGCTGACTCCCCTCAGTTCAGAAATAACTCCCTTTAAGGCCTCTACCATTCTCACCCCTCCCATTGGACTAATTGAAACCCCACAAATTCCGAATGGTTTATGTTCGTATTCTTTTAAAAATTCATCAATCATTAGCTTTAATTCACCAGGATAACCGTGATTATATTCTGGAGAAACAATTATAAATCCGTCGGCGCGATTAGCTGAAGATTGCCACTTATCGTGCATTTCTTTATTCATAGCTCCGCCCGTAGAAGGAATCGAAACAAAATCTTTTGTCTTTAAAAGCTCTGTTTCGAATTTATTTAATCCCTTAATGTAATTAAAAACAAAATCGGCAACATGCTCGGAAACACTACCGTCTCTGGATGTCCCTAAAATTATTGGTATATACATATGTATTATGTCGTTTAGTTTTTAAAATTATTACAAAAATTACTTACCCCAACCACATTTTGTATTAATACAAGAACATTCAAATCCATTATTTTTAGGATGTGTGGCATTTATATTGCAAGTGCTGATATCATTTTCGTGCTTTTTAGGATCGTTAGTACAAACTCCGTGCCCACCGCCACAACCGTCACCAGCATAAGAACAATCTTTAGCAAATTTGCATACGCCTTCGGAAAATGTAAAAGAAGTTTCTTTGAAATTTTTAGTTGTTTGGTTTTTATACCAAGGAATTCCAAAAAAATAAAAAACGCCGACTAAAACAATTATTAAAATCAATTCTTTTAATATTTTCATAGAATTAACCGATTTTTAATGCTATAATTGTATCACATTAAAATATAAATTATAAAAAAAATGAACTTATTGAAATGTAAGTGTTCTGATAAATGGCAAGAGATTGCCCCATTAATATTAAGAGTTGTGATTGGTGTTATATTTATAGCTCATGGCTGGCAGAAGATTGGAGCTCCGGATGGAATGGTTGAGGGATTTTTCTCTCAAGTTGGAATTCCTGCTGCTGGATTTTTTGCCGTCTTAGTATCTTGGGTTGAATTCTTGGGAGGAATTGCGGTTTTATTAGGATTCTTAACGCATTGGGCAACTAAATTGCTTGGAATTGTAATGTTGGTGGCAATATTTACAGTACATATGAAGGTTGGACTTATTGGGCCAAACTCAATGGAATTACCACTCTCATTATTAGCTGGCTTAGTTTCTTTAATGATTACTGGTCCTGGAAAATATTCTGTCGACTGCAGGAAAACAGCTGATAATACCTCTGGTATGGGTGGTGGAATGAATGTATAAGATTTGAAAAATAAAAAACCCGCATTGTGCGGGTTTTTTATTTTTTATTCTAGGATGCCGTCTAGATTTATATCGTAAAGGATTCTTTCGGAAACCAAATTATATTTTAAGATTTCATCTTTCTTAAACCATAAATTAATTTCTTTATCGGCTTCGTCTTCTGTGCCCGATGCATGAATCAAGTTTCTGACTGCTCGTCCGTCTAAATCTGCGATCTCATAAGAATCTATCGTATAGTCTCCTCGGATAGTTCCCACGTCGGAAGACATTGGTTCTGTTGAACCAACAAGCTTTCTAACGACCCCTACAGCGTGAATTCCCCTCCAGGCCATAACAACTACCGGTCCACAGGTTAAATAGTGTTTTAAGTTATTTAAAACCTTTTTGCCTACTTCTTCTGGGTCTTCTGATGGTGGTTTTTTGCCGTTTTTCTTATAGGCTTCTATAGCTTTTCTACCTGTCTTCATAATCCATTCTGGATCGGTTGTATAGTGTTTTTCCGCCATGGCTGCGGTTGGAACCACTAATTTAACTCCGATCATTTTTAGGCCAGCTCTTTCGAATCTGCTAATTATTTCTCCGATTAATCCTCTCTGAACTGAATCTGGTTTTAAGATTACTAATGTTTTTTCTGATTTTCTGTGCATATTTTTATATTTTATTTCTTTTTTGGTTTTATGGTAATACCCAATTCTTTAAGTTGGCGCTCGGAAACTTCTGATGGTGCTTCCATCATTAGATCCTTGCCTTCTCCAGTTTTAGCAAATGGAATGACTTCTCTGATGTTTGGCTCATTTTCCAAAATCATCATTAAGCGATCGAAGCCCCAAGCAATTCCTCCGTGGGGCGGAGCACCAAAATCTAGGGCGGTCAACATATGCCCGAAGTTTTTTTGGATACGTTCATCGCTGTAACCCATAATTTGGAAAGTGGTTTTAAGATCGGATGATCTATAATTCCTGATGCTTCCGCCGGCGATCTCGAAACCGTTTAAAGTAACATCATATTGGGTGGTTAAAATACTGCCGATATTCTTTTTATTCCTAAAGTTTTCTAAATCAGATTCTTTTGGTCTTGAAAATGGATTATGAGTGAATGTCCATTCCCCCGTTCCATCAATATTGTCTTCTCCTGTTTTTTCGAAAAATGGAAAATCAGTAACCCAAAGGAAAGCTAAAAGATTTGGATCGTTTTTGTCTTTCCTAATATCAGGCTTGTCGGAACCATAACGCTCCATAACTTCCTTATAGGTGATTCTAGGAAAAGGAATCTCTTGGATTTTTTTCTCTGGATAAAATTTTTTAACAATGTCTATTAAAAGTCTTTCATTAAGACTTATTACGTCCTCTTCTGACACGAAAGATAACTCCATGTCTAACTGGGTGAATTCTGGCTGGCGGTCGCCTCGAGTATCTTCGTCTCTCATACAGCGAGCGAATTGGAAATATTTTTCAAAACCAGCAACCATTAATAATTGCTTATACTGCTGAGGAGATTGGGGCAGAGAATAGAAACTGCCATTCCATAGGCGACTTGGCACAATATAGCTTCTGGAACCTTCTGGTGTTGGAGCAGAAAGAAGAGGTGATTCAATTTCGGTAAAATTTTCTTTTTCCAAGAAATTACGGACAAAATTTTCAACCTTAAATCTATTTCTGATATTTTTTTGCATTCTTCCACGACGCAAATCTAAATATCTATATTTTAATCTAGCTTCTTCGTTTATCTCTTTTCCGTCGGAGTGCAAATCAAATGGAGGAGTTTTGGCCTCGTTTAAGATATTTATTTCCAAAACTTCTAATTCGATTGAGCCATTTAATTCATTGGCATTAACCATTTTTTCAGGTCTCGAATTAACTTTACCTTTAACCTCAAGAACCCATTCATCGCGAATAGGTTGAGATTTTTCCATAGCTTCTTTGTGGTTTGGAAGGACTACCATCTGGACGATTCCAGAGACATCGCGGAGATCAAAGAAAATTAATTTTCCATGGTCGCGACGGACATCTACCCAGCCTTTTAATAAAACTTCTTTACCAATGTGATTTTTCAACTCGCCAATAAGAGTTCTTTGCATGTTTCGTATGCGTTAAATTATACATAGGGTATAGGGTTTAGCCAATAGCCACTAGACTAGAATAATTTACAAATTAAAACACCCGCCAGACAAACATATCGCCCTTTGGGTGTTTTTACAGATCTTCGTGCTGCCTTTATGCAGTTCTTGAGCACAAAAACAACAAAAGTCCACTTATGATTACGAGGATGGTTGAAATGTGCGCAAAAATAATACTATTCTTTCGCCCTAGACACATCGCAGATCTCCCTTTTCTTTTAAAGCTACATCCCTCTTGAGAGCTCGCGCCCTATACGAGAAATTAGCTTTAATTGGTTAATGTTCGTAACAAAACTTTTATATTTATAGCACAATACGCATTAAATAGTCAATATATAGTAAGGAATTTTATTTTGAGAAAGTTTACAGATATCAAAAAACCACCCAAAATTGGGTGGTTTTTTGATGATTTTTCTATTTCTTTCCTTCCTTAATCAAAGCGGTAACTGATGCTGGAGCTTCTTCGTAGTTGGAGAATTCCATAGTGAAGTTTCCTCTTCCCTGTGTCATTGATCTTAATCTGGTTGCATAACCGAACATTTCCGAAAGAGGAACTTTGGCGTCCACAACTTTAGTGTTCATACGATCTGACATTTCTTCAATGCGTCCCCTCTTAGAGGAAATATCTCCGGTAATATCACCCATAAATTCTGTTGGGATAATAACTTGGACTTTCATAATAGGTTCAAGAATGACTGGTTTGGCGTTTTTAACACCTTCTTTGTAGGCCATTGAACCGGCAAATTTGAAGGCCATTTCAGAAGAGTCGACATCGTGATATGAACCGTCTATTAAAGTGACTCTGAAGTCCACCATAGGGAAACCGGCGACAACTCCCTTTTCTTTTTCAGCCGTAATACCTTTTTCAACGGCTGGAATAAATTCTCTTGGAATAGCACCAGATTTAATGGCGTCAACGAATTCAAATCCTTTTCCGCGCTCCAATGGCTCAACTTTAATTTTAACGTCTCCATATTGTCCGCGTCCTCCAGACTGCTTGATATATTTACCCTGCGCTTCGGCTGTGCCTTTAATGGTTTCCTTATAGGCAACCTGTGGACGGCCAACGTTGGCCTCAACTCCGAATTCGCGCTTCATTCTTTCAACTAAAACCTCAAGATGAAGCTCTCCCATTCCAGAGATAATAGTTTCTCCCGTATCAGCATCTCCTTTAACGTGGAAGGTTGGATCTTCTTCTCTTAATCTATTTAAAGCCATACCCATCTTCTCTTGGTCAGCTTTACTCTTAGGTTCAATCTTTTGAGAAATAACTGGTTCTGGGAAGACAATTTTTTCTAAGACTAATGGATTTTCTGGATCGCAGAGAGTGTCTCCAGTTGTGGTTCCCTTAAGTCCTACAATGGCTCCAATATCTCCGGCTGGAATTTCGTCTACCTCTTCGCGCTTATTAGCGTGCATTCTAACGATTCTACCAATACGTTCTTGAACATTTTTAGTGGAATTTAAAATATAGCTTCCTTTTTTCAAACTTCCTGAATAAACACGGAAAAAGGTTAAAGAACCGACGAAAGGATCTGCGGCAATCTTGAAAGCTAAAGCACAGAATGGCTCGGTATCTTTTGGAATACGAGAAACTGGGGCTCCTGTTTTAAAATCTGTTCCTTTAGTTGGAGGCAAATCTGTTGGGGCCGGAAGATAATCAATAACACCATCCAAAACCAACTGGACTCCTTTATTTTTTAAAGCTGTTCCGGTAAAGACTGGAATAAGCTTTACGGCTAAAGTGGCTTTTCTTAAAGTTTTTTTCAAATCAGCAACCGGAATTTCTTCTCCTGCTAAATATTTTTCAAGAAGTTTTTCGTCTTGTTCTACAATTTTTTCTATTAATTTTTGTCTCCATTCAGCTGCTTCTTTTTTAAATTCTTCTGGAATTTCTTTTTCAATAATATCTCCTCCCATTTCTCCCTCGAAATAAACAGCTGTGTTTCTGATTAAGTCTATGACGCCCTTAAAATTAGCTTCTGATCCCATAGGAAGCTGAACTGGAATTGCGTTTGGATTCAATCTTTCATGAATTGATTTTAATGAATCCATAAAAGAAGCACCCATTCTATCTAATTTATTTATGAAGCAGATTCTTGGAACTCCGAACTCGTCTGCATATCTCCAGTTGGTTTCAGATTGAGGCTCAACACCAGAAACACCATCAAAAACAACGACGGCACCATCTAAAACTCTCAATGAGCGCTTAACCTCAACGGTAAAGTCGATGTGCCCAGGAGTGTCAATTAAGTTTATTCTGTATTCGCTATCTTTTTTAAGATCTGCGATCGATTTGTTTGGGTTATCTCTTTTTAGATATGAAGGTATCCAAAAGCAAGTGGTGGCAGCGGAAGTGATAGTGATTCCTCTTTCGCGCTCTTGATCCATCCAGTCCATGACGGTATCGCCAGTGTGAACTTCTCCTATTTTATGAGAAACTCCCGTGTAATAAAGAACACGTTCTGAAACTGTTGTTTTACCAGCATCGATATGAGCTGTGATACCTATATCGCGGACTCTTTCAATTGGATATTTAGACATAAATAAATTTTCGATTTAATATTTTCACCAAAGCCCAGATTCTTGAAAAGAAAATCTGGGCTTTTAATTTTATAATAAAGATTACCAGGAAAAATGAGCGAAAGCGCGGTTGGCTTCTGCCATACGATGCGTATCCAACTTCTTTTTAATAGCTGATCCTTCATTTTTAGAAGCCAAAATAATTTCTTCGGCTAGCCTTTCAGCGATTGGCTTTCCCTTCTTGGCTCTGGCAGCAGCAATAATCCAACGAGCGGCCAACATAAATTTTCTTTCAGGTCTAACTTCTTTTGGAACTTGATAGTTAGCTCCTCCGACTCTCTTTGTTCCAACTTCAACTTCTGGAGTAACATTTAAAAGAGCTTTTTCAAAAACAGCAATTCCCTCTTCTTTGGTCTGCTTTTTAATAACCTCTAAAGTGTCATAAAAGATTTTGGTGGCAACATCTTTCTTTCCTTCTTGCATTATATAGTTAATAAACCTTCCATTCTGAATGCTTTGGAATTTTGGATCTGGCTTATAATTTTTTCTGTAAACTCTTTTCTTTCTCATTTTAATTTATTCTTGATTCTATTTTTTGGCGTCATCTTTTGGAGTTTTGGCTCCATATCCCGATCTTTGCTGGCGACGACCTTCGACTCCTGAAGCATCTAATACTCCGCGAACAATATGATATCTAACTCCTGGCAAATCTTTGACACGTCCACCCCTGATCATAACAACGGAGTGTTCCTGAAGATTATGTTTTTCTCCTGGGATGTAAGCGGTTACTTCGGTTCCGTTAGTTAGACGAACTCTAGCAATTTTTCTAACGGCTGAGTTTGGTTTTTTAGGAGTGGTAGTTCCAACCTTGATGCAAACACCTCTCTTGAATGGAGATGCGGAAAAAACCGGCTTATTTTGTATGGTATTAAAATATCTTCCCATAGCTGGGGATTTTGATTTATATGTGGTCTTTTTCCTTCCTTTTCTAACTAATTGAGAGATTGTAGACATCGTTTAATGTTTAGATATTTTATTAAAAATTGATACTATTGTCAAACTAAAATTATTCAAATCCTTCATATTCTCTGGCGACTAATTGAGAATTTAACTGCTTCATTGTTTCTAGCGCAACCGAGACAACGATAAGTAAACTTGTTCCTCCGATTGATAAAATCTGAAGTCCGGTTAGGGCTCTAGTTAAATTTGGTAAAATAGCAACTATTCCCAAAAACACAGCTCCAAAGAAAGTGACTTTCTTAGTTGTTT
The DNA here is from genome assembly GCA_964543265.1 of uncultured Candidatus Saccharibacteria bacterium. Lineage (GTDB taxonomy): Bacteria > Patescibacteriota > Minisyncoccia > UBA6257 > 1-14-0-10-40-38 > SIBX01. Next base: position 85,376 of record CAZIWN010000001.1, on the reverse strand, counting down.
TAGATAAAAATTCTGAAGACGGATCTCCTGGGCGAATACCCGGAATGAAAGCTCCGCTTCTTTGCAAATTTTTTGAAATCTCTTTTGAATCAAATGTGATTGAGGTGTAGAAATAAGTGAAAATTACAACTAAAAGAAAATATGAAATTGAGTAAACTGCTTGATTGTTGAAAAAGGCGTTAATATAATCCGTAATTCTTGTAGCTAATCCTCCCTTGGAAAAAGTGGCAACTATTTGAGCTAAAAATTGAGGAAAGAGCATGATTGAGATGGCGAATATAATTGGAATAACTCCTGCCTGGTTAACTTTTAATGGGAGATGACTCATTGAGCCTCCATACATTTTATTGCCCTTAATTCTTTTTGAATAAGAAACTGCAATTCTTCTTTCTCCTTGGTTAACAAAAACTATTCCAGCTATAATCACGATACTTAAGACTACAAAAGCAATATAGGTTGCAATAAGACTGGCATCGTAAGAAACTAAAGCATTTTTAATTGTTGTGGGAATACTGGAAACTATACCGCTTAAGATTATAAGAGATGTTCCATTACCTATCTTATATTCACTGATAATTTCTCCAATCCACATCAAGATAACCGAACCAGTGACTATCACAATAACGTTGGCAATAACTTCAAAAATTCCGAGAGGGGCTATAACTCCCTGATTCTGTAAAAGTTTTAAAAATGTAAATCCTTGAAGAGCCGCTAAAGGAATCATTAAAAATCTTGAATAGCGATTAAATTTAGCTTTACCTGCGCTACCCTCTTCGTTATACATTTCTTTAAAGCGAGGGAAAACCATGGTTAAGAGCTGCATGATAATAGTTGAAGTAATGTATGGACCAACTCCTAACATCATCACCGAAAGCCTGCTTAGAGATCCTCCTGAAAAAATATTTAAGAAACCGAATAGCTGATTAGAATTAAGAAATCCCTTAAGGTTAGCAGCATTAACTCCTGGAATTGGAATTATGGCCAATAATCTAAAAACTCCCAGCCAAAGCAAGGTCATTAGAATTTTGGACCTAATATCTTTAACTTTGAATATTTGAGCTATTTTATTAAACATTTTAAATCAGTTGTAATTATTCAACTTTTCCACCAGATGCTAATATTTTTTCCTTAGCAGATGCGGAAAGCTTTATGCCTTTAATGTGTAAAGCATTTTTAATTTCACCGGTTCCTAAAATTTTTACATTCTGGCCGATCTTTTTAATAACTCCAGCTTCTAAAAGAGTTTTCTTTGAGATTTCTTTTAAATTTAATTTAGATAAATCATTTAAGCTGACTTCTGTCGAAGCTTCATCTTTAATCTTATTTTTATAACCTCTCATTTTAGGAAGTCTCTGAATAAGATCCCTTTGAGCTGGACGAATTCTGTGTCCTGATCTGGCTTTTTGTCCCTTGGTTCCTTTTCCGGAATAAGTTCCACGTTTACCTCCGCGGCCAACTGGAGCTTTCTTCCTCTTAAGGGGATTATTTCTTTGTAGTTCGTGAAGTTGCATGTTTTTATTTTATCATCTTTCTTACTCTTAATTTCTTCAACGCTTCGATTGTAGCTAGAGCATTAGTCAATTTATTAGGAGTTCTGCCTAAGCTTTTTGCTGTTATATCGCGTACTCCAGCTAAAGAAAGAACGGTTCTAGCCGAACCTCCAGCGATAAGTCCGTGACCTTCTGTGGCTGGTTTGAGAATAATTCTTGCGGCGCTGAATTTAGCATCAACTTGATGGATGATTGTTCTTCCTCTTAAAGGAACATTGATTACGTTTTTAGTAGCCTTGGTTCTGGCTTTAGATATGGCCTGAGAAGCATCGCTTCCTTTTGCGATTCCTGCACCAACTCTTCCCTTTCCATCACCGATGATAACGGTGGCCCTAAATCTAAAACGTTTACCTCCCTTTGTTACACGAGTAACACGTCTCAAGTCTAAGACTTTGTCTTGAAATTCTTCCTTTTTTTGAAATCTTTCTCTTGGCTTCATAATTTTTATATCTTAATTCCGTTATTCCTTAAACTTTCGACAAAGGCTTTGATTCTTCCGTGATATCTATATTTATTTCTGTCTAAGACCGCGGATTTAATTCCGGCTTTTATAGCTTTCTGAGCTATTGTCTTTCCTAATTCAATAGATTGTTCTGTTTTTTTACCCTTAAGGGACTTGGTTGTTCCGCCTATTAAGGTTTTTTCTGCAACATCATCAATTAATTGAACCTGAAGATATTTATTACTTCTGAATACGGAAATTCTTGGCATAGTTGAAGAACCGTTTATCTTTTTAGAAACTCTTATTTTTCTTCTTTCTCTTATTAAATTCTGTCTCAAAACTTTTCTCATATTTTTATGATTTTAACTATGCTGTTGAACCGGCAACTTTTTTACCTTCTTTCCTAATTATTCTTTCTCCGACGTAATGAATTCCCTTACCCTTATATGGTTCTGGTTTTTTGACTTTTCTTATTTCAGCAGCTGTTTGACCAACAACATTTTTATCCATTCCAGAAACTTTAATAACGTTTTTTTCAACTGAAAGAGTAATTCCTGCCTTAGGAGTTATTTTTACGGTGTGAGTGAAGCCCACAGAAAGAACTAAATTTTTTCCCTCCATTTGAGCCTTAAAACCTATTCCTTCTATTTCTAAAGATTTGGTAAATCCTAATTTTACACCCTCCATACAGTTTCTGATTAAAGAAGCCATTGTTCCCCAGTTGGCTCTGGCTTGAACTGAATCTGATTTCTTAGTTAAAAGAAAAGCATTATCTTTAATTTCACAAGAAATAAATTCCATAACAGGCATAGTTAAGCTACCGAGAGGTCCGGAAAATTTAATTTCTTTTCCAGAAACTTCAGCCTTGACGCCATCTAGAATGCTTATTGGTTTTTTAGCTATTTTTGACATGTTTTAATTTTTACCAAATTTCAAATAAAAGTTCTCCGCCAACCTTTGATTTTTTTGCGTCATTATAGCTCATTATTCCTTTTGGTGTTGAAATTACTCCCAAACCATAACCCTGAGCAACGGTTTTTAAATCTGAATATCCGCCATAGAGACGTCTACCTGATTTACTTAAGAATTTAGATCCTCTTATATATCCTTCTCCACCTTCATATTTAAGTTTGATCTCTAAAACTCTTTTTGGAAGTCTTCCTTTTTTAGATACAGACTCGATGAATCCATATTTCTGCATTAAATCTAAAATAGAGCTATCCATGTTTGAAAATGGCACTTTTAAGTACTCTTTTTTAGCTCTTTGCGAATTTTTGATTTTTGTTATTAAGTCTGTATACATATTCTTGAATTTCTTACCAACTTGCTTTTTTAACTCCTGGAATTTCTCCGCGACTAGCCATTTCCCTAAAACAGATTCTGCACATTCCAAAATCTCTCAAGAAGCCGGCTTTTCTTCCACAGCGGAAGCAGCGTCTTACAGTGCGAGTCATATATTTTGGTCTTTTGAGAGACCTTGCCATTACAGATGTCTTTGCCATATTTATTTTTTAAATGGTATTCCGATTTTAGTATAAAAAGCAATAGCTTCTTCCCTAGGAGTTCTATTTTTTAGGGTCAAAGTTATCTCGACTCCGAAATTGTTTCTCTGAACGTCTGGGCTTATTTCTGGAAAAGCAACAGATTCTTTTATTCCCATAGAAAGATTTCCAGAATTATCAACGCTAGTTTTATTTATACCCCTGAAGTCCCTGATTCTAGGAAATACTGAATTATTAAGCTTAGTTAAGAAGTCTGCCATTCTCTTTCCTCTGAGGGTTGTCATTAATCCAACAATAGAACCTTCTCTTAATTTAAAGCCGGAGATTGAAATTTTAGCAGCTCTAGTTGAAGGAGCTTGTCCGGTGATACTTCTAAAATCGGCAATTATTCCAGGCAAAATTTTCCCTTCAAAATCATTACCTGAAGAGGAAATTTTTCCTAAACCGGAGTTTATTACTACTTTTTCCAAATTATTCAATATTTCCGACCTTACTTTATCCATGTTTTTATATAATTCTTGAAGATATTATTTATAAAGAAATTTTGCATTTTTTGCAATACCTAGACTTTGAATCCTTCTCTACCTTTACCCCAAATCTCACTCCTTTCTCGCAATGAGAACAATAGAGCAATATATTAGAGTAGCTAATAGAGCGAGGAAGTTCTACGATTTGTCCCTTTTCTCCTTCTCTTTTTGGGCGGACATTCTTTTTATACAAATTCAAACCCTCAACCGTGATTCTATTTTTTTTCAAATCTAAGCCAAGGACCTTGCCCTTTTTTCCTGATTCTTTTCCAGATATTACCTGGACTATGTCTCCTTTCTTAATATTCATAGATTTAATTAAACAATTTCTTCAGCCATGCTGAAAATTTGATCGTAACCAAATTTTTTAATTTCTCTTGGAATAGGTCCGAAGATTCTGGTTGCCTTAGGAGCCTTTTTATCATCTATAATAACTGCGGCATTTTCATCAAACCTTAAGACAACTCCGTCAGCACGTCTAATTGGATTTCTTGTTCTGACTATTACAGCTTTGACGATATCTTTCTTTTTAATAGCTTTTCTTGGTTCTGCGCTCTGAACAGAAGCAACGACAATTTCTCCTAAATGGGAATAGCGCTTTCTAGAACCACCTAAGACGCGGAAAACTCTGATGAATTTTGCGCCTGAATTATCTGCAACTTTTAATATCGCCCTTTCTTGTACCATGTTTTTATTTTAAATCTTTTTAGAAATAACCCATCTCTTTTCACGACTCATTGGCTTGGTTTCCACTATTTCAACCTTATCTCCAATTTTATATTCATTTTTTTCATCATGAGCTTTAAAGCGCTTTGAAATTTTGAAATACTTCAAATACTTCTCGTTCTTTTTCCATTGAACGATTTCTATGACTCTTGTCTTATTCATTTTGTCGCTGACGACTTCGCCTGTAAGCTTCTTCATGATTTTATTTTTTATTCTGACTATTTAACTTTGTGAAAATTCTTGCGATATTTTTTTTGACAGAACTTATCTCTTGGAAATTTTTAGTTTTTCCAGCAATAAATTGAGAATTCAAATCCCAGAGCTTATCTTTTAAATCAGATAAGTCCTTCTTTAATTCTTTCTCTCCTTTATTTGCTATGTCCTTCAAAAAATCTTTTCTTTTCATGTTTTTATTTCTGCTCTTTTTCTATGATTCTTGTTCTCATAGGCATCTTAAATCCTGTGACCCTTAAAGCCTCTCTGGCGATTTCTCTAGAAACTCCATCAACCTCAAAAATAATCCTTCCCGGTTTAACAGGAAAAACATAATGATCAACAGCTCCCTTACCTCCTCCAAGAGTTTTTTCTGGGGCTTGTTTGGTGATTGGCTTATCTGGGAAAACCCTGATAAAGACTTTTCCTTGCCTCTTTAAGAAATTAGTCAAAGAACGTCTGCCGGCTTCAATCTGTTTTGAATTGAGCCAAGCTGCACTTTCTGCTTTTAATCCGAAAGAGCCAAAAGCAAGACTAGTTCCGCGAGTTTCAACCATTCTACTCAAGGAACGTCCCTTCATCCACTTTCTATGTTTTACTTTTTTCGGTATAAGCATGGTTTATATAAAATAGCACAAATAAAAACTAATTGTCCAATTTTTTTGATTTTTGTTCAAAAACATCGCCCTTATATATCCAGACTTTTACGCCAACTGTTCCATATGTGTTATGAGCAGTTGCTGTTCCATAATCGATATTGGCACGTAAGGTCTGAAGTGGAAGTTTTTTGGCGGAAAGCATTTCGCGTCTGGAGATTTCTGCACCGTCAATTCTTCCAGAAAGTTTTATTTTGGCACCTTTAACTTCTCTATTTTGAATCATTAAATCTAAGTGTCTTTTTAAAACACGTCTTCCTGGAGTTCTTTTTTCCAAATCCCAAGCGATTAATTGAGCAACATACATGGCGGAAATATCGTTTCTCTTAAGCTCTTCTACGTTCATCTTTACGGAAACTGGAGGAACTTTTGTTTTATCAGTGATTTTAATATCTCTAATAACTCTTTTCTTTAAAAGAGCTTTTAATTTAGCTTCAATTTCTTTGGTTAACTCTTCGATTCCTTTTCCTCCGCGGCCGATAGCTATTCCAGGGCGTCCAACTTTAACAGTTACTCTCCAAGAATTATCTAATGGTCTTTCGATGATTATAGAAATAATTCCAGCATCTTTTAATTTTGCTTTAATAATATCTCTAATAAGCTCGTCTTCTTGTAAGCTGTTCTTGTATCCATTTTTAGGAAACCATTTACTCTGCCAGTCTCCGATTATTCCCAACCTTAGTGAGTCGGGGCGAATTTTTTGTCCCATATTATTTTATACTGATTTTCTTCTAAACATTTTTTTCATAAGACCTTCTTTTGGAGCAACCTCTCCTTTTTCTTTATGAGAATCCACGTGCTTCTTTGAATCTGTGTGAACTTCTACTTTTTTGTCGGTTGCTTTTCTTTTATTCTTTTTTTCTTCTTTCTTAGGCTTTTCTTTTTTAACAATTAAGAATCTAGATGGATTTTCTTTTTCTGACTCTTTTAAAACTAAAACGACATGGCTCATTATTTTATGTATTGGAGTAGCCATACCTTTAGCACGAGGCAAGATTCTCTTTAAAACTGGTCCTTGATTAACAAAAATCTCTGAAACTATATATTTTTCTGGTGAAGATTTTTTATTGTTTCTGACATTAGCTCCGGCTGATCTTAAAAGCTTTAATAAAGGATCTGAAGCTCTTTGTGGTCTAAGCATTAATTGAGCTTCTGCTTCGCTATAAGAAAGACCACGCAAAGTATTCGCTATTAAGCGGACTTTTCTTGGTGCTATTTTTAGAAAACTTAATTTTACTGTTTCTTGATTCATGTTTTTGTCTATTTCTTAGGAAGCGCAGAAGCTGCAGGAGCTTTGGCTGCTTTTGCTTTTTCAACTTCAGCCGCTTTTTGGCTGGCTTCTAATTCTCTTTGCATTTTTCCTCCGTGTTTAACGAATTTAGTTGTTGGAGAAAATTCACCCAAGCGGTGTCCAACCATTTCTTCGCGAACAGTCACCTCGACATGAGTCTTTCCATTGTGAACTCCAAAAGTAAAACCAACCATTTCTGGAGAAATTTCAGAAGAACGGCTCCAGGTTTTGATAACTGAAGGATCGTTGATTTTTAATTTTGATATTTTTTTCAAAAGCCTTGGGTCAACATAAGGCCCTTTTCTGCTTGATCTAGACATAGTTTTATCTTATTTTTGGACGACGTTGCATAATAAGCCTTGTTGAAGACTTCTTTTTGTGTCTTGTTTTTCTTCCACCAGTAACCTTACCCCACATGGTCTTTGGTCTCTTGGTTCCTCTTGGTTGTCTACCTTCTCCTCCTCCATATGGGTGATCACATGGGTTCATTACGCTTCCGCGGACAGTTGGCCTAATTCCCAAACCACGAGATTTTCCAGCCTTTCCTATATTTACCAAATTCCAATCTGGATTAGAAACTTGGCCAACGGTAGCGAAACATTCTGAAGGAACTTTTCTAACTTCCTTAGAACCCAACTTTAAAATGCAGTACTTGCCTTCAATTCCAAAAACTTCAGCAAAAGATCCGGCAGATCTGGCGAGCTTTCCTCCTTCGTTTGGAACCATTTCGATATTATGAACTAGAGTTCCTAAAGGAAGGTTTTTTAACTTTAAGCGATTGCCCAACTTAATAGGGGCTGATTCTGATACGATAATTTCTTCTCCAACCCTTAAATCTTTTGGAGCTAAAACATATCTTCTTTCTCCGTCTTTATAGCAAACTAAAGCTATGAAAGCAGTTCTGTATGGATCATATTCAATAGTCTCAACTCTACCTGGAACGTTTAATTTGTTCTGTAAAAAGTCGATTATTCTATAGAGTTTTTTATTTCCAGATCCTTGATGTCTAACAGTGATTACTCCCCTGTTATTTCTTCCGGCACTGGCCAAAATCCTCATAGTCAAAGGCTTATGTCTCTCAACGTTAGACGTCAAAACCTCCGAATAATTAATATTGGTCATTTGGCGTCTTGATGGAGTTGTAGGCTTATAAGTCTTCATTTGAGTGGAGATAATTCTATATTTAACTTTGTAAAATGTCTAGTTTTTGGCCCTTTTTAAGGGTGACAATCGCCTTTTTATATCCTGATTTGCTGTAAAGGTAATTACCCATTCTTTTTGTTTTTGGTCTGGAATTTACTATATTGATTTTTACAGTATCAACTTTATAAATACCCTTTAAAGCTTTTTTAACTTCTGGCTTAGTTGCAGAATCACTGACTAAAAACACGTACTTGCCGATCTCGGCTTCGCTTACAGATTTTTCAGTGACTATTGGTTTTTTAATTAAAAACTTATCCATGGATTTTATTTAACGATTTTAGATTTAACTTCTTTAAATTCAGGGACTGAATTTTTTTCTATTAGGATATTTTTATATTTTAAAACTGATTCGATATCTAAATCTTTAGCCCTAACAGAAGAAACTTTTGGAATATTTCTTGAAATTTTAAATATTGATTGATTATCTTTATCTGCAACTAAAAGAACTGAAAGATTTTTGGCAGATTTATCAGCTTTTAAGAAAGTTTTTAAAGCCTTATCTAATTCTTTGGTTTTTGTGAATTTTGAATTTAAAGTGTCTAAAAACATTACATTTTCAGATGTTAATTTCTTTGAAAGTAAAGAATAAAGAGCACCGCGCTTCATCTTTTTATTAATCTTTAAAGAAAAATTGCGATTTTCATTTGGTCCCAAAGAGACTCCTCCTCCGCTCCACAATGGAGATCTGATGGATCCATGACGAGCACGGCCTGTTCCTTTTTGTCTCCAAGGCTTCTTTCCTCCTCCGGAAACTTCTCCTCTGCCCTTGGCGTGCGCAGTAACAACGCGCCTATTAGCAACTTCTGCTTTTAGAGCTTGATCAACTAGGTCTGGATTCCATTTTCTTCCGAAAACTGATTCTGGAAGAGAAACTTTTCCTACGACTTCCTTATTAAAATTGTAAACTTTTGCCTCCATGATAATAATTAAATGTCTATTTTTTTGAAATAACGACTGGAGTTCCGATGTGTCCAGGAGCTGATCCGTTTAAATAAATAGTCTTAATCGAGTCTTCGATTTTAACTATTTTGATATTTTTAGAAGTAGATGTGGTCATTCCCATGTGTCCAGCCATTCTTCTTCCAGGCAAAACTCTCTGAGGAGCCGTATTACCAATAGAACCAGGAGCCCTGTGTCTGTTTTTCTGACCGTGGGTTTTTGGTCCTCCGTGGAAGCCATGGCGCTTAACTACACCCTGAAAACCTCTTCCCTTAGTTAAACCGGAAACCATTACTAATTCTCCGGCTTTTAAACCTGATAAATCGGCTTTTTCATCAAATTTTACAGGGGTTACGCCGAAAACAGCGTCGTTTTCGCCCCAGATTTGAGTCATTTTAAGTTTTAAACCTTTTATCTTCATTGTTTTTTATTGATTCTAATAAAAACTGCCGACAATCATTCGGCAGTTTCTATTAGTTACCTCGATTCGGAAACTTATCGTCTGCCTGTCAAAACTGATTATATACTAAGACATTTTTATCTCAATGTCCACTCCTGAAGGAAGATTCATCCTTGAAAGTGATTCCATGAGAGCCTGATTTGGATTTAAGATATCTATTAATCTTTTATGCATTCTCATCTCAAATTGCTCTCTTGAATTCTTATGAACGAATGTGGACCTGTTAACCGTATATTTTTTCATATCGGTTGGCAGAGGAATCGGGCCAGCAATTTTTGCCTCGTGGCGCTTAGCTGTCTCGATTATCTGCTTGCAGGTGGCATCGATCAATTTATGATCGTATGACCTGATCCTCAATCTTATTCTGTCTTTTTCAAGGGTTTGAACCATGTTGTTTTAATTAATTCTTGAAGGAATTAAATTTAGGCTGTTATTTTTGTAACAACTCCTGCTCCGACAGTTCTTCCTCCTTCTCTGATAGCGAATTTCATCTTTTCTTCCATAGCTACTGGGGCAATAAGCTTAACGTGGAAAGTTGTTCTGTCTCCTGGCATTACCATTTCAACTCCGGCAGCCAAAACTACTTCTCCGGTTACGTCGGTTGTTCTGATATAGAACTGTGGTTTATAGCCCTTAAAGAATGGGGTGTGTCTTCCTCCTTCTTCTTTGCTTAAGATATATACTTCTGCGTCGAATTCAGTATGAGGAGTGATTGATCCAGGCTTAGAGATAACCTGACCACGCTCAACATCCTCTTTCTTTAATCCTCTCATTAAGAGACCAACGTTGTCTCCAGCGCGTCCTTCATCTAATGTCTTTTGGAACATTTCAACTCCGGTAATAACGCTCTTAGCTGTTGGTTTTAATCCAACGATTTCAACTTCTTCTCCAGTCTTAACGATTCCTCTTTCGATTCTTCCTGTGACTACAGTTCCTCTTCCTTCAATAGAGAAGATGTCTTCTACTGGCATAAGGAATGGTTTGGCTGTGTCTCTGACTGGTTCTGGGATGAATTCATCCAAAGCCTTAACTAACTGCTTAATGCATTCGGTGTTTGGATCGGTAGCTGCTTTAGCGGCTAAAGCTAAGGAAGCTGAACCTCTTATAATAGGAGTCTTATCTCCTGGATATTCATATTTCTTCAATAATTCCCTGATTTCGTCTTCGACTAAGTCTAAGATTTCTTTATCGTCGACTAAATCTACCTTGTTCAAGAAAACTACGATTTGAGGAACACCTACTTGTCTAGCAAGCAAGATGTGCTCTCTGGTTTGAGGCATTGGACCGTCAACAGCGGAAACAACCAAAATTGCTCCGTCCATTTGAGCGGCTCCTGTGATCATGTTTTTAATGTAATCGGCGTGCCCTGGGCAGTCGATGTGGGCATAGTGCCTCTTTTCGCTCTCATATTCTAAGTGAGAGACTGCGATGGTTACGATTTTGGAATCATCGCGAACTACTCCTCCTTTAGCGATATCAGCATAGCTCTTTTCCTTAGCTTGTCCGGTTAAAGATTGGACGTGGCTTAAGGCTGCGCTTAAAGTGGTTTTACCGTGGTCGACGTGACCGATTGTGCCGACGTTAACGTGCGGCTTACTTCTTTGGAACTTCTCTTTTTCTGCCATTTTTTTAAATTAATAAAAATTTTTGAATTCGACGTTGCTTAATTTGTATATTTCTTAATATTTTTTTATAAAAAATAGTGTAGATAGAGTTTATAATAAAGGGCTACCGAATGTCAAATGGTATTGGTGGAATAAGATAAACCCAACTCCTTATTTTACATTTTATAAACTTTTAATAAATTATTTATTGGTTCAACTAGGATTGTCCCATTGTCTTTTGTGGTGAAAATTAAACTGGCGGAGCTGGATAGGCGCTTTAGGGCATCGGGCGTGGGGTGGCCGTAGGTGTTTTTGCCAACTTCTATAATTGAAACTTTTGGAGAAACTGCGGAGAGGAAACTGGCACTGGAGGAAAATCTGGAGCCGTGATGGGGAACTTTTAAGACGTCTGAAGCGAGATTATATTTTTTTACTAAAATATCTTCTATATTAAAGCCAATGTCGCAGGTGAAAAGGGCGGTTAAATCTTTTGATTCTAGTTTTGTGACCAAGCAACCGTCGTTTAATTCTTTCGAGGCCAACGATGGCGCGTCGGGAGATAATACTTTTAATTTGTAGTCTCCATAGGAAATTGAATCCCCCTCTACGAGCTTTATTGTGTTTATTTTTTGAGCATCAATAATATTCATTAAAGATTCATATGATCTGGTGGTATTTGGCTTGCCGTTTGAAATAAAATATCCAACTTTATATTTTTGAAATATATCCATAAATCCCCCGAAATGATCTAGTTGGGCGTGCGTTGCTATGGCTAAATCTATTTTTTTAGAAAAAGGAGAGATTATTTTATCTAAATTCTTAAGCGATTCGCCATTGGCTACGCCTGCGTCGATTAGAATATGAACGGGATTGGAGAATCTCCCGCTAGAAAACTCTATTAACTCTGAATCCCCTTGCCCGACATTTAGAAAATATAATTTTATTCCAGTTTTAACTGAAAAAATAAGATTCCAAATAAAGATATTTAAAATAACTAGACAAAAAATTGGGAAATATAATTTTCTGTGAAAATTTTCCATATTAAATGCGTTTTGGTTTTAATATGTATCTATAAAACATGAATGACAAAATTAGGTAATAGATAATTGTAAAATATGGCGAGAAAGCTCCGAAATTAAAACCAAATTTTCCTAAATGGCTGAAGATATTTAAAATCCATAAAAAATATGCCGAAAAGGCGTTGGCTAAAATTCCAAATAGTGAGGCAAAGAAACTTAAAAATATATTAGAGAAAACTATAGTGAAACCAAAAAACATTAAAAATGGAATTACGGGAAGAATTAAGATATTAACCAGCAATGAGATCGGCGAAAAGAAAGAGAAGTTATAAATCGTGATTCCTAATACTGCTATTAAGGCAGATATGGAGCTAATTAAATTACTTTTCCAGTTTAGGAAACCGGCATTCTCAATTTTCAACAATTTGGTTAAAAATGGACTAACATAAGCTAGGCCCAAGACTGAAAAGAAAGAAAGCTGGAAACCAATGTCCCAAACTAGAATTTTCGGATTAATTAAAATCATAATCAGGGCGCAGGCGAAAAGAGAATTTCTAACTCCATAAGTGCGCTTGGAAAATTCTGCCACCGCTAAGATCCCGCTCATGATTGCGGCGCGAACGAGGGAGGCCGGAGCGCCAACCATAAAAACAAAACAGATTATTATCGGGGCGGAAATGAAAAATGCTTTTTTTCTTTTTAAAAAATAGGAAAATAAAAGAATCACAAAAGATTCTATGACTTGAACGTTATATCCGGAAAGCGCCACAACGTGAGTGGTGCCAGTTAAGCGCATTTCTTGCTTTAATTCTTGGGGAAAAGATGAAGTGTCGCCCAAAACTACTCCTTTTATAAGCGGAGCATAGATGCCAGAAACATTATCGTCGATAGATTTTTCGAAAAATCTTCTTGATTTGAAGAGTATTGATTTAAATGAAAAGGATTTATTCTTTTTCAAGAGAGAAATGTTAGCAAAATTAGAGGTGCCGTAAACATTTTCTTTCTCTAAGTATTTTGCGTATCCCCCTTCTGGTTTTTTTATGGTTCCCTGAAATGAAACGATATCTCCATATTCAAATGCCGGATATTTCTGCGTTTTTATCTCTATCTTACCCGTGAAGGGAGTTTTGATATTTAAAATTAGCTTTTGATCTTCTACTTGGATTTTGGAATCTTCAACAATACCGATGGCTGAAATTTTTTGATCGAAGATTAAATTATTTTCTTTTTTTGAAGCGAGATCATAACCGATGGCGTATAAAAATCCCAAAATACTAAATAGTGGAAAGATTAAAAATATCGGTTTTTTAAAGCCGAAAAAGAAAATTATAGTGCCGAAAATTAAAATTAGTATCAATAAAAGAATGGAGACAGGAGACTCAAATAATAAAATACCAAGAAAGAAAAATAGTATGAAATAGAAGAAGAAGTCGTATGGATTCAATTTTTCCGAACTAAAATTCGAGAGCGATTTTTGCAAGTTTTCCATCATTGAAAGGATGTTTAATTTCTTTTACTTCAGAAACTAAATCTGCGGCGTCTATAAACTCTTGAGGAGCGCTGCGGCCCGTAAGCATTACAAATTTTTCTAGCGGGACATTTTTAAGAGATCTTAAAACTTCTTGTGGAGTTAAAAGATTTAAAGATGTGGCCACATTTATTTCGTCTAAAACAATCATGTCCCATTTATTTGAAGCAAGTTCTGTTTCGAACTCTTTTAAAGCAATTTGAGCTGATTTTTTATGCTCCTCAAACGGAAGATTGTCGTCTAAGATCCCCACAAAACCCTTGCCCATTTTTCGAATTTCAAAATTATAGAGATTTTCTAAACCCAAAGACTGTTCTGAGCTTAATTTAGCTTTTTGATTTTGAAGTTTTGCCACAAATTCATCTTCACCAGATTTCCAAGGTCCTTTAATAAACTGAATAAATAAAACTTTTTTTCCGCGCCCAATCATTCTTAAAGATTGGCCTAGGGCGGAAGTTGTTTTACCCTTTCCGTTTCCAGTAACTACGATAAGCATAGAATAATCTTAAAACTTAAATTGGAATAAAAAAAGGGCCTTTCGACCGGAAACTGCGTTCCGATAAAAGGCCCTGTTGAAATTCATGCTGCTCGTCTTGGAATCCTGCCCTCATCTCGAGCTCGCTCGATCCTTCTCCTCACCCTCGTGATGGCATCTTCCTCGAACAACTTGTTCCAGGAGCCACGGGCAAAAGCCAGTAGCCCCAGAACTGCATCGTAGATGACGCGCACTTAAGCCTCCTTACTTTGTTGAATTCCTTGTCTTTTTCCCGAATTGGGAGCAGACAATTACCCATTTTCCGGCAAAATAGCTCAAAAATCAAGCTTGTAAAAGGTTGGCGTTTTCGAGATATGATGGGGTATTGTTTTTGATAAGTTTCAGGGCTACCGGCAATCTGTTTTTGAGTCTTCCGCCTATTATTAAAAAAGCTTCTTCTTGTGGAGCAAATTTGAAATTTTCTATTTCTCCTTTGGCTAATTTTATTTTCTTAATTTGATTTTTATCCAAAATACCGCCGAAGAATAAAAATTCTAAAGAATCACTATTATATTTTCCGTTATTGGGATTATAGTCTACGCAAATAAAATCTATATTTTTAATATTAAGACCCACCTCTTCCTTAACCTCTCTAATACAGGCAGACATCGGGGATTCATTTAACTCAACTCCGCCCCCTGGCAAAGCCCAATAATCTTTATAAGTAGGCTTAACCAAAAGCACCTCGTTTTTTTCATTAAAGAAGATGCAACATGAGCCCATCATTTTTTGGGGGCGATTTTTGTAGTAATCCTCTAGGTTTTTCATTCCGAAACTAAATTAAAGCTCTTTTGCTAATTTTTTAAATTGATTTCCGCGATCTTTGTAATCTTTAAATATTCCGAAACTAGCACTTCCTGGAGAAAGAAGACAAACCGATCCTTTGGAGGAATATTTTTTACAAATACTCACGGCGTCTTTCATATTGGAAATATTATGAAAGATTATTTTTCCATCTTGGCTATACTTTTTATAAAACTCTAGAATCTTGCTTCCGGTTTCTGGGAAAAGACTTACATGGCGCAAATCTTTAAAATTTCCTAGAAATTTTCCAAATAACTCATAGTCCCCACCCTTATCAAAACCACCGGCGATTAAAACTTCTACGCGCTCGCCTTTTTCTTTTAATCCCTCTAGGGCATGAATAGCGGCCTCTGGAACGGTTGAAATTGAATCATTATAGTATTTAACACCCTTAACTTCTCCAATGAATTCTATTCTGTGAGGAAGGGATTTAAATTTTTTAATAGATTTTTCGATATTTTTTATATCGCAACCTAAAGCTAAGCCGGCAGAAATGGAAGCCATCACATTTTCAATGTTACCCCTTCCAATAAGAGGAATATCTTTTTGATCAATAATCTTCTCGCCATCTGAATAGATTCCGCTATTTTCAAAATAAACCTGATTACCCGATTGCTTGAGTCCAAAATTTATGATTTTTACGCCGCTTGGAATTTCTTTTGGAGAAATTGTTCTATATCCTGGGTTGGTAATGAAGAAATCTCCAGGTTTTTGTAGTTTGAAAATATTCTTTTTTGAATCCAAATAAGATTCAAAACTTCCATGATAATTAATGTGATCTGCTACGACATTTAAAAAAACTGCCACGTGGGGACTGTATTTAATATCTTCTAGCTGCTGACTGGAAAGCTCGCAGACGAAAACTGTATCCTTGGTTTGATTTTCAAGATAATCCAAAGCTGGACGGCCGATATTGCCGACTAAGCGAAGATCTTTGTATCTGGTTTTTAAAATCTTATATATAAGAGATGTGGTGGTGCTTTTGCCTTTTGTGCCGGTGATGCCTACAATTTTTCCCTTAGCTAGACTGAAAAATATATTAATAAGGGTTGTGATATTACCACTATTATTTTTAAACTCTAATAATTCTTTACTGTATTTTATTCCCGGAGAACGGATGATTGTGTCGTATTTTCCAGAATTAATCGAAGAAAGGTAATTATCGCCGTGAAAAATCTCGGATGCTTTTAAGTTTTTTATCTTTTTTTTATCAGCTATACCGATTTTAATCTTTGGGTAGTTTTTTTGTAAAAAACTAAAGACGCTCTTACCCTCTTTTCCAAAACCAAGTATTAGAGTTGATTTTCCTTTGATTTCCATTAATTTATTATACCTCCACCAAGCATCTCGCCAGACTTTGAATAAAAAACAAAAGATTGACCGGAAGCCACGAATTTTTGCGGTTTGTTAAAAACAACTTCTAGATTATCACCTACTTTATTAATTTTACACGAAAATAATGGCTGACGATAACGAACGCGCCCAAAACAATTTAATGGAAATTTTAGACTTTTATTTATTAAATTGATTCCGGAAATAATTATCTTTGAAGTTAAAAGACTTGGATTATCTTCCCCCTCGGCTAAAACTATAATATTTTTTTTAATATCTTTTTCCTTAACGAATAATGGATTTTTGGATCCGCCCACGCCCAATCCGTGACGCTGACCGATGGTGTAATAATAGGCGCCCTTATGTGTGCCGATTTTTTCTCCGTTTTCGTTTAAAATATCTCCTGCTTTTTCTGGAATATATTGCTTTAAAAAATCTTCAATTGAAACCATACCTAAAAAACAAATTCCTTGAGAATCTTTCTTTTCGGCGTTGTGAAGATTAAATTTCTTAGCCAAAACCCTGACTTCTGGCTTGTTAATTTTTCCTAATGGGAAAATACATTTTTTTATTTGTTCTGGTTTTAGTGTCCATAAAAAATAAGACTGATCTTTATTTTTGTCTTTGGCTGCGAAAAGTTTTCCGTTTTTATTTTCAACATAATGCCCAGTGGCAATAAAATCTGCGCCTAGAGAAATGGCTTTATCGTAAAAAAGACCGAATTTAATTTCGCGATTGCATTCAACGTCTGGGTTTGGCGTGATTCCAGATTTATAGCCCTCAACCATATATTCAACAACCCTTTTTTTATATTCTTCTTTAAAATCAAAGACATAAAAAGGAATATCGAGAGATTCTGCGGCGCGTCTGGCATCTTCTGCGTCGCGCTCTTCACAACCATCGACATTCCAACACTTCATATAAACTCCAATAACTTGATATCCTTGAGTCTTTAAAATTGCAGCGGAAACAGAAGAGTCTACACCCCCCGACATACCAATAAAAACGGTTTTTTTGTTATTTTGCCTCGCCTTTGACATTTCTATGTATTTGGGATTATAATCTATAAACTATTAAATTCAAACATTAATAACATGTTAGCTTATAACGAATTAAAAAAAGGTATTGTTTTCGTAATGAATGGAGAGCCATACGAAGTATTAGATTACGAGTTTTTGAGAATGCAACAGAGAAAACCAGTATCTAAAACAAAGCTTAGAAATTTGATAACTGGAAAAATCACGGAACAATCATTCCACTCCAGTGAAAGTTTTGATGAAGCTGAAATCGAAAAGAGACCTATTAAGTATTTATATAATACAAAAGGAGAATTTTGGTTCTGTGAAATAAAAGATCCTTCTAAGAGATTTTCTTTAAAAGAAGAATTGGTTGGAAATCCTGGAAAATTTTTAAAAGCTAATACAGAAGTTAACGCTATTAAGTTTGGAGAAAGGATTATAGGAATAGATGTTCCTGTAAAAATGGACTTAAAAGTAAAAGAAGCTCCTCCTGGATATAAGGGAGATACAGCAACCGGCGGAACAAAGCAAATTGTTTTAGAAACCGGAGCCGTGGTTAATGCCCCACTATTCGTAAATGAAGGAGATATTGTGAAAGTTAATACGCAGACTGGCGAATACTACGAAAGAGTAGAAAAAGGAAAAGAATAAGCTTTTAACTAAAAACCTCGCATTAATGCGAGGTTTTTAGTTTTATTCTTTACCGTTTTTATTTAAAGCGTCTCGAAGAGCGTTTTTTAACTCTTCCATATCGGCTTTTTGTTTGTCTGTTTTTTTGTGTTCATGCTTTACGAAATTACTTTCTGGAAGATCTTTTAAATGAATCTCTTCTGCTGGTTTAATCTTTTTATTATCAGGCTCCTTTGGTTTAGGATTACCTTTTTTAACCTCAAATTCAATTCCCATAGAGGCCAAATCGGAAGTGTCTAAAGTGGACTCATAGCTTTTAGTTACTTCTGATTTGTTGGCTTTAATCTTCTTAAAACAATCGTCGCAATAGGCAGGCTTGTCGTCTGTTGGCTTAAAATGAACTTTAGTGTTCTTGCCACAAGAGGCGCACTTGGCCTCGTACTTACCTTCTCCGCTTTTTGGAGCTGAAGCGGTTTTTGGATCTGAATTTTTATGATTATCTTTTGAATCTTTATCATCTTCAACATCTGGACCAGACATTCCACTCCAGCGACCTATTTCTCTTTCTATAGATTCCCTAGATTTAGCATAAAGGCGCCTAGAGCTTTCTATAACGGCCTCTCTTGGGGCGCAGACTGCTGGAATATTAAATGGAGGCAAAGTGACAGCTGAAAATGGCCTAGTTGAAACTCCGTCTACTAAAAGTTTGATATAGATGTTGTAATTTGGAAGACTGACCATATCTTCTTCAGTTATTTCTGGAGAAAATTCGTTCAGTAAAAATTCGGCATCGGCTGCGCCGATCCTAAAGACAATCATAGTTCCCACGTTTCCAAAAACTGCATCGCGAACCTTGGTCGAAGAAGATGTGACTAATTGCCCCACGTATTGATGAGCAATAATTAAATCTAGACGATATTTTCTAGATTCCGAAAGAATGCTGGCAAAAGAATCTGTGGCAAAATTTTGAAATTCGTCTACATATAAATAGAAATCTTGTCTTTCTGATTCTTCAATGCGGACGCGCTCCATTGAGGCAAGTTGGATTTTAGTGATAAACATTGCGCCAAGTAGGGCAGAATTATCCTCTCCAACTCTTCCTTTTGAAACGTTAACGAGAAGAATTTTTTTCTCGTTCATTATGTCAAAAAAATTGATGGTGCTTTTGGCTTGGCCAACAATATTCCTAATGATGCTACTGGAAAGAAACTGACCAACCTTGTTTTGAATTGGAGCTATGGCTTCGTTTCTAAATTTTGGCTCCCATTGTTCATACTCATTAACCCAAAAAGCTTTAACTACTGGATCTTTAATATTAGCCACAAGTTTTTGCCTATAGCCTCTATCAACCAAAATTCTAGTTAAACCTAAAAGTGTCGAGCCTGGATTTTCTAGAAGAGCTAAGACGGCATTGTTTAAAATGTATTCCATTCTAGCGGACCAAACTCCTGCCCAGATTTTAGTGAAAATAGACATTAAGCCAGAGGCGATTAAATGCCTATAGTTTGGATCTGGAACCTCTAAAACATTAAAGCCAATATGAAAATCGGGATCGGCTGGATTTAAATAAACAACATCATTAACTCTACTTTCTGGAATTTTATCCAAGATTGATTCAACAAGCTCTCCGTGAGGATCAACAATAGCTAATCCGTCTCCATTCATAATGTCTTGAACGATCATATTGTGAATCAAGGCGCTTTTACCACCGCCAGATTTACCGATGATATATGTGTGCTGTCGCCTATCTTTTCTTTTTATGCCGAAAAGGCGCTCGGCGTTTCGGAAGTTTGTTTTTCCTAAATAGATGAAATCTTTATTATTTCTTGGTTCTTCTGCCATAAATTAAGTATATCAAAGAATTATATAATCTCACTGCGATAACAATCTTCGCAGTATATTATTTTGGCTTTGCCTGGAGGATAGCTGGTTTTGAATTTATTCTGACATTGAGAGTTTTGATGGGCGTGATTAGAATTATTGTTTTTATATATTCTTGTCGCTTCCGTAGATCCACAATCACAAGACTTATCCCAATACTTAGGAGGATTTACAAATTGAAATCTGTCTTTAAATCTGCAATCTGGACAGCTTCGTGGAACAGGCAATTTGTTTTGCTTTAAAAATTCCAACTCTAAAGGAATTATTCTGTAAACAGAAGCGCAAGAGCTGCATTTTATGATTTCTTTTAAAATATATTGACCGATATTAGAAATATCGTCCGCTAAATTATTTGATTCGACAGTGGACTGAAACTCTTTTTTATTTTCTTTTAACCACTTAAATCCTAACGAAACTGCTTCTGTCTCTGTTTTTGGAAAGAACTTATTGAGCATAGTTTCGTTATAGCCGAATGGGGAAAATTCAATTGGGAAAAATTCTCCATATTTATAAATAATACCCATTTTATCTGTATATGGATTTAAATTCATTTCCTGAACAATTTTTTCTTTGAGCTTAAAATATTCTTCTTTAGGATATTGCTTATTTAAGATGCAATATTCTTTTTTTCTCAAGCCGAAACATCCGAAAAGATTTGACGAAGAATGGCAAAATGCAGAATATTCCACATCAAAAGATTCTGGCCAGATATTGTATGAAAATTTTATGTTATTAACGTTAGCTCCAAGATTTACACCCTCATAAACATAAGAAGAATTGTCTCCCCAAAGGGTTTGGTCATAGGAATTATTGCCATCATCTATCATTTGGCAATATTTAAGATTTTCGGAAGAATGAATGTCAAATGAGTGCTTAACGTTTTTTGAATCTTGGATGTGTTCGCCCCAACAATCAAAGTTTCTAAATCCGAGAGTAAACCTGACAGGAAAATTGCTCCAAAATTCTCTAGACTTTTTAATAGTCGAAGAAATTTCGGAATAAGATCCGGATTTAAACTTATTCATAAATTCCTCAAATTCCTCTTTGGTTTTTTGCTCGTTCCAAATGCAATAAGATTTATTAACTAAATTAACGCAGCCAAAACAATTTTCACAACCCATTAAATCCTTTGAGAACCAGATATTTGAACAATTATCGCAATTGATGGAATAAAAAACCTTATAAGAATCGTCTACCATATAACCCTCATAACAAAGTTCGCTATCCCCTGTTTCGAAAAGATCGAAACTGTCTTTGATATCTGTTGCCATCATTAAATAACCACTGTTTTCTATTCTAGAAGAGGAAAAACATAGATAAGAATTTTTAAGCTCGCTAGCATCGTTGGTGTAATCTGAATTGTTTAAGTTAACTACATTTCTAGCCGCCCAAGGAACGGACTGCATCAAATCTTTAAATTGCCCAAAAAATGTTTTAGAAGAATCATACTCTTTACCGAAAATTATAGGATCCCAGCCATCACCCCACCAAAAATCCCTATCGCAAACTTTCACCGGAGCTGATTCGTGGATTCCAGAAAATATCTCTTTACCTGTTAAAGAATCCTTTCTTCTGTATAGAACTCTTTGATTCATCCAAATAAATCTGCGGAGCATTCTGCATTCTTCGCACCATGTAGGATGAGGGACTTTTACGGATTCGTAAAAAACCACATCGTCTGGAGTTACTTCAAAATCTTTTTTACAGAATTGGCAGATTTTTATCATATTAGAGGTTCTGGTTGAGAGTGGAGATTTGTTTCTGAATTATTTTTATTTTCAATAATTTTAGATTCTGATTTTTTTGAAGTGTTTGGGTCTACATTTAATTCTGAAAGAGAAATAGCATATTTTTTTCTAGAAGATTCTATAATTTTATCTCTGAACGAGGAATGAACGCTTGGGAGAATTTTTAATGTTTCTGCGGAAAATGGATCATAAGTTTCTCCATCTATAGTCATTTTTATATAAAATTCCTGCATACCAAGATTAATCATATCTTTCACTTCAAAAACTGGCGCCATTTCTGGTTGGAGTTTAACAGCATCTTCCCCGCCAATTCTGAAAACAATTAAACAACCAGTATTGCCCAAAACCGCAGCTTGAACAATTGGAATTAATTGTCCGGAATATTGATGAGCGACAGTTAAGCAAAGACCGTATTTTCTAGCTTCGGATAGAAGATTTTCAAAAGTTGCCGTAACAAGATTGTGAAATTCATCCACGTAGAGATAAAAATCTTTTCTTTCCTTTTCTCTTAAATTGGCGCGAGCCATACCAGCTTGTTTTATCTTAGTAATAAACATTGAACCTAAAAAACTGGAATTTTCTTCTCCAAGTTTACCTTTTGAAAGATTAATTAAAATAATCTTTTGTTCGTTCATTAGTTTTTCGAAATCAACTTTGTTTTCGGTTTGCCCGAAAATATTCCTTAATAAAGGATTGGAAAGAAACTGCCCTAATTTATTTACTAAAGGAATAATGGCTTCTGTATCAAATTTTTCTGACCAGTCGGCAAATTCTGTGGCCCAAAAACGCTTAACCATATCGTCTGTAATATGTTCAATTACTTTTTGGCGATAACTCCTGTCGGTTAAAATCAAAATCATACCTTTCATCGTCGCATCTGGATAATCTAGCAATGCAAGAATAGTGAATCTGAAAACGTGCTCTAAACGAGGTGTCCAATTGGCGCCAAATTGTTTTTGCATAACCTCAATAAGGCCTTGAGCAAGCTGGTGTTTGAAATTAGGATCGACATTCTTTAATGGATTGAAAGAAACCGGAAAATCTTTATCTGAAGGATCTATTAATAAAACATCGTTAATTCTGTTTTCTGGAATAAAATCCAAAATATTATCTATCACGTCTCCGTGCGGATCGACTAAGCAAACTCCATAACCCCAAGAAATATCTTGGCGAATAAAAAGCTCTAATAATTTGGATTTGCCAACACCAGATTTACCAATGATATAAACATGACGGCGCCTATCGGCCCTCTTAATGCCGAAGATGAATTTTTTTTCTTCTAATGCTGCCGTGTAATTAGTTCTTCCAATAAAAGAAACCTTACTTGATTCAACTTTGCCGTAAATTGGAAGTTCTGACGGCGGTGGCGCGTATTTTATTATCTGAACCTTGCTTGATTTTGGCATATTGCTGGAACTAACTTAATAAATCTATGTCTTTAAAGAATGCTTCGTAGTCTTCGAGAAGATTTTTGGCTTTGTGTTTTGAAATTTCAAAGCCAGGATTATGAACTAGATCGTTTCTGACTCTGTGGGCAGATAATAATCTATCTATCGAAGCCACTTCGTCTGAAGTTATTTCTTCGATCCTATCTGCCATAGTCTCCCCTATAATACCTAATTGCTTTAGGGAATCGTCGGCCAGTTTGTCGGCGTCGATTATGGCAACTTTTAATGCTTCTGGTGTTCCTTGAGAGGCAACCTTTAAGACATTAATCCAGCGATCACGAAAAGCTTTTTCTCTAATTTTTAACTCTCTAGACTTTGTTTCTGGTTTAGGTTTCCTTGGAACAAGATCTGGTTTGAATTTTAATGAAGCAAAAAAGGCGATAAAAAATAAAATTATTAGAATAATATCTAAAATTAAAAACATAGTTCTAATTATTCCGAAGGCAGAAAACGTGTAACCACCAACATCTGTTCCAGTGAATAAAGATACTATAAATTTCCAAATAACGTTAACAAACCCAAAAGGATTATCTATAAATGAATTTATTATATTAAAATCGAAAGAATTATTCATATTATTTTTGCTTCTTGGTAAACATTTCTATATCTTTCTCATCTCCAAAAATAGACATTCCAGCAGATGGAGAAGCTTTTTTACTTTCCATTCTTTTGATGTGAGGAGCTGTTAAGACAAGATTGGTTGGCGGATGAAAGATGCTGGCAATTGATTCTGTGTTTAATTTAACAAATTTTGAGCCGTAATTTTTATTCCAAAAATAAGAGGTTATCCATCTGCCCATTTTAGTTTCTGGGGGAACTTCTCTATTTATATACCAATTCAAAAATCTATTTTTCCTATATTTTGATCTTATGTCTGAGAAAAAGAATGGTGGAGCCCAAGGAAGAACTCCTGTTCCGGTTGGAAAATTTTGTTTAAAAGAATTTAACTCTAAATTACTATATTGATTAAAAGCTCCGATCATACCCCTTCTGGCATAAGAATCCAAGAACGTTCCCTTAGAGGAAAGATAGAAAATTCTAATAATAGTATCAAAACAAGGTTTGGAGAGATTTTTTTCAACAGCCTTTAATACCTCCGTTTCACCAGGAGTTCTAGCGTAGAGTTTGCTTAAATTTTTTATATCTGAATCTTCTTCTTGTTTCAATCCTTTAATTTCTTCTAATAAATCATCGAAAGCTTCAAACCATTTTGGATCTCCTGGAGCTATTACTATTTGTATACTTAAAAATTCAACTTTCTGGATTTTACTCATTATTTCTAAAAAGACTGAAGCTGGATCAAATTTTTTAGCATCGTCGGGAGATTCAAACTCGGTGTAGCTTTTGATTGGATATGCTTCTTCCTTGCCAAGCACCAATTCAACACCCCAAATATCTTTATCTTGAGCTTCGAGTTCTCCAGTATTTTTGGGAATACGAGGCATATAATCTGGAACCTCAACAAGTTCTAGATCTGGATAATATGAAAAAAAAGATGTTTCAACTAAACTTCTTAATTTTTTATCTGTAACTATATAAAAATGAAGCTCCCCACCATCGGAAACTATTTCTAAGGTAAACCATTTAGTAACCTCTCCGTCCCAATATTTTTCTCTTATATTTCTATTAAAATCACTTGGGGAATTTCTCAATGAATGCATTCCGACTAAAACTTGCTCCATGGCCTGAGGGCTTTTCAAGATTTCTCTAGGAATTCTCATTTCTAAAACAACAAATTTAATTCCTGCTTTAAAAATTGATTGCCTCCAAAATAACCAGAGAGATCTGGTGACTTCAAATATTATCGGAAAAATTATGATTGGGTATATCGCCTTAATTCCAACTAAAACATAATTTAGAACATCTGATCCTAAGAAGTTTTTTATAAAATCAAACATATCTGTATTAGATATATATTAACATAAAAAAACAGTCGCGATATATATCGGGACTGTTTTTTTATTAAGCTTCTTTTACGTCGTATTTTCCGTCTGGAGTGCTTACGAAGTGCTTCTTATTTTGAAGATTGATCATTATTGTTGTTGGCTTGATCATCCTTTGACCTAAGACAAGCTCGCTGATTTCTTTATGAGTCATTGGACCATGCTTTTTCAAGAAATGAGCAATTATTTCTTTGGCAGTTCCAGGGATTAATCCGTGCTCTTTTAATCCATAAAGTCCGCGACCGACTAAGACAAATCTTTCGTCTTTAATTAATTCGTTGTGAACAGTTTGGAGATTAGTCTTTTTATCAGATCTATGTCCAGAGATCATTTTGTAAAGCTCGGAGAAGTGAAGCGGTTTTTGTTCTTTCTTTAAAATAGCATAAGCCCAATCTCTGGCTGTTTTTGGATTTATTTCTGACCAATCAGCAAGACCGAAGTGCCCAAAAGGACCAGTGACAAACTTTTTAGAAATAGCTAATAGATTTTTAGCTGTCTCTTCTTTTAAGTTGCTTTGCTTTGTTACCTGAGCAAAAACTTCATTAAAATTATTTCCTGAAACGATAGCGTTCTTTTTTGAATTTAGAGATGAAACAAGTTTAGTAATGAAGCCTTTTGCTTTAGACTCTTCTTCCTTTCCTAAATACCAATAACATCTCCAATCTTTATCATAATTATCGCTGTGGCGATTGATTTTTCCAGAAAGCTCTAAAACAAACTTAATTGAATTGGCAAATCTAGCATCTATTTCTCCATGATTTAAAGATGTTTTTAAATAATTCAAAAGAGATCCTTCCTCTTCTATTCCACCTACAGATTTTAATCTGCTTGTAGCTGTATCCATTAACTTAATAAGGTTTGGATAGTTTTTGGCAACTTTTAAAAGATTTTCTAAGGC
Organism: uncultured Candidatus Saccharibacteria bacterium; assembly: GCA_964543265.1. GTDB lineage: Bacteria > Patescibacteriota > Minisyncoccia > UBA6257 > 1-14-0-10-40-38 > SIBX01. Next base: position 59,478 of record CAZIWN010000001.1, on the reverse strand, counting down.
GAGAGCTTCTATCTGGCGGACTCTTTCTCTGGTAATACCATAGCGATTTCCGATAGCTTGCAAAGTTTCTGGGTTGGCGCCATCAATTCCATAGCGACACCTAATAACTTCTTGGTATCTTCCTGAAAGATTAGATTTTAAGAAGTCATCGACGAACGTATTTACATTTTCAAACATTTTGTTTTTTGTAACCATGTTTTTGCCAAAATCACCTCTTTTATTTATATAAACAAGACTACCACTTTACAAAATCAATGTCAAATATGGCGAATCCGTGTTTTAGGTTTTTGTTTATATAGTATATCAGATATGTTGAATAGTGTCAAATTATATGGCTTACATAAAAAGATTTCCCCAAAAGACACAAAAAACACTCAAGGTGAGTGTTTTTTGTGTCTTTAAGAACATGTAAAATTTAATTTTCTTTCTTTCTCCAAATTGTAAGGAATGGACTCGCTATAAAGATTGAAGAATAAGTTCCAACTATGGTTCCCACAAGCATTGTTAGAACGAAATATTTAAGACTTACTGCCCCTAAGAAGTAGAGAGCAATCAAAACCAAAATAAGGGTTAAAGAAGTATTAACTGAACGAACAAATGTCTGATTGACTGAATCATTTACTAAAGAATTAAAATCAACTGCTTTACCACCGATGCGTCTTAGATTTTCTCTGATTCTATCAAAAACAACGATAGTGTCGTGAACCGAGAAACCCATAACCACTAAGATTGCAACAATGAAGTTTGTATCAACTTCAACTCCCATTTTATGACCTAAATATGAGAAAAGTCCGGCTGGGATTATAGCGTCGTGGAAAAGAGTTAAGAGAGTGATTACTCCATACTTCCAAGAACTGATTGGTCTGGAAACTTTTCTGAAAGCGAAAGCTATATATAAAGAGATACCAACCAAGACTAAAATAAAGGCCGTGATGGCTTTGCTTCTTAATTCCCCACCGATAGAGGCTCCGATTGATTCAAAAAGAAGTTCATCGGTTTTTCCGAATTGCTTAGAGATGGCCTGAAAATTTTTTTGATGATCTACCTCGTTTAATTCTGGTAATCTGATAATGAAGGAATTATTTGAAGTTTCTGGAACGATGGAAACTGAATCTATTTTAAGACTTTCCTTGAAAAATTTTGATAAATCTTCGCGAGAGACTTGTGAATCAAACTTAACCTGCCAGAGAGTTCCACCGGTGAAATCTATTCCTAATTTAAAACCATAAAAACTTATAGAGAATATGCTTAGTAAAACTAATATTGCCGAGACGCTAATAAATAGCCATTTTTTTCCGATTACATTCATAGATTTTAGTTGTTGTTTTTAATGAAAGATCTCAAAATCGCCCTTGTGACTGTGATGGCTGAAAACATTGAAACCAAAACTCCGATTAAAAGAGTTAGGGAAAATCCCTTAATAAATCCTGTTGTGGAATAATAAAGAATTAATGCAGTGATGATGGTTGAAATGTTTGAATCCCTAATAGAAAGCCAGGCTCTCTTGAAACCCTCTTCTAAAGAAGTGGCTTTATCTAATCCCTTTTTGGATTCCTCTTTGGTGCGTTCAAAGATTAAAATATTGGCATCAACAGCCATTCCTATGGAAAGGATAAAACCGGCGATTCCAGAAAGAGTCATTGTTATTCCGAAAAGTTTAAAGATGGCTCCGGCTAAAATTGTGTAGATGATTAAGGCGATGGTTGCAGCTAAGCCGTTCAATCCATAATAAACTAGCATCAAGAAGATAACTAAAATCATTCCGACTAAACCAGCTAAAAGAGTTTGCCTTAATGAGTCTGATCCGATTGAAGCTCCAACGGTTGATTGACTGATTAGTCTAATTGGCGCAGGAAGAGCTCCGGCATTAAAACGAGAAACCATTTCCTTTGCTTCTTTTTGAGTAAAGTTGCCAGTGATTTGGGCCTTACCTCCAGAAATTTTACCCTGCACTATTGGAGCAGTGATTAGATTTCCATCCAAAAATACCCCAACTGGTTTGCCAATATTTCTTGCGGTAACTTCTTCGAATAATTTTGATCCTTCATCGTTGAAGGTTAAAAGAATTTCTGGTCCACTTAAGGCATTATTACTGCTAAAGCCCAAAGAAGCATTAATAATATATCTTCCATCTAAGGCAGTTGGTACGAATTTTGTTTCTGTGGTTGTTCCAACTTTAGACTCTTTTCCCTCAGCGAAGAAGAGATATGGTGTTTCACCAATTTGTTTTATAGCTTCAGCTATATCTTTAATGCCAGCGAGTTCAACCGATAATCTATAAGCATCTCCAGATTTGGCACTGTAAACTTGTGGCTCAGAAACTCCGAAAAGATTAACTCTTTTTTCGATGACGTCGCGGAGACCAGAAGCAACCGAGTCTTGATCTGCAGACTTAACTCCAGACATATCTATTTCATACGTGAGACGAGATCCTCCGATAAGGTCTAAGCCCAACTTCCAGGCGCGAGTGTTTGCGCCCCAGTTTTTTGGATAAATAAAGAAAGCACCAAGAACCGAAATTAAAACTATAAGGATAAAAATCGTAATTGCCTTTTTTCTCATTTAATTCTGTGTATTAACGTTAAAAACTAATAATGATTAATTTACAGGAAAAGTAAAACAAAATCAATGTAAATTAGTGCTTCCACAAGGAATCGGACCTTGGTCAACTGCTTAAAAGGCAGCTGCTCTACCATTGAGCTATGGAAGCGATAATACAAAATATTTTAACCGATTTGCCTAAAAAAGCAAATTAGAATTAAATATACTATATATAGTAATAATGAAAATTCATAGATTTTATCTAAACGAAAAATTGAGTGTTGGAAAATTTGAAATAAAAGATAAAGATTTAATTCACCAAATTAAATCTGTTTTGAAGCTTAAACCGGAAGAAAACATCGTCCTATATAATGGAGATGGTAACGAAGCCGTGGCTGCCTTAAAAGAAATAAGTCAAAAAAATATTGTTTGCGAAATTATTAATATTACTAAGAGCTTTGCTGAAATGGGAGTAAAAACTCATATGTTTTTAGCTGTTTTAAAGAAAGAAAATTTTGAATTAGCCGCACAAAAGGCGGTTGAGTGCGGAATTTCTGAAATCACTCCCCTTTTAACTAAAAAAACTATTAAGTTGAATATAAATTCCGAAAGAATTGAAAAAATTATAAAAGAAGCCAGTGAACAATCCGGAAGAGCCATTGTTCCCAAAATCAATAAACCAATTAACTTAAAAGATTTTCTACCTAAAAAGGGAGAGTTAGTTTTATTCTTTAATAAAGATGGTCAGGATATTTTTGCTTTAAATAATGATATTGAAAATACTAATTTTGAAAAAATAAATATATTAATCGGACCAGAAGGAGGATGGAGCGAGGATGAAGCTAATTTCGCCTTAAGAAATGAATTTAAAATTGCCTCTTTAGGAAAACTAACCTTAAGAGCAGAAACAGCTGTGACGGTTGCGAGCTATTTAGCGAATAGGTTTTTTATTTAATCTTTCTTGGTTGGAGTATTGAGAACAACCTCAATAAAACCCTTGTCTAGGTCGTTAGAAATTTCTTCTATCTCGTCGTTTATCTTTTTATTGGCTTGATTATTTTTTAAAGCAGATTCCTCAACTTTATGATTAAGATGACTGCGAAATTCAGCAGATTTCTTAATAAGAGCATCTGCGCGACGCAAATCTTCGGCAATCTTTTTTTCCATATCCTGGATTTTTTTTAAATCATCTTTAGCCATAAAATTTATTTATTTTTATAAATTGCATCAATGCACATTTTGACGATTTTAGGATTGCTTCCTGGATGCTGAGCGTGAACTAGGTTTAAAATGACATGGCGCATATTGCTTTTATCCCTCCTCATTTTACTTACGGTGGCAAAGTTTCCCTTCACTAGAGACAACTCTGGGAAATCTTGATTCCAAGCTGCTAAAAATTCATCCAAAGAAAGTCTTTTTTCTTGGCCCTTAACTTCTTGGGTTTCATGAGCTGCTTCTTTAACAGCCGACTCTTCTAATAAATAATCCTCGAAATAAACTGGCTTTTCTTCTACGGTTTCTGAATTACTATCAATAGCTTTTTCTGATTTACTATTACCACCGACGCCATTACTTGTTCCATATATGGCATCTAGCCCTTCTTTAAATATCTTATTTAAATCCTGCCTCTTGGGATCTATACCGCTTTTAACCAACATCTGTATAAATCTAGATTTATGTTTATCATCTTTCATCATCCTTCTACTTATAGGTATGCTAGCTCCTAAATCTGGTCCATAAAACCAATGCATCTCTTCCCATTTTATCGGATAATCCTTCATAGCCTCATTCCATCTCTTAAAGAACCCTCTTTCAGAAAATCTTTTTGACTCAACACCATCAGCCTTATCTAGCGTTTCTTTAATTTCATAATTTATATCATCTAGATTTTCTTCATTTTTTGCTATTTTTTGATCTATTTTGGCTTTTCGTTTTAAAATTTTACCTTCATCTTTATTACAAGCGATCAATTCTGCCTCTAATTCATTTATTCTTGGCCCAATCTGACGCATTAAACTAACCGCAGAGCGCCTTGCGCCCTCGGAATCAGTTTCTCTAGTTAGTCTATCCAAATCCCTAAAGTGAGTTGTTAATTTTTCTAATTCTCCGGAATTTTTTCTTTTATTTGCAGATAATTCATCTAAACGATCTTGGAGATCTTCCGAATGCTCTGAGTTTATGTCTATTTTGGCTTGAATTCTGTCGGCTATATTTTTTTTAGATGACTCTATTTTAGCGAGATAACCAGTTCGCCTGACTTCATAAAAGCTGTTTTCTGCCTTCATTGTGTCGATTCTATCTTTTTCAGATTTTAGATCGGCTTCTTTTTTTTCTATATCTTTTTGAAGTTTTTCTCTAGCGGCTTCACTGACATCAAAACCAACATCTTTAGAAATTTGCTCTAAATTGGCTAAATCTGATCTTCTAGAAGATAAAGATTTTTCTATATCCGCCAGCCCAGTCTCTTGTTGCTTAATAAAAGCATTAAATTCATCAACACCGGAACCAACCCAGGCTTCGGCCATGGTATTTTTAAAAATAGAAATTCTATCTACAGCTCCCTGCACAATATCTGAATTAGAAATTTTTCCCAGAGTATCTGCGGCTAGAGCCACGGCCGATTCTAGGCGAGAAGTTATTTCTCCCTTTATGATAATTCCTGAATCTTTTAAAAATCCCCCCAACTCAACTGTTTTATCCCCAAGCTTAGAGGCACCAACTTTTGCCATGCCCCCAATAACGGCAACTGCTTCATCGGTAAAATCTCTTGCTCCATTAATGGCTTTTTCTAACTTGGGCTTTAATGATTCAGCAACATCTGAAGTTTTATCCCTGATAGCTTTAGCGCTTCTCCTACCTAAATCGCCTGCAATCGTTGCGGAATTTTGTAAAAAATTCTTTCCAAGATCTTTGCCTCTGTCTAAAATATTTAAAAATTTATCCTTAAAACTTTTTTTAGGAGGCAAATCGTCTGCGGTTTTTTCTAAATCAGAAATCCTTCCAACAACCTCAAACTCATCGCCCACTACACCGTCGCCAGTAGGCAAAACATCATTAGATTTTCCTGATAGATCGATCTCTAATGGTCTAACTTCAGATTGACCTATTCCATCAACTCCTACTTCTAATTCCAAGTCGCCCTCTTTTAAAACTTCTTCTTGGACAACAACCTCGCCAGAAACTAAATCTGATTTATCTTTTTCTTTAATAACTTCCGGTAAAAGACTCGAAGAGTCAACCTCTTCCTTAGCTGATGGTTTTTTCTCTAAAATTTCCTCTGGCATATTTAAATGTTTTAGTTAATTATAACAAAAAAATAAGATTATTTTGTCCCCAGAAATAAAAAAAGGACCGTGCTGGAGTTATAGAAACTTCCTAGCACGGTCATGATCCCATGAATTGGCGCACTTCTTCGGCGGCAACTTTCAATTGAAAAATATCCAAGACTAGATGACGAGGGGCGCAACGACAAACAGCTTTGGATTTGGCGCATCTCCCATTGAAACATCCATCACTGAATATCAGAACATCCACACCAACACCTGGTTTGGCGCCAAATATCTTCCTTGTTCTATAGGTGAAGTAGTTTTTGGGTATGGCGCGCCAACCACAAACAGAGCAATGGCAAAAAACATGCTTGAACTCGGTCTTCAGGATTCTATCTACGCAATCCAAACAAAACTTTCTGTAGCACTCTCCTTTACCACAGATGCCGCAAGTGAACATTTCCCGAAAACTCAAACTCAAGACGAATCACCTCCTTTCAGGATTGATGGTTTTAGTGGTACTGATTTATATCATATAACTATATAGTATATTGTCAATATTTATTAGTCTTGCTTCTCGAAGATACACATCAAAGATGAACCCAAAAAATGCTGCGGAATAAATTCTAGATTACCAATAAAAGACATGATCTTGTTTAGAAAAATATTCTTAGGATTAAAGCCATTTTGGATTATGTCTGAAACATCTTTTTTTCTTTTAAGCAGAAATTTTCTTAAAATAATTACCGGAACAAAAAAAATTCCCCAATAGGTCCATTGGATTAATTTAAGGTTACATTTTTTCTCTATCCTAAGAAGGTCCTTAGAATTGTAGCGCCTCATATGCCCCACTACTCTGTCATAATCGCTAAACAGCATTTGAGAAGCTGGAACATTGATTATAATTTTGCCGTTCTTTTTTAAATGAAATTTAACGTCTTCTATAAATTTTTCATCATTTTCTATGTGCTCTATAACATCAAAAAGGATAAGGATGTCGTATTTATTTTTTAAATCCACTTTTCTTTCAGAAATATCGTAGCAAAAAATATCGCTTTTTTGAGCGCAACTATTTTCTAAAGCCTTAATATTGAGATCGAAACCGTCTATCTTTGAATTGTAATAATTCTCGTATTGTTTTTGAAAAATTCCCGATCCGCAACCTATTTCCCCTATTAAATAATTAGATTTGGCGTATTTTTGGTATATCTTTTTAAAAACTGAAAATCTTCGCTTAATCCAAAAATGCTTTTCATCTGCAATCTCAAACCAATCATCTCCCATATTAACCTTTTGTGGCTGAGATAAAAAAATAATTTCTTTTTTCACTTTTTTATTTATCGTTGTTTATTATCTTTTTAATAATATAGTTTGGTCGGGCTTTTGTCTCGTCATAAATTCTTTTGATATATTCTCCCAAAACACCAACTGATAACAATTGGACTCCGCCTAAAAATAAAGAAATTATAGAAAGCGAAGCAAATCCTGGAATATTTCTATCCGTAAAAAGCCTAAAGTATAAAACTAAAAATATTCCAATTACCGAAAGAGTGAAACTGAAAGCACCTAAAAAACTAATAAAGTTTATTGGAAAATATGAAAAAGAAAAAATTCCATTATAGGCCAATCCGAATAATTTTCTTAGGGTATATTTTGTCTTTCCGGCAAATCTTTTATCTCTTTCGTAAGGGAAAGCTACTTGCTTAAAACCGACCCACGCTCTTATTCCTCGCACATATCTATTTCTTTCTCCTAATTCCTTCATTGCGGCTGCAACATTTTTTCTAATAAGGGAAAAATCTCCAGAGTCTTTTGGGAGCTCTATGTCTTTGGATATTTTACCCATAATCTTATAAAAGAAAGAGTAGGCAAATCTTTTACAAAAGTTTTCCTTTCTGCTTTTTCTAACTGCATAAACGACATCGTAACCAGTATTAATTTTTTTAATCATTTCCGGTATCAGTTCAGGAGGATCCTGAAGATCGCCATCAATTATTAAAATTAATTCACCAATCGCAATATCTAATCCGGCAGAAACCGCTGCTTGATGTCCGAAATTTCTTGAAAAAACTATTCCCTTTATCCGCTTATCTTTAGAGGCATATTCAGAAATTAATTCATAAGTCTTATCAGTAGAACCATCGTCTATTAGTATAATCTCAAAATTTAGACCAGAAAGAGAGCTAAAAAGCCTATTTAAAAGCTCTGGAAAAATCTTTTCCTCGTTATATAGCGGAACGACTACGGATAAATCTTTCATATATAAATTTCATCATAACAGAGGAAAATATGAATATCAAAGGATTTAAAGCAAACCTGTGACGAGCTTCCACGCCTATACCAACAGACAATATGGTGGAGCAAAAATAAAGCAAAATTATTAAAAACAATACCGACAATGGATCCTTTCTTTTTATTAATCCGCCGAGCAAAGACGCTAAAACAATAATTATCCAGAAAATCTTTCCTAAAAATGCTATGAGCGTGTATGGAGAGGAAATATCTTTTAAGACCACTTTTAATAGTCCCGAAGCCCCTTCTTTGGCCCAGATAAAAGAATATGATTTTATTTCTTCTGGCCTGTCTATAATTTCATATTTCATAAGCAAATAATGATAGTTGCCAGAAAATAAAAACGTATTCAGACCAGCAATAACGCTTTTTATATATCCTAAAGGATAAAGACTAATAATATCTTTGGTTTTATTTTTAAGATAAGAGCTATTTCTTAAGTCTTTTTGATTAGATGGATACGGTGCTTCGTTTTTAAACTCTTCTAAGAGCTTGAGTTTCGCTTCTTGATAAGGAATATTCGCAGAAAAAGAAAGAGATGAAGCTCCGGCATAATTAAATAAATTAACTGGAAGGGCTGAGGTAAATTCAAAGACGCCAAAAACTTTATAGTTTCTGTATTGCCATGGAATCATTGTTATTATGGGTATTAAGACAATAATCAAACCATAAAAAAATCTTTTACTAAGCGAAGTTTCCTTGATCCAGAAAAATAGGAATAAAAATATTGCTAAACTTAAATAAATTCCGACTGGACGAACGTAGTTTAATATACCTATTAGAATTGAAGCGATAAAAATAAATTTTATTTTTTTTACATCTAAAAATTTTAAGATGAAAAATATTACTGCAAATAAAAGGACGCAAAATAAAACATCTGGAAGTATTGGGATACTGTAATAAATCATTAGGGGCTCGAAAATTGAAAGTCCGACTGCTATTTTTTTCCAAATTCCAGATAAATTTATCCTAGAGCAGAAATACACTACAAAAACCGGAATAAAACTTGAAAGTAATATATTAAACAGAGACATCGCCCAAACTGGAATACCTAAAGATATAAAAAAAGACAAGAAAAATGGGAATCCCGGAGTCCTGTAAACCTCTTTTAATCCACCATATTCAAAAACCCCACGCAAAATACTTTCTCCGGACCCTAGATATCTAACGCTATCTCCCCAAACTATTGCTTCCTCCCCAAATTTTATAAATAAATAGAGAAAGACGAGAATTCTGGATAAAAAAGAAATTATAAATATTTTTCCATATTTAAGTGCATAAAAATTTCCCCTTGCTTCTATAGCCTTGCCAAGTTTGGAAAAAATTAATTTTTTATAAACAAAAAAACTAACCAGAGCCATCAACATGGATGATATGGTTTGGCTGTAAAATAAATTCAAATAAAAAGTTGATTCTATAAATTTTATGAGAAGCACGTTGACCCCGGACATAAATATCCAATAAACAAAAAAGAAAGATGCGTTGCCATAATTTAGACCATTTTCATCTTTGTGCTTAAAGGAAACGTGTTTTTGAAATACAAAATTAACGTAAAGAGCGATAAAAAAAGCTAAAACTACAGATAAATATGGCGGGATGCTTTCAAAATAAAAAAATATTTTAAGCAACAATAAGTCTGTCAGCAAACCCACTATTCCACCCGAAAAAGACTTAATAATTTGGAAAATTTTACTACTTAATAAAGCTTTAATATTCATTTTAACGATAAATAAATCTGATTATCATATTAACACACAGAGCTAATTCTAAAAATGTTATAATTGTGCGAGATGAGATTTATAAGCGACAAGGCTATTAAGGATAAAAAATTATTAGCAGAAACAACGGCCAGAATAAAATCTGATGCGTTTTTTATTTCTGAATTTATAGATAAGAAAAAAGATAATTCTGGTGAAATTTTTGCGAGCATTCCTGAATTTGACTCTTTCTTGAACGATTCAAAAAATTTGGCCAAAGAAAAATGGAGTAAAAATCTTAAATATGTATTCGTGATAGGAATAGGCGGATCTAATTTAGGAACAAAGGCAATCTATGAAGCTCTACATAAACACTACGACATATTAGAAACGAGTAGATATCCTAAGCTGATATTTTTAGACACTTGCGACCCAGAATATTTAAGAAAATTGGATTTTTTCTTAGAATCAAGGATTAAAAACCCAGATGAGGTGATTTTGAATATTATTAGCAAGTCTGGAGACACCCTAGAGACAATAGCTAATACAGAATACACGATCCATTGTTTAAAAAGAAGATTTAAAAATATTGAAGAGAGAATAGTTTCTACTACTGAGAAAGATTCTATTTTGTGGAAAAAATCTAAAGAAAAAAATATTTCTACCCTAGAAATACCTAAAAATCTTTCTGGCAGGTTTTCTGTTTTTTCTAATGTGGGATTTTTTCCACTGATTTTAGCAAAAATAAAAATTGATAAATTAATTTTAGGAGCTAAAAGGGCTAACTCTAAAATAAATTCCCAAAGTGATTCCCCTATGGAATCCGCTTCGGTGGCTTATTTAAATTTATTATCTGGAAAAAATATTTACGATCATTTTATTTTTCACACAGAACTTGAATCTTTAGGAAAATGGATGAGGCAACTTATTGCAGAGTCTTTAGGTAAAGCGAAAACAGAAGACGGAAAAAAAGTTGAGCAAAACTTCACACCAACTGTCACGCTGGGCTCAGTTGACCTACATTCCGTACTCCAACTATATCTTGCGGGACCAAAAGATAAATATTTTTCTTTTATATCATCTATTTCAAATAACCAAACCTCCCATGTCCCTAAAGACAGAGAATTTCCTGAAATATATCCGGAATCAACAAGAAAAACTATCGGACAAATAATGGACTCTATATTAATAGGGGTTAAAGGATCTTTTTATGAAAATGGATTGCCTTATTCAGAAATAATTCTTGAAGATTTAAAAGAAGAAGATTTGGGAGAGTTGATGCAGTTTAAAATGCTTGAGGTTTATTTTTTGGCAAAATTAATGAAAGTTAATCCGTTTAATCAACCGGAAATTGAAAATTATAAAATCAAAACAAAAAGTTTATTGGTTGGAATGCCAGGATATGCAAGCCCAGCAAAAGAAAATTGGTCTCATCATGCGATAGTTTATCAAATATATCCAAGAAGCTTTAAAGATTCTGACGGAAATGGCATTGGCGACCTAGAAGGTATTATAGAAAAACTAGATTATTTAAATGACGGAACTAAGGAGTCTTTGGGAATAAACGCGATATGGCTTAATCCAATTTATAAATCCCCTCAAAAAGATTTTGGATATGATATATCTGATTATTACGATATAGATCCTGTTTTCGGAGATTTGGAAATCTTTAGCAGACTAACAGAAGAGGCGCATAAAAGAGGAATAAAAATTTTAATGGACTTCGTCCCAAATCACACCTCATCGGAACATCCGTGGTTTCTGGAATCTAAATCTTCACGAAATAATCCGAAAAGAGATTGGTATATATGGAGAGATCCAAAAAGCGACGGCTCACCGCCAAATAACTGGGTTTCTGTCTTTGGTGGTTCTGCTTGGAAATTTAGTAAAACAACTGGACAATATTATCTGCATTCTTTTTTAGAGAGCCAACCTGATTTAAACTGGAGGAATAAAGAAGTTAAAGAGGAGATGCAAAATGTCTTAAAGTTTTGGATACATCACGGAGTTGATGGTTTTAGGACTGACGCTATTTATCACTTAATAAAAGACTCTCAATTCAGAGACGATCCACAAAATCCAAACTACGTTCCCGGAAGAGATGATCCGTATAATTCCCTACTTCACATATTTTCTACCGGACAACCAGAACTATTAGAAACAACAAATTCTTTTTGTTCAGTTTTAGGAGAGCATGGAAACCAGTTTCTGGTAAGCGAAGCTTATCTTGATATAAAAGGAATGGAAAAACTTTATGCGGCTTGCGGAAATAAGCTCCATGCTCCTTTAAACTTTAACTTAATGAATCTGCCATGGAATGCTACTGCTTATAAAAAATTTATAGATGATTTTAATGCCTCGGTGGGAGAAGATCAGGTTCCTAATTATGTTCTTGGAAATCATGACGTTTCAAGAATCGCTACAAAAATAGGAGAAAGGAAATCTAGATTGATGGCTATGATTCTTTTAACCCTACGTGGAATGGCGTTTATATATTATGGAGAGGAATTGGGAATGGAAGATGTAAAGATTCCACCAAGAAACATTCAAGACGCTTGGGGTAAAGAAGTTCAAGACGCAAAATATGCTAGAGACCCAGAAAGAAGTCCTATGCAATGGAATGCTGGTGCTAATGCCGGATTTTCACAAGAAGCTCCATGGTTACCAATACATCCAAATTTTTTAAATGTTAATGTGGAAACGGAATCTAAAAATCCAAAATCGATATTAAATCTCTATAAAAATCTAACTTATTTCAGAAAAAATTCTCAAGCACTGAAATATGGAAAATATTTTTCTTACGACAGTGGAAACTCAAACGTCTTCGCATTTACTAGAGAATCTGAAAAAGAAAAAGTTTTGGTGGTAGCTAATTTTTCTGAAAATCCCCAAAAAATAAATAATTCCCAGATTCAGAAAGCTAGAATAATTTTAAATACCGCGCTAGACACAGAACCAAAAGAAGTCGTATTAAAAAATTTTGAACTTAAACCATTTGAAGGATATGTATTTACTTTTTGATATCGGAGGAACAAAAACAAGAATCGCCTTTTCCGAAAACGGAAAATTGATAAATAAATCAGAATCTATTTCCACTCCGCAAAAATTTATAGATGCAGTTGTTTTATTTAAAGATTTGGCGGTTAAGCTTTCTGGAGGAAAAAAAATAAAAAAAATAGCTATTGGAATTGCTGGACCGATAAACAATGAAAGAACTGGAGTTGCTAATGCTCCAAATTTGCCGGATTGGAACTTTAAGGATATTAAGGGTTATTTTGAAAAAGCTTTCAGCTGCTCTGTGATGGTGGAAAATGATGCTGCTTTAGGAGCCTTAGGAGAAGCAGTTTACGGTGAGGGGCGAGGATATGACGTAGTTGGATTTTTAACCATCTCAACGGGAATTGGCGGAGCAAAAATTGCTAATAAAAAGATTGCTCCGAGTTTTCAGGGATTTGAACCGGGGCATATGATTATAGACGCAGATAGAACATTGTGCCCAAATTGTGAAAATCCTCCTTATTTGGAAAATATGTGTTCGGGAAAATCTTTGATGGAAAGATTTAAAAAACCACCGAAAGAAATTGACAATCAAAGAATTTGGGAAGAGCTAGCTTTGTGGCTTTCTTATGGATTGAACAACGCGGCCGTTTTATGGTCTCCAGAAATAATTATTTTGGGCGGACCGATGATTTTCGGATCGCCAGCAATCCCATTTGAATCAATAGAAAAACACTTTAAAGAAATAATGAAAGTTTTTCCTGAATGCCCAGTTTTAAAAATTGCTAAATTGAAGGATGAAGTTGGGCTTTGGGGTGGATTGGCATTATTGAATGGAGAAAAATAAAATTACAAATTAAAGAAAGAGTAAAAAATTAATAAAGCCTCAACGGAAGACGATTCTTCTGTCGAGGCTTTTTAAGATCATGGCGTGTCAGGATGGAGTTGTGGGTGACGACCCGTCAATCAGCTCCATCCCAGCGGGCTGACGATAGATGACAAGAGCGAATCCTCCGCTGTTGACTCGCGGAGCGTGAGGCCTGTTGCCGATCAAGTCGATTGATCTACCGGAATCCACAGCCAGATCTGGTTGACCCGGATCGACGTCGTACAAGGAACCTACTAAAACAGTAATGGATTCATTGAAAGGCCAACCCTCACGATTGTTGTGCCGATGTAAGGGCGCAGTTGCCCCGTCTTCCATGGCCAAGAAAATCGTGATGTCACCCGTCCCCTTGTTGCCTCCGACGATTGCGAAGGCCATCCTGCCTCCCGATCCCGAAACGAGATCTTTCCACCTCAATTGAGGAAACGCTTCCTTGGCGTCTTGGACTGACCTGATTGCTAGCAAGTGAAAATCCTCCCTGTTTTTTTGATCTGAAGAACTTAAAATATGCTAATAGATGAAGAAAATGATGTCAAAAAAAAAGACTATTAATTATTGACAATATTTATATATAGTTCTATTATATGGATTAGAACCCCTCAACCCAAAACCGGGAGCCAAGAATGCTTACCGAATGGTTTGTCGAAGGCGACTGGGCATACGAGTATGTTTGTTGCACTCTGAAATTCACCGGTAGGAAAATTCGATCTTCCGAGCTCGGGAGAGAATGATGGGAATGAAATAATCCCCCGCGAATGATGTTTTTTGCGGGGGACATTAATTTATATAGACTTTTTGGCTGTTTTATGGCAAAATTTTGAAACTATGTTGAAGCTTAGAAATGTAAGCAAATCTTATGGCCTTAAAGAGGTTTTAAATAATGTATCCTTATCTCTTGAAAAAGGGCAGAAGGCGGCTTTGGTTGCGCCAAATGGAACTGGAAAATCAACGCTTTTAAAGATAATTGCCGGAGTTGAGAAGCCTGATTTTGGAACTTTAGAAATACACCCAAAGATAAGAGTTGGATATTTTCCTCAAGAATTAAAATTAGATGCCAAGGGAAAAGTAATGGACTTTATCTTTAAAACCGCTGGCATAGACGATGAAGAAAGAAAAAAAATAGAATATAAAGCCAAAATAATGCTTTCTGGATTTGGCTTTAAGGAAGGAATCGAGGATAGAAAAGTGGAAGAGTTAAGCTCGGGACAAAAAGCAAAAATAGCTCTAATTTCAATTTTAATGAAAGGAGCAGATTTGTTGTTATTAGACGAGCCGACAAATAATCTAGATCTCCCCTCTTTAATTTGGCTGGAAGATTATTTAAAATCTTCTGAAATTTCTGGAGTTATTGTTTCTCACGATAGGAGATTTTTAGACAATGTTACACAGAAAGTTTTTTCGATAGACAGAGAGACGAGGCATTTTAAAGTTATTAATGGAAAATATAGCCACTTCTTAGAAAATGAAGAAAGGGACGAAAAAAGAAAATGGGAATTGTATCAGGCGCAGCAAAGAGAGATTGAAAGAATAAATGTCATTGTTGAAGAAAAGAAGCAAGATGCTGAAGATGGAGCTAAATGGGAAAGATCTGATAACGACAAGATGTTGCAGGGATATAACCGCAATAAAGCCGGAAGATCTTTGAGGACAGCGAAAGTTATTGGAAATAGATTAAAGAGAATGGAAATGCTTGATAAACCAGTGATTAAAAATCTATTTAATATTCCAACTTATGAAATTAAAAATGAAGGAAATACCGAAATAGAAGCCAAGCATTTAGTTGTGGGACGTGGCAAGGCATTTAAAACTCAGCCGATAGATTTGCATATCCAATTTGGAAAGAAAGTTTGTATTATCGGTGGAAACGGAGAAGGAAAATCAACTTTAATAAAAACCCTACTTGGAGATTTAAAACCTGTTTCGGGAGAAATAAATATGGGAGGATCGGTGAAATTGGTTAATATGAGCCAAGAGCACGAAATCTTACCACCGGAAAAATCACCTATCCAGTTTTTATCTCAAATGGCTGGAATTGGAGAAAGTAATGCTTATAATTTACTAACTAAATTTGATTTCCCAGAAGAACAAGCAAAAAACAAAATTTCAACTATGAGCCCCGGAGAGAGAGCCAGATTGATTTTGATTTATTTTGCAGCTAAAAAAGCCAATGTTTTAGTTTTAGACGAACCGACAAATCATATGGACGCAGAAGCTGTGACTGCTTTAAAAGAATTTTTAAAAAATTATACCGGAAGCTTGATTTTGATTTCACACGACAGATATTTCATAGAACAAGTTAAGATTGATTACTTCTATAGAATAGAGAATGGAAAATTTGAAAAGATTCCAGATTTTGCAGAATATTTGAAAGAAAATGACTCTAAGGCTAAGAAATTGATTAGAGTTATTTCTAGAGTTTAGTTTTGATAATATAAATGGATTCGAAAAAAAAGATACTAAAAATAAATGGAGGGCTTAAAAAGCTTTTTCCTAAGTCTAAAATCGCGCTTGATTATGGAAATAATTGGGAACTGATGGTGGCGGTTATTTTATCTGCCCAATGCACGGATAAAAAAGTGAATCAAGTAACTCCGGCTTTATTTAAAAAATATCCGACCGTTGAAACTTATGCGAAAGCTGATTTATTAGAATTTCAAAAAGATATAAAATCTATCGGGCTATTTCGAGCTAAGGCAAAAAATATTTTAGAATCTGCAAAAATTTTGGTTGCTAAGCATAATGGCGAAATGCCAAAGACTATGGAAGAAATGCTGGAATTGAATGGAATTGGCAGAAAATCTGCCAATATTATTTTGTGGAATGCTTATGGAATTATTACCGGAATTCCGGTTGATACGCACGTGATTCGCCTATCTAATCTCTTCGGGTTAACAAAGTCTAAAAATCCTGAAATTATCGAAAAGGATTTAATGAAAATTTTACCAAAAAAAGAATGGTCGCAATTCCCCTATCGATTAATAGATTATGGCAGAAAATATTGCACCGCAAGATGCAAACATTTAGAGTGTCCTTTAAGGAAATA
This sequence comes from uncultured Candidatus Saccharibacteria bacterium, assembly GCA_964543265.1. Classification (GTDB taxonomy): domain Bacteria; phylum Patescibacteriota; class Minisyncoccia; order UBA6257; family 1-14-0-10-40-38; genus SIBX01. The sequence continues at coordinate 42,756 of CAZIWN010000001.1, read as the reverse complement.
TATTGCAAAAATTTAAATGTTTAAATTTGAAGTTTCTAAACAATCAAAAAAATCTAAGGCGAGGATTGGAAAAATCACTACTCCGCACGGAGAGATTATTACTCCTGCGTTTATTCCCGTGGCGACATTAGGAGTGATTAAAGGAGGAATGGATTATGAAGATACCTTAACTACTGAAGCCCAGTGCCAAATCACTAATACTTTTCATTTTTTAGATTTAGACAGAGTTCAGGAAATTAAAAAACTTGGAGGATTGCATAAATTTTTTAATTTTAATAAACCGATATTTACTGACTCGGGAGGATTTCAGGTTTTTTCTTTAGGAAAAGGAATGGAATTTGGATTATCTAAGGTTGGAGATAAAAAAGAGGGCGGGAAAATTCCTAATGGCAAGAATTTAGTTAAAATATCTGAAAGTGGTGTTAAATTTAGATCTCCTAGAAATGGCCGAGAAATATTTTTAACCCCAGAAATTTCAGCAAAAACACAGATGGATCTGGGCGCAGACTTTATATATATGCTAGATGTTTGTGGATCCCCTTCTGATAATTATGAAGAAGTAAAAAAGAATTTAGATTTAACTAATGCTTGGTATGAAAAGTTTTTGTCTTATATAAAGAAAAATAAAATAAAAGACCAAATGGTTTTTGGCATAGTTCAGGGAGGAAAATATGATGATTTAAGAGTGAATTCAGTTAAAAAAATAAATGAATTACCTGTTTTTGGAATCGCTATCGGTGGAGAGTTTGCGGATGATAAAGGTCAAATGATAAAAACAATTTCTAAAGTTACCGATTATTCCGACCGATCGCGACCGCATCATTTACTAGGTATTGGAGATTTGGAATCGATCCCTTTGATGATTAAGGCTGGTATAGATGTCTTTGACTGCGCCATGCCAACACGAATTGCCAGACATGGAACAGCTCTAACAAAAAAAGGAAATCTTAATTTAAATGCCGGAAAGTTTAAAAATAAATTTTCACCAATAGAAAAAAATTGTAAGTGTTTTGCTTGTAAAAATTACTCAATCGGGCAAATTAATTTTCTGCTTCATGCTAAAGAACAATTAGCTGGAAAACTATTAACTATGCATAATATTTATTTTATAGAGAATTATCTGAAAGAAATAAGAAAAAAGATAAGCTCTGGAAGTTTTTAAAATTAAAATCCGCCACAATTATGGCGGATTTTAATTTTAGCTGGGTTATAATACAATTATATTTAATATGGTTCATAAACATTCGCATAGATTTTTGGTTGTTTTGCTTATAATATTCACTCTTTTATTTGCCACTGTTTTTATACAGTTTTTGGCGCCGTTAGTAATAGGAGCATTACTGGCTGGTATTTTTACGCCATTAAATAATTTTATTTCAAAGAAATTTAAAGATGGATCGAATATACCATCTCTTATCTCTACTGTTCTTGTTGCTTTAATTATTATCTTGCCTTTCATAACAATACTCTCTCTATTATTTCAAGAAACACAAGGATTTCTGGAAAAAATAAAAACAGCTGAATTTTATGAAAACGATAAAGCGATTCAATACGTAGCAAGAAAGCTAAATATCGGAACGGAAGATCTATTTTCTTCACAGATCGCCCCCACTGTTAGAAATGTTGGAGAATTTATAACTAGCAATATCGCCACATTTTTATCTAACGCTGCTAATTTAGTGGTTAATTTTTTCCTTTTATTGCTGACCATATTTTATATGCTTAAAGACGGGAAAAGATTGGCTAAATTTTTGATAGACTCTAGCCCACTCGAAACATCAGAGGAAATGAATCTATATAAAACATTTAAGGAATCTGGAAGAGCTGTGCTTTATGGAACTTTAATAAATGCTGGAATACAGGGATTTTTAGGTGGGTTAGGATTTTTAATGTTTAATTTAAGTTCACCTATAATATGGGGTTTTGTAATGGCATTCTTCGCCTTAATACCAATGTTGGGGCCTTATTTAATATTTGTTCCAGCAGCTGCTTATATGTTTTTACAGGGCAAACTATGGGTTGCTATAGTTTTCTTGCTTTATAATGTAATAATAGTTTCTTCTGTTGATAATGTTTTGAAACCAAAACTTATAGGAGATAAGATAAAAATTCATCCATTTTTTGTATTAATATCTGTTTTGGGAGGAATAAAGATATTCGGAGTTATTGGATTAGTTTATGGACCACTTATCGCCTCAATATTCATATCATTAATTAAAAATTATATAGATTTATCTAAAAAAACTGCTAATATATAAATTATAAAATTTAAAAAAACCATATGAAAAAATTTGCAAAAATAATATTAATTATTCTTTTCGTGATAATCGTCGCAACTTCCCTATCTGCTGGATTTTTCTAAAAAATAAAATAAATGAAAAATATTCTTAAGGCGTTTGGTTTAGCTTTTTTTGTCTTGATATTAATAAATATATCCCCTAAGACAAGCGCACATACTGAATCAGAAAATAATAATTTATCTAGCATAAAAGCCAGTATAGTTCAGCCAGATTTGTTTGTTGCTGAATATAAAACGCCTATATGGATTTCTGTAAAAGACATAAAAACAGATAAGGTTCTAAATAATTTAAATAATTCTATAGAAATAGAAAAAATAAATTCTGGAATAGTAGCTAAGGATATTGTGGCAAAACAAAAAGGCGAAGAATATATGTTTGAGTTTTCTTTTCCAGATTCAGGAGATTACAAAATACACTTTAATATATCTAATAGCCAATTTGATTTCCCTATAAAGGTAGATGCCCCGGCAAAAGATTTAAATTCTGAGAATTTAGCTTTTTATATATGTTCTGTTTTAGCTGTTTTGGTTTTGATTTTTGGAATAGTTAAAAAGAGATATAAATTAGGAATAATTTGGTTTTTAATTCTATTAGCATTGGGCGGACTTATTTATTCTGTAATTTTTACAGAAAAACAAAATCCTTCAAACGGAATAATTACCTGTCCAAAAGTTGGAGAAGATTGTGTTTGGACAGCTCACATACACGCATATATGCCAATTAATATATGTGGAGAAGATTTTAGATTACCAACAGAGTCTGGAGCTCTTAACATGCCCCACACTCATGAAGAAAAAAATTTAGCTCATTGGCATGATCAGTTAAGTTACGATAATGAAAAAAAAGAAGTTAAAAATACTGAACATTTAACGGTTAAGGCTTTTTTCAAGGAAATTAAAGTTCCTTTTAGTGAAGATTATATAACCGACAAAAAGAATGGCAATTTATGTCCCAATGGAAAACCAGCAACCCTAAAAGCATTCTTAAATGGAAAAGAAAAACCAGATTTCACAAACTATGTATGGAAAGACAAGGATGTTATTTATTTTGAATTTAGCGACAGGAGCTCGCTCGAGATTGAAAAAGAACTAAAACAAAAACCAGTAAATTTTCCGGTTTTGGGCAGAGGATAAATGCCTTGTTAACAGGGAGTAATTAGGCGCGATATTAAAAACAATTTATAATTTGTAGTATTATGCAGAGTTTATCTATAACAGCACCTGGATTGTCGTTGCCGGTAATAGTTGGATATGCATTGGTTGATTCTATTAATCCATGTGTGATTGGAGTATTGCTCGTGATGTGTACTGTTCTTTTAAAAATGGGAAGTAAGAAAAAACTACTTCTTAATGGAATAGCTTACGTATCCGGAGTTTATATAACCTATATTATTGGCGGACTAACGCTACTATCTCTTTTTAATGCTGTTAGAGAAATTGAAATAATAAGTAAGTCGCTTTATTTAGTGATCGGAATATTCGTTATGATAGCGGCTTTTTTGGAAGTAAAAGATTTTTATTGGTATGGATGGGGATATTCACTAGCAATACCAAAAGGACTTATATCGCTGGTAGAAAGAAGAATGTCATCTAGTGCAGTTTCTATGACTTCCGCGTTTCTCTTTGGAGGACTGATAACTTTAGTTGAGCTACCGTGTACTGGCGCACCTTATTTGGCGATTTTAGCGATAATGAGCCAAGGAGGTGTAAATTTTATAACCGGATTACCTTTATTGCTTTTTTACAATATAGTTTTCGTTTTGCCACTAATAGTTATTATAGCGATGGTTTATTATGGATCATCTATAAAAATGTTTGAAAGCTGGAGGCAAGAGCATAGAGGATTTATGAGGCTTGGAATAGGTATTGCTCTTATAGCTGTGGGAATTTGGATAATAACAGCTATATTTGATAAATTAACAATTCCTTTAATAATCGGATCATTGGCAATTATTGCAATTATGGGCTTTATAAAATATGTCTTAGGTGTAGGTCGAAATATATAATCTTTTCCAATACAAATGAAAATAAAATTTGTTAAAAAAAATACTGGATTTAAACAAAAATTTGATCTGGAAAAACTAAAAAGATCTATATCTTCGGCTCTTAAGGATGCTGATATTTTTGATGCTGGCTTTGCATACAAAATATCTCAAGACGTAGTCCATAGATTAGAAAAAAAAGATAAGGATAATGTTAGCGTGGAAGAAATTAGGCAATGCGCAATGCAATCTATAAAAGATTTGGGACTTTCCAAGGTTTTAGATGCATACGAAGTCATCTCGCTTAGACTCCCCCATCTTAAAATAAGCCAAGTTCAAAAAAAGACTGGAGAAACTGAAAACTATCATCCACTTAAAATATTTAAATCTATTAAAAAATCTTTTAAAGATGCTGGAATTTCTGGAGTTTCTAAAATAGCAGAAGATTTAACCAAGGAGGTTACAAAAAAACTTGAGCAAATTTATTCCGGAAGACCGGTTCCATCTGAAGAGATTAAAAGGGTTATATCAGAGGTTTTAAGAGATAAAGGATATGAGAAGGTTGAAAGATTTTATATAATGCATAAATATATCTAAAATCATTTGATCGCTTAGATACTTTTTGATAAAAATTTAAAAAAACAAACCCCGTTTAGGGGTTTGTTTTGGTTTTTGCAATCTGTTATGATGACCTCGGTCGCCAATATTAATAATATAATACAAAATTATCAAAAATATGGCAAAAAAAGCAGAAAAAATGGCCAATAATGCCAAAAATTGTCAGAATTGCGGAAAGGACTCTAAGGATTGCGTAATGAAAGATGGTAAGATGGTTTGCTGCGACAAATGCGTTGCTCAACCAATGCAAGCTAAAAAACCAGAACCAGTTAATGTTTGCAAGTATTGCTAATTAAATTAAAAAACACGGTAGAAATACCGTGTTTTTTAATTTAAGAGAAATAAGAAAAAATATAGATTATAATTAATTAAACCCTATTAAAAAAAATAAATAGATCAAAAAAATGGATGATCAGTTTTATGCAGTATCGAGCGAACAAGTTATAGAAAAATTAAAGTCTAATTTTGGAGGATTATCAAAAAAAGAAGTTGAGGAAAGATTAAAATCTTTCGGCTTAAATAAGCTACCGGAAGGCAAAAGAAAAAGTTTTTTTTCTATATTTTTAGAACAATTCAAAAGCCCGTTGATTTATATATTAATGTTTGCCGACATTGTTGGTTTTTTCCTTAAAGAATATATAGATTCATATATTATTTTATTTATATTGTTATTTAATTCAGTACTGGGAGCGATACAGGAAGGTAGAGCTCAAAATACCTTAGCCGCTTTAAATAAGCTTGTAAAAACAAGCGCAAATGTATTGAGAGATGGTAAAGAAATAACCGTAGAAGATTCTGAAATTGTGCCTGGGGATATAATTCTTCTTCAGGAAGGAGAGAAAATACCTGCCGATGCCAGACTTTTTGAAGTTCACAGCATGAAAGTTGATGAAGCTTCTTTAACTGGAGAGTCTGAACCGGTTAGAAAAATATCTGAAACTTTAAAAAATGATCTAAATACACCAGACCAGAAGAATATGGTTTTTAAGGGCACTACGGTATCGGTTGGATCAGGAAAAGCTGTCGTTGTTAGAACTGGAATTAAAACAATGATAGGAAATATTTCTAAATCAATTTCTGAAGTTAATACCGAAATACCTTTAACTAAAAACTTAGAAGATTTAGCTAAGGCTGTCGTGGTAATTGTTATTGTTTTAATAATAGGAATATTTGGACTGGGAATATTGGAAGGACAACAACCTAAGGAGATGTTTATAACTGCGATAGCTATTGCCGTGGCCGCAGTCCCAGAAGGATTACCTTTGGTTTTAACAGTAACCTTGGCTGCTGGAGTTTGGAGAATGGCAAGGAAAAAGGTTTTAGTTAAGAAACTTCAGGCAGTTGAAGCTTTGGGCCAAGCTAATAGAATTGCAGTTGATAAGACAGGAACCATTACAAAAAATGAACTTATAATACAAAGAGTTATTTCCGGAGGAAAAGAATATGAAATAACGGGATCTGGATACGATCCTAATCCTAAAATAAAAAATCCTGACGATGAATTACTTTTGGCTGCTAAAATATCTATCCTGTGTTCAAATTCAAGAATATCTTTAAAACAAGATGGACAATACAGAGTAGTTGGTGACCCAACTGAGGGCGCAATGAATGTTTTGGGAGAAAAATTAGAAATCAAAAAAGAAGACTTGCTGCTTAAAGAATTTAAACAAATAAATGACTTCCCTTTTGATTATGAAAAAAAGATCCATATGTCTTTAAGTGAAAAAAATGGTAAAAATTTTTTAGCCGTAACTGGAGCCCCAGAAGCTATTTTAAAACTTTCCACTAAATTTTATGACGGAGGACATGAGGTTGATTTCTTGAATTCATTTAGAGAAAAATATGAAAAGAGATTCTTAGAACTATCCTCTGACGGATTAAGAGTTATTGCCTTTGCATACAACAATAATGCCCCAGCCGATTCAAGCCCAGAAAACGTTAAAAATCTTGTATTTGGCGGGTTTTTGGCTATGAGAGACGGTTTAAGGCCTGGTATTGAAAAAGATGTAGAAAGAGCAAGGGATGCCGGTATAACTGTTTTTATGGTCACTGGAGACCACGCAGAAACGGCAAAAGCGATAGCAAGACAAGCTGGTATATGGAAAGAGGGTGATGAAGTAATGACTGGGGATGAATTATTGAATTTATCGGATAAAGAGCTTGGGGATAAGCTCCTGAAAACTACGGTGTTCGCTAGGGTTACGCCGGAGCATAAAATGAAAATAATAGAAAGCTATAAGAAGCGTGGAGAAATAATAGCAATGACAGGAGATGGAGTTAACGATGCCCCATCGCTCGTGGCAGCAGATTTGGGAATCGCCATGGGAAAAATTGGAACAGAAGTAGCCAAAGAAGCATCTGATTTAGTGTTAATGGAGGATAATTTTGGAGATATAATCTCTGCCGTTGAAGAAGGTAGAAATATGAGACAGGGACTGAGAAGAACCATCACTTACCTATTCAGCTCTAATTTTGGAGAGATGCTGATAATAATTCTCGCGCTATTATTCGACATGCCAATTCCGCTCATTGCCGGACAATTAATTTGGATGAATGTGGTGACCGATACATTTTTTGACATATCTCTTTCTCTAGAGCCGAAGAACCCAAAGTTAATGAAAAAAACAACTAAAATCAGAAAGAAATTATTTGATTCTTTTATGTTGTTGAGAATATTAATTATTGGACCGACTATAGCAATAGGGGCATTCTTACTATTTAAAGAGTTTGCTAATACTGATCCAATTAAAGCGAGAACAATAGCTTTAACGGCACTTGTTGTAGCGCAATGGTTTAATTCTTTAAGCTCAAGATCGGAGACAAGATCTGTATTTGCCATGAATCCATTTTCTAACAAATTTCTACTAGGAACATTATTAAGCGTTATAGTTTTACACACGGGAGCAGTTTATCTTCCTTTTATGAATAAAATATTGAGAATATCTCCATTGGATTTTAGCGACTGGAAGCAAATATTTATGGTTGGATTTTCTGTTCTTTTGGCTGAAGAATTGAGAAAATTTGTATTTAAAATGATGGAAATTGTAAATAGAAAAAAATCTATTACTGCCTAATATAAAAAAACCAGACTGAAAGTCTGGTTTTTTTGTATAAACTCTATTGCTGCTTACAAGCTGCTTTAGTTTTAAGTATTAAGTCCTTAACCTCATTAGGATGAGAAATCTGCTTAAAAAAGAACTCACCATCTGTGCCGGCGCTTTCAACTTTAATAGTTCCATAATCAAGAAATGTTTGAATAACGCCATTCATATTTGTTGTTATATCTTCTATGCTTTTTAGGTTAACGGATGAAACTGTCCTTCTAAATAATCCTTTTAGCTCAATAAAAATCATTTTTTCATTAGTCACTATCCAAAGATCGAGATAATAATCTGTAAGATTTAAAAATAAGCCGAGAAGCGCGAATTCTATTAGTAAATAAAAAAATATCTGTATCTGAAGGTTGAATTCTGAAATTATTTCGTTAGATAGGATAAAATTTAATCCATATCTCAGTCCGAAAATTAAGGCGATGTTAAAGGTGACCCTGAAAACTATAGCCAATAAAGCTATCCAGTGTCGCCTATACATAGAAACTATCTTCTCGCTTTGGCCTAAATTAATCATTATTGTTTAATTATAAATAAAGTTCTGAAAAATATTGGAATCCTAAATAGATAACTATTAAAAATAGTAAATCCATAAAAAAAAGTATCGCCTTACCCCAAACATCAAAATCAGGAGAAAATCTTGCAAAATGATAATGAATAAAAAGTATAGATATAATAATGAAGGCCTGTAAAACAATAACGACCCAAAAAGATCCGTTATTTAAAATAAAATTTATATCTATGAAATTCAAAAAATCTAAATTAAAATTCATTTATTTTTAGAAATAAATGTATATTTATATGTTATACTATTAGAAAAGGTTAGCCAACTTAAGACAGCTAAAGACTAATAAATATGGAACATACAGACGCGACATCGAGACAAGCAGGAAAGCTTTTGGTTACCAATATACCTACCGTTAAAGAAAATGAAACCATAGCTGAGGCTGAAAGTTTTATAATTAAAAATTCTAAAGAGCTAGAGACTATAAACTATATTTACGCCATCAGCGATAAAAATGAATTAAGGGGGGTTGTTTCAATTAAAGAGCTTTTTAGATCACCAAAATCAACTAAAATATCTGACATAATCAGAAAGGACCCTGTGTGCGTAAGGCCACACACAGATAAATCTAGGGTGGCACTTTTGGCCTTTGAAAATAATTTAAAGGAAATCCCAGTAACAGAATCTGATGGAAGATTACTGGGAGTTGTTCCATACGATAGAATTTTAAAAATCTTAAACGAAGAACATATTGAGCAAGTTTTAAAAGCTGCTGGTATTAATAAATTCGAAAAACAAGCAGAAACCATTATTGGCGCCTCGAGTTTTACAATTATAAAGAAAAGGTTGCCATGGTTAATGATGGGAATTGCCGGTAGCACTTTAGCAGCAGCTATTATAAGCTATTTTGAAAGTTCTCTGGAAAAAATAATATTATTAGCTCTTTTTATACCGGCAGTAACTTATATATCCGATGCTGTGGGGACCCAAAGTGAGACTATATTTATTAGAACGATTGCCTTGGATAAAAATTTTAAACTTTCTAAATATCTAAAGAGAGAGTTTTTGGTTTGGATAGGAATGGCCATTCCCCTTTCTATTTTAATATTCGCTATATCTATATTGTTTTGGAACAGTTTTATAGTTAGCTTAACCCTGTTCATCACTGTTCTAATATCAATCTTACTATCGATGATGACTGCCGTTGTACAGCCATGGTTTTTTGCAAAGATTAAAATTGATCCTGCTGTAATAGGTGGTCCACTGGATACGATAGTGTCTGATTTATTAAGTATAGTGGTTTATTTTTCAACTGCGACAATTTTGTTAAATTTATTACAATAATCCGTGAAGATAATTAAAGCTAAAGATCTTGATTTAAAAATAAAAGATTTAGTTTCAACTATAAAATCAGGAAATTTAATAATATTTCCAACAGAAACGCTTTATGGCATAGGAGCCGATGCGTTAAATTCGTCAGCTGTAGATAAAATATTTAAAGCAAAGAAGAGGCCTGAATCAAAACCAATTTTGGTTTTAATTTCTAAACTTGAGATGCTTGATTATTTGGTTTGTGAAATACCGGATGTGGCAAAAAAACTTATAAATAGATTTTGGCCTGGACCGTTAACAATAATATTTAAAAAGAAAGAAAATGTGCCCAAAGAGCTAAATCCTAATGGAAACACCATTGCGGTAAGAATGACGTCTTCAAAGCTAGCTCAGAAAATAATAGATTTATGCGAATGCCCCATTACCGCTCCATCAGCTAATATTTCAGGAAAAGAACCTATTAAAAACTCTGGAGAAGCTATGAGTGAATTTGTTGACTGCGATGAGATTGGGTATATGATCGAAGATGATCAAATGACACAGTCAAAACCATCCACGATAGTTGATGTTAGTGATGGCGATTTAAAAATAATAAGAGAAGGGGTAATTAGCGAAAAAGATATTAGATTTTAAGCTGATAAGTATTTTTAACTACTCTTTTTTCTTTCTTAAAAAAGATGGAATATCTAAAAACGAATCT
>CAZIWN010000001.1:17202-32110 GCA_964543265.1 uncultured Candidatus Saccharibacteria bacterium | reverse complement strand
TTTTAACTACTCTTTTTTCTTTCTTAAAAAAGATGGAATATCTAAAAACGAATCTTCTTTTTTAGGATCTGATGAGCTTTTTTTATCTTCTCTTTTTTCTAAGGGAGTGTTTGTGGCTTTTTCGCTATCAATATCTTTTTTTATATTAATTGGTTTTCCAAAAACACCAAGCTTTTGATCATCAAAAAGGGGCTGGCTCGTTGCATTTTCTATATTTCTTAAAGATTGGCCAGTGAAATTAGTGGCTATTAAAGTAACTTTAATCTGGCCTTTGTTGAGTTTTTTATCATTATAAGCACCGAAGATTATCTTAGCTCCAGGATCAACAACCGTTGCAATATTTTCTGCTATTTCATTAATTTCTGCCATTTTTAAATCCCTATTACCAGCAACACCAAAAAGAACACCCTTAGCTCCATCTGCGTTAATCTCTAATAGCGGAGATTTTAAAACTTGATTAACAGCGCTAGAGGCTCTGTTTTGACCGCTCGAAATACCAATACCCACGAGAGCTGGACCAGCCTCTTTCATAATGGCTTTAATATCAGAAAAATCTAAGTTAATTATTCCTGGCATAGAAATTAATTCTGAAATTCCCAAAACTGCACTTCGAAGAACTTCATCAATAAACTCAAAAGCTTTTACGAGCGGAGTATCTTTTTTGATTACAGAAAAAATTCTATCGTTTGGAACGATAACTATAGTATCAACTTTTTCCTTTAAGCGATTAATGGCGTCGTTGGCAATCTTAATTCTCTGAGATCCTTCAAAATTAAAAGGCTTGGTAACAACGGCCACAGTTAAAGCCCCCACCTCCTTACATATTTCAGCCACAACAGGACTCGCCCCAGATCCAGTACCGCCCCCACCTCCTATGGTTAAAAACACTATATCAGCACCCTTAACCGCTTCAACTATCTCTGCCCTGCTTTCTTCTGCTGCTTGTCGGCCAAGATCTGGATTCATACCAGTTCCAAGTCCGCGAGTTAAATTTTTACCTATGTAGAGCTTTTTTTTGGCTTTACTATAATCCAAATCTTGAGCGTCAGTATTAATGGCAATAAATTCAATGCCCCTGATACCTATATCCTCACACATTCTAGAGACGGCGTTTCCTCCTCCACCACCAACTCCTATAACTTTTATTTTGGGAGCATAATTGGCAAAATTAAAAACTTTCTTTTTTGAAGATGGAGAAGAAATACTGGAAATATCTTTTGTATCATCGATCTCTAGAATTTCCTTGCTTTTTTGGCTTTTTTTAGACATATGATTCAAAAAGAAATTTAGGGAAGGAAGATTTTGAATATTTTCCTAAAGAATGATTTGGTGTTTGAGAATCTTGGTTTTGATTCGAAATTTTTTTCGTATCCAGACATTAATAATCCTAGCGCGCCAACATACTCTGGATCTTCTATTTTCTCAACTAATGATGGATTTTCTATTTCGAATTCTGAATAACTAGCAACACCCACATCACAAGAAAGATTCATTTCTTGCCTGATTAAATCAACTATTTTAGGAAGTTTTGCGCCACCACCCACTACGACAACACCAGCGGGTAAATTGGCAAGTTTCCCTATTCTTTTAAGCTCATTATTTACGAATTCCATTATTTCCGCAAGCCTAGCTTCTATGATGCCGGAAATAAAACGTTTAGTGACAGAACCGCTAATTCTTGAATCAACTTTTTCTAAATCAACAGATTCGCGAGCACCAACTAATTTTTGAATTGCAGATCCATAATTAAGCTTAATATTTTCTGCGATAGATGGTGGAACTTTTAATCCTATGGCTAAATCGTTAGTTATATTTCCAGATCCTAAAGGAACAACGGCGGCGTGAATTAATTTACCCTCTTCGTAGACGCAAAAATTTGTTTTTCCAAAACCAATATCCAAGAGAGCAACCCCCAACTCTTTTTGATTTTTAGTTAAAACCGCTCTCGAACTAGCAATTGGTCCTAAAATAATTCCGGATATATCTCCTCCTAATGTTTCTATAGCTTTAACCATGCTAGTAACAGCTGGAGAAAAAGCATCAATAATGACGCTCTTTACCTCTAAGCGATTACCCATCATACCTAATGGATCCTTAATGCCAGAGATTCCGTCCACGATATATTCATTAATAATCGAATGAAGAATCATTCTGTTTGATGGCAGGTTAATTGCCTGAGAGCTTTGAATAGCTCTATTCACATCATCTTCAAAAATTTCATAATCAGCGCGAGAAACAGCGACAACACCTATTGATGGACGAACTTGTATATCTCCACCATTTACTCCAAGAAAAATATTTTTCTTCGCTGTTTTTGAGAACTTTGAAATTTCGTTGAAAACAAAAGAAAGAGAGTGAACCACATCTCCGAATTCATGAACTACTCCTCGCCTAACCCCAGAGGTAGGCATCTTAAACATTTCGGAAAGAATAAGCTTACCATCATCGCTGGTGCGCCCTATGGCAACTTTAACGCTTTCCGAACCTATGTCCATTCCAACAAAATAATCACTCATAAATTAAACTCTTGTTTGCAGAAGAGGTTTATTAAAGTATAGATAGATGTTGAATTATTTTCCAGTTGAAAACTAATTTAATAAATTATAATAATAATTTATTATTTTTTTAGAGATTCAAGTTGCTTTAAAATATCTTTTTCTAAACCTTCCATCTTTAATCTCTCACCTCTTTTTTCGTGATCAAAACCCAATAAATGCAAAATTCCATGAAGTAACATATGATCAAAATTTTCTTCGTGTTCTTTTATATAATCTGGGTTCAAATATATTTCACCTAAATAAATTCCATCATATTCTGGATGCGGAAAATCTTTTGGATTAGGAAAAGAAAGAACATTTGTTGGAACGATATCATTTCCGCACAAAAAAATATCAACAAAAATATCAAAAGATTCTTTAATATTTTTTTTAGCTTTTTTAGAAGTGTTATTATCCAAAAGTATTGGATTGATGATATTTTTTTTATTTAGATAATTAAAAAATAATTTAGCGTTCTTTTTTATTTTATCTTCATAATTAGAAAATTTATCATCTATTGAAAAAATAGATATTATTTCCATAAAATTATTGAATTGATAGATTTTGCGAAATCTATTTCTGAGATTCAAAGAGTGACTTAGCTATGACACTAACCTCCCTAGAATCTGTCTTACCCTTTAGTAAGGGGGATGCTTTTTTCATTAAGGAATTAAAATCAGTAATTTTTTCCTTCTGAACCAAATCTCTTAAAAAAACCTCAACTTCTGATTTAGTCATCTGCTTAGGTAAATACTCTAATATAATGTCTAATTCTTGAGATTCTTTTTCGGCAAGATCTTGCCTGTTATTTTTTTCAAAAACCTCCCTAGATTCTCTTCTTTTTTTTGCCTCTGAATTTAAAACAGAAAGAACGTCTTCATCGCTTAAGACTCCGTCTCCTCCCTTCATTTGAAGCTCTATGATTTTATTTTTAACTCCAGAGATTAAAAGACGTAAAAGCCCAACTCTTTTCTCATCTTTTTTCAGCATTGCGCTCTTTAAATCTGCGCTTAGTTTTTCAAATAAAGCCATAGTTTTATAAATTAGCTTATTGTTATTCTAAAACTATTCCCCACTTCTTAGCCTCACTCATTTCAACCCTTCTCTTGGCTTTGGTAATAGCCGAGATTTTTCTCTTAGATCTGCTCTTTAATCTACTCTTATACCTCCTCTTCTTAGCTTCCTTAATCACTCCGCTTTGCTGAACTTTCTTAGAAAATCTATAGATTAGAGAACTGGCTGACTCGTTTTCCTTTTTTCTTACTTCTATCATATTATTCCTTTAAATTTAGGGTTTTTATTAAGATTTAATTATGGATATAACTTTAACCTTTTCTTATTAAATTTGCAAGGGTCTGTATGTCTTGTTTTGGAGGGTTGGTAACGACAGAGTGAACTGAAGACCCACCATCATTTTTAAACCTAGGAATAGAGTGAACATGTAAATGATCTATGGCTTGACCACTCCATTTACCATTATTTATTCCAATAGTGAACGCATCTGGATTTAAAGCCCTTTTAAGCATCCCTGTAACTTTTTTTACAGCTAAAAATAATGAACCAATTTTTTCGTCTGGAAGATCTAATAAATTTTCAGAGTGGGTTTTAGAAATAGTCATAGCGTGCCCTGGGGCAACTGGATGAATATCTAAAATAGATATATTTTCAGAATCCTCATAAATAATCTCTGATTTTATTTCTTTACTAGCTATTTTACAGAATAAACAATCTAACATTATATTAATTATAAAAAATATTTTTATAATTGAGATAATTTCTTCTTAATAGCATCAGCCAACTTTGGAATTGGAATTGTCTCTTGAGCTCCGCTTTTCATATCCTTAATAATCACCGCTTCTTCATGAGCTTCTTTTTGTCCGAAAATCAAAGAAAGTGGAGCGCCGGTTTTGTCTGCACTTCTCATTTGCCCCTTTAAAGAATCTTTGCCTAATGACTCTAAAACATCAATATGGCTTTCTCTTAACATTTCAATGAGCCCAAGACTCTTTTTCTTGGCAGCGTCGCCTATAGCAACAAAGAAAACAATATTTTTGTGCTTTGGCTTGTATTGTATGTCCTGAAGTTTAATAACTTCTATAACTCTTTCTAATCCAATAGCACAACCTACAGCTGGAGTATTTTTTCCACCTATTGATTCTATTAAATAATCATATCTGCCTCCTCCACCTAGAGCGAAGTTGGCGCCCTCGGCGAAAACCTCAAAAACAGTTTTGGTGTAATAATCCAAACCACGAACAAGCATGTGATCCATATTATATGGAACTTTTAATTCATCTAAATATTCAAGAGTGCTCTTAAAGTGAGTTTTACAGCTATAACACAAATGATCAACCATAATTGGGGCTCCTTTCTTTATATCTTGGCAAACCTCTTCCTTACAATCCAATAACCTTAAAGGATTAATTTCTAATCTACTCTTGCAGTCATCACATATCTTGCTCTTTTTAGATTTATAAAAATTAACTAAATCTTTCTTATAATCTGGTCTGCAATTTTTACAACCTATGCTATTAATAGATATGGAAACACCCTTAATTTTTAATTGCTCAAGTATTCTTAAAAATATCAAAATAATTTGAGCATCATAGATTGCATCATCATCTGAAGATATAACCTCCATATCAAACTGGTGAAATGATCTAAAGCGCCCAGATTGAGGCTGTTCGTACCTAAACATTGGACCCTCTAAATATAATTTAACAGGAGATCCTAATTGGCTTAATCCATGCTCTATGTAACTTCTGGCAATAGATGGAGTGCCTTCTGGTCTTAAAACTAGTTTATCCTTTCCGGGAGTTGAGACACCAAACATTTGCTTAGTAACCACGTCGGATGACTCTCCTGAGGTTTTATCAAACAATTCGGCATATTCAACTAGAGGAGTTTCTATTCTTTTGAAATTATAATATTCCGAAATCTCTTCACAGGCCCTGCGAACACGGCTCCAAACATCCTGATCTTGGGGCAAAATATCGTGCATACCCTTAACGCTTTGGATCGGTTCTTTCTTTATTTTCTTTTCTTTTTTTGCCATATTTTAAGTATTTTATAAATTTTAAGGCCTTTTTAAGGGTTAATTGTATGCCGGAGCACTAAAAAGGTCAAAATCTTTAATAGGAAAAATTCTCAGCTTAACCAAACCCACAATCTCATCTGTCTTTACCGGACCCCAGTATCTTGAATCAGAACTTCTGTTTCTGTTATCGCCCATAACAAAATATTCATCCTTACCTAAAGAATAACTAAAGTTATCGTGAAATGAATCTCTTAAATAAGATTCGTTTAATTTTTGTTCCTTATTGTCTTTAATTATTTTTATCTTGCCGTTTTCTGAGACGATTTTTTCACCAGGTAATCCTATAATTCTCTTTATATAAAAAGTTGAATGATCTTTAGGGTAATGGAAAACAATAACCTCTCCCCTTTCCGGCTCTTTAAATCTATAACTTAATTTATCGATGATGAGATAGTTGCCATCTGAAAAAGTTGGATACATACTGGCTCCAGATACTAAAAAGGGTTGAACGAGATACGTTCTAACTACGACAACTATAACTAGAGCTATGGCCAAAACTTCAATTATTTCCCAAAGACCAGAAAAGAAGTTTTTAAATATTTTGGAATCCATAATTGGAGTTTTTAATAGAGATAGTTTACTATACTTTTTAGGATACTTCAATTTTGAAGTAAAAAAAATTATAATGAGCTTATCTAATGGATAAAAAAATGATCAAGGCAATTTTTGGAATAGGCAACCCTGGAGCAGAGTATGAAAAAACATATCATAATGTTGGTAAGATTTTTTTAGAGTTTTTAAAAAATAAATCAGAAAATCAAGCGATTAAGAATTTGAAGATATTTGAATCTGATTCGTTTATGAATGATTCTGGTAATTTTGTAGTTAAAAAAATAAAAAATACTAATTTAAATATAGATGAGATTGCGATAGCTCATGATGACAGCGATATAATAATAGGAAGCTATAAAATAGATTTTGATGTGAGCTCTGCCGGACACAAGGGAATAGAAAGTATAATAAAGAATCTAGGAACGAAAAAATTTTGGAGAATAAGGATAGGGATAAGGCCCGAAAATGAAGAGAGAAGAATGAAGGCTGAAGAATTTGTTTTGAAGAATATAAAAAAAGATGATTTGGAAAAAATAGAGGATGTTTTTTTACAAATAGAAAAAAGTTTATCAGAAAATAAATAAATTAAAACTCTTCTCGCTTGAATTTAAACGATGCGCTAAACCTGAATCGCCCGCCGGATTCGGGTTTTATATTGGTTAAAGGAAGAGAAACTTCATAAAATCTTTTTTCCTTATTTAAACCATCATCTTTAAAAGATAGAATATTTTTTTCTGAATTAGCCGATCCAAATATCGAGGCCGTATCCCCCTCAATAGTTATACCATCTATAAATACACCAACAGGAGCAATGTTATAAACTCTAGAAATTAGATTTGAAGCCTTAAAACTTAAGCTATCCGCTTTTTTAATTAATTCCAGGTTTGAATTAAATTGCTTGGCTTGATTCTCTAGAACCGCGACGCTAGCGATTGTTTTTTCGTTTACAGAATTTTGTTTTTGAACTTCATAATTAGATTGAATTGAAAAAAGATAACCATCAACGATTAAAAATGCCACTAAAGAAAAGCCGAAAACTGTTATATAGAGTTTCCTCCATAACCTAATAAGAGCTAAGACTCTATTTCTAAAAAACTCTATTTTAACCGGCTCATCGGTAAGACTAATTAAATCATCACTATGCCTAGATATTAGTCCGCGTCTGGCACTACCCAAAACATGTAGCCAAGAAGCATCTATATCTTTTATAACTGATTCAGAATTAAATTCTTCTATAGCAAAAGAGAAATTGCTTTTAAGAATTTCATCGATACCATCTATTCTTGAATTTGTGGCAACTATAAGAGAGTCGACTGCGCTAGAAAATCGGCTAGAAAAAAAATTAGCAACTTTCTTAACTTCTTGAACTATAAAATTATTAAAACCGTTTTTTGATATTTCTTTTTCTCCAATTTCATCCATAACAGATTGCCAATTATGAAAATGATTGAAATATAGCTTAAAGTTTTTTATAGCCAATAGAGATATGCCGTCTGGAACTATGTCTAAAAAAATATAACTTTTTTCTTTTTGAAATCTGCTTTCATTTTCTAATAAACGAGTTAAAGAAAGGGCTGGAAATTCAATTGCTGAAATATAAAATCCGCAAATTTTGAAAATTTTAATATATTTTTCAACAGCAGCTTTATTGGCGAATGCCCCGAGATATTCTATTTTAGATGTGGAATCGAAATTTTCGCCTATTCTTTCTGAGTCATAAATGGCTTCCTCAAAATTAATAGGTGAAACCATTTGCATATTAAGATTTAAGGCATCTCCAAGGTCCGATTCTGAAACTAATGGTATTGAAAATGATTGTGTAAAAACCAATGACTGAGGAAGATTTAAAACAATATTAACATTACCCTTAACGCCAAGACTTTTTCTTATAGAATTTAAAGCTTTGGCAAAATTAGCCTCATCTAAGAGTTCGCCATTTTTAATTATGCCAGGAGGAAGCCTAAGGGCTGATTTGGCTATGATTTGAGAATTATTTTTTAAACTAAGATATTTTATAGAAACATCGGAAACCGAAAAGCCTCCGACTATGGGAGTGGGATTAAGCTTTTCCCCCAATCCAGCCAAAAAACTTTTTAAACCTATTCTATTTTTTTTAAAAAATTTATCTGATTTCATATTATTTTAAAACGGCACCTCTTCGATTGATTCTATCTTTACCAAACGGGTAACCGGATTAACTTCTACTATGGCTATAATTTTTCTCTTCTTAAGAGCCCTAACTCCAACTGAAGTAATTTGATCTTTATTGAGATCTGGAATACAGGAAGGAGAACCTCCGCTACAGATATCAATCGTAACTATAGAATTATCAATATTTAAACTGTAACTGGCATTATCCGTGCCCCTGATTATTTTCAAAATAGCGTCATCAACTCCGGTGCGAGCCGAAGAAAGAGCTTCGTTGGTTAACCTATTTCCAAAATTTACCTCTGAAATTATGAAAGATAAAAAGGCGACATTTAATCCAATCTCAACTATGACGGCGCCCAAGATAAGTGCCATTATTAAAGAAATGATACCTTTTTTGCCGCCGATTTTTATACTTTTCATTTTTATTCACTCCAATTCAAAATTACATCTGTGACGTTAGGTGTGGTTACTGATCCAGAGCAATTAGGAGTGCAAGAATCTAAAAATATCTTGTACTTAAAGTATCTTTTATTTAAATGCTCTGAAGTTACCTTCATTGGAACATCTGGGGATGGATAATAATAATCAGAAGCATTGGCGCTTGGACCATAAAAATTCCAAGGCCCATCAACGGCATCAGATGAGGCTATTTGAAATCTAACTATTCCACCATTCAAAGAACCCTTCCACATAAAACTATTAAGACTAGATCCGCAATCGACACCCGAAGAGCAAGTATCTAAAACTCCGGACTCTAGGCTGGCATTATTATAAACAGGAGGAATATAAACACCCTTACCATTAAAAGAGATCCAACCTATGTCGGATGACCAAGCATTTCCCAATAGAGCATCATTGGCAGGATCATAGTAAACTTTGTAAGTTGTTCCGTCTGAAGCAGTGCCACTCATCTTGATCCAACCGTCATAACCCCCACTGTTATCTATAAGCGTTGGGTTATTTGGATCTGCTTGAAAAGAAGACGAATCTCCAACACCAACAACACGAGCCCAACCATAAAGATCATTTCCAACCCTCTGAACACTAGTTGTAGGGCAGGCTGGATTACAACCCGATACTGGAAACGGCCCAGCGGGATTAAAATCTATCCAGCCCAAATTAGACATCCAAGCCCTTCCGATGACTGGCCCATCGGTATCAGGAAAATCAAGCCCATAATAAGGCAAAGGAGAGGTATCAACTGGCGAGCCGTCTGGATTTAAATTGTCATAACTATTAGTGGAAGATAAACTTCCCCATCCGGCATTACCACAATCAACCAAACTACTGCCACAAAGAGATCCTAAATCATAATAAGAACCAGCCCACAACCAGCCGGTAAAATCTCCACCGGTGCCAGACTGGGCATTTACTTTAAAAAATATTCCCAGAAATAATACTAAAAAAATTATGATAGATATTTTTTTCATTGTATTTTTATTTCGCCCTTAGATGAATATTGAATATTCGTTGCATTGAAAAATTTATTACTAGAAGAAGATGTATATGAAAAATCATTAGGATCTGTTGGGCCACCGGTCCAATCCGTCTGATTAAAAACAGCGCTAGATTTTCTTATTACATATTTAGACATGCTTGTCTGACCAGATGTCGGTGTTCCGCTCCAAGAAACCATTATAGTTATTTTTTGAGTTGAGGGATCGTCGTTTGCTGGATTATATGAACTTTCTATATTTCCAGAAGCGTCTCGAGAAACGTTTTCAACGTAAAAATATCTAACGTAAGAAAGATTATTTAAGGTGAGATTTTCATTTCCAGAAACCCAAGAAGAGATTGGTGTTGTGGTGCTTAAATAATAATGATTAGATGATCCTTTGTTTAGATTGTAAATACCATAATTACCAGAGCAAGTTGGAGGACAATACCATTTTTTATCTACATAAGAATTTATTTTATTCAACATGTCCTCTGCTAAATAGTTTCCCTCCTGAACAAATTTATTAACCTTTGTTCCATGAAGACTTACGCCTATCAAGGCGGAGGCGCCAGAGATCATAATAAAAGCCACTGTTACGGCAACCAACACCTCTATAAGAGATTGGCCTTTATTTTTTTTAAAAATTAATAGATCCATTTGGACTTATTGAAATAATCTTAAATTTACTTGGGTCATTAACTAATCTAATTTTAACAGTTTGGGAAGAATTTGTAATGCCCGTCAATTTATCAAAAAATACATCTAAGGAGGAATTATTGGCTGGGATCTCAAACTCTAATCTAGGATTTAAGATCCTCTTCCTAAGGGTGGTCCCTGGATAGCTCGTGCCTTTAAAAACTTCATAAAAATCTGAAGATCCTGAATTGTCAAAATGAACTCCCCAGCGCTCGCCTTGTATATTTAAATTCTCTCCAGTAACAGATTTGGAGCTGGCTTCTCTTAAAGAAGAAACTATTTCCTTGGCGGAATTATCCAAATCTTGATTAGCTTTAAAATTAAAAAGATTTAAAATGCCGAAACTAGAAAGAACAGCTATGACGCTTATTACTATAAGAAGCTCTATTAAAGTGAGTCCAGAAGATGATTTTATATTTTTTTTCATTTAATGATTTACTTAGAATTGCCCGACAAGCTGATAGATTGGAACGATAATTGCCAAGGCGATTGTTCCAACAACACCTCCTATTAAAAGCAAAAGCACCGGCTCTAAGAAAGAAACCAATGTCTTAAGAGAGCTATCAACCTCTGCATCATAAAAACTAGCAAGGGTATTTAAAATTTCGTCTAAATGGCCGGCTTTTTCTGAAATAGCTATAAGGGTTGAGACTGTTTTAGGAAAAGCATCTGATCCTTTAAACGCCTCACCGATTGTTAACCCCTTAACTAAATCTTCTTTAGCAATCTTTCTCAAATCATGCTCCATTTTTTTTGAACCAACAATATCTGCAGACATTTCTATAGAATCTATAATAGGAACTCCTGACCTTAAAAGAGTTGAAAAAGTGGTGGCAAATCTTTCTAGCGCTATTTCCTGCCTTATCTTTTTAATAAGAGGAGCATTGTCTAATATCTTTTGCCAAAATCTTTTTCCGGCTGCTGTCTTTCTTAAAAATAAAACTAATCCAGTAATGAACAAAAATGATCCGCCGAGAATTAAAATTATGTGACCTCCTAAAAATAATCCAATCGCAAAAACTACTTTTGAAAAAATGGGCGGATTGAATCCTGATCCGGAAAATACTCCGGCAATTTTTGGAAGAGCAAATGTTAAAAGGAAAATTAAAATAATCAAAGCAACACCCAAAAGCAGGCAAGGATAAATAAGCGCAGCTTTTATCTTACCCTTAAGTTCGTTTTCCTTTGCTAACGTAATATTTAAGTCGTGAAAAACCCCGTCTAAGTTACCAGAAGACTCTCCGGCTTTTATAAGATTAACGAAAATCTTTGAAAAATATTGAGGATATTTTGCAAAAGCTGAATGCAGTTGCTGTCCCTTCTCTAAACCTTCGCGCACCTCTGACAAAAAAGCTTTCATGGCCGGTTTTTCAAAATCATTGATTAAGATATCTATGGTTTTAAAAATATCCATACCAGCTTTCAACATCAACGAGACATATTTCGTTAAAAATAATTTATCTGAAAGAGTTATTTTAGCGCCAAAAGAACGATTGGCTATAGAAATCTTTTTTGACTCGCTTGATTTTATAGAAATTGGTTTCAAACCCTTGGATTCTAAAAAACTCAAGACTTCATTTTTATCTTTTACATCAAGCTCACCATCTACCGCCTCTCCATTATCTCTAAATGCGGAGTATTTAAATCTCATATTGTAATAATTATAACACTACTCTCTTATGACGCGCAGAACTTCGTCTAGGGTTGTCATACCGCGCTCAACCTTGCGCAGACCATCTTCAAACATAGTTATAAAACCAGCGTTTCTGGCTGCCTCTTTAAGTTTATCTAGCGTAAAATTTTTATCAGAAATTACTCCCCTAATATCTTCTGTAACATTTAAAATTTCGTAAATACCAATTCTGCCCTTAAAACCAGAATTGCCACAATTTTGACAACCCTTACCCTTAAACATAGTTTTAGGAACTTTATAATTAACACCCTTTTCTCCAGCCCTGCTTATTTGCTCGCTGATAAATTCTTTTTCGGAATCTTCTATTTTATAAGAAGCAATGCAATTGAGACATAAACGCCTAACTAAGCGCTGAGCTATAACAATATTTAAAACTGCTGAGGCTAAAAATGGCGGAACTTTCAAGTCAAAAATTCTAGGAACGGCAGTTGTGGCATCGTTCGTGTGTAAGCTGGAAAGAACTAAGTGACCAGTTAAAGCAGCGTTAACAGAAATGTCTGCAGTTTCTTCGTCTCTTATTTCTCCCACCATAACCACGTTTGGATCTTGCCTTAAAATGGCGCGGAGACCATTAGCAAAAGTTATTCCAGCTTGAGGATTAACCTGTATCTGGTTTACATATTTCATATAATACTCAACAGGATCCTCTAGAGAAACAATATTAACTTCTGGTTTATTAAGTCCACTCATTATGGAATAGAGGGTTGTGGTTTTTCCTGATCCGGTTGGACCAGTAACAAGGATCATGCCATATGTTTTGGCCAGGTTGTCTTTTAGAATTTTTATCATATCCGGCAAAAAGCCAAGCTCCTCGAAAGAAAGAGGGCGAAGATTGGAAGTGAGCAACCTCATCTGAACTTTTTCTCCATAAAAAGTTGGAATAACTGAAACGCGGACGTCTATAAATTCATTTCCAATTTGATATCTAAATCTTCCATCTTGCGGCTTATAGTGCTCGTCTAATTTAAGGCCTGAAATTAATTTAAATCTGGCAACCAGAGCTTGATAAATCTCTCTTTGAACTCTGACTATTTCTTTTAAAATTCCGTCTACTCTGAACCTAATTAAGACTTCTGACTCTAGGGCTTCAATATGAATATCAGAAGCTCGTGATGAAACGGCGTAAGTAATAATATTGTCAGTAAGAGCTATAACCGGCAAATCTTCGGCGGCTTCTTTTGAGCCTTTTTCGGCAACCTTACTTCTAAGAGTTGCCTGAATATTATCCTGAATAGTTTTTCTAAATTCTTCAGCAACTTTTTTACCATAAAGAGAAAATCCCCTTTCGAGATCGTCTTTCGAGGCTAAAAATGGCTTTATTTTTGAATGAAGATGGCCTTCTAAAAATTCTATATTTAATAAATCGCTGGGGTCCTCCATGGCGGCGGAAAGAGTTCCATCCATGCCTCTCTCAAAAAGGATAACCCTTCTTTGGCGAGCTAAATCTTCTGGTAATAATCTTAAAACCAATTCATCTATTCTTTTTTCATTTAATCTTGCTCTACCGATATTATAAAACTTAGAAACGAGATTGTAATAATATTCCTCTGTGATTAAATTCTCTCCTAAAAGAACGTCGCCCACAGAAATTCCAAGACGCTTGGCCTTATCAACGGCAAGATTAAATTGAGCCTCAACAACTACGCCGTCAGAAATAAGAAGTTCTTTAAGTTTTTGATCTGGTATTTTTACCATTAAAAAATAATAGGACTATTAATATGAGTCTTATTATTATTTTAACACATTATTAGCGCTACCTTCTTGATAACTTTTAACGGTTTAATTAAAAAATGAAAAGCTTCCAGAAAGATTGATTACTAGCCCAAAATTCTATGATTAAAATAAGGATTAGAGCGGTTGAAATCCAAAAATGGTATAAAGGCAATCTCTCTCCATTTTTTATAAATATTAAAGAAGCTATAACTCCAGAGATTAAAACAATTGGAATATAAAAAATAAATCCTGGATACCCAACTAAAAATACCCCTAAAGCAGCTAAATGATATTCTTCGCGCTCCATAAAAATTTCTCCTTTTTTCTTATTAAAGTACTCCGCAATAAAAAGAATAATTAAAGAGAAAATAAGCGAGGCAATGTGAGAATTTAAAAAATGAACGCCAACATATCCCCAAAACCATTTTAGGCCAGTAGGAGAATTGAGCCCATAACCAAGAAGGCTGGCATTGAAAGCTCTATATTGGTCTACTATCAAATAACTAAGATAGGAAAAGGCGCAAAATAAAGAGAGATAAAAAATCGGGCGAATTGTTTTTAAAAGCAAGTCTCGCCTTTTAAATTCCAAAAAAAGTATAAGAAAACAAATAAAAAGAGAAATATAAAACATCGAACTTACAAATCTAGTTTTGTTCCTGATTCAAAATAATCAACGTTATCTCCGCCGTCATTGAGAGCCTTATTGTCTGTTATGGTATATTTGTCGCTCTCAAGCCTGGCATTAACTTCAAATTGCCTTGAGTTAGAGTCGCAGGCAAAAGAATAGAAATGCGTATCGTTTGCGGCTGGATCTTGAGGTAGAACTGGTAGAGGCGAACCACCAGAGATTTGATCCAAATCTATTGGCACCCATCCCGTTCCGTCAATACCAAAAGTATGAGCAGCATTTTCTACAACTCTAGCTCCAGTGAATGGACTCAAGGCACCAGCGACACTGGTCCAATATTCCGTGGAACAATCACCGGATTGAGGAAAAACTATATTAGAAGCTGAGCCAAAATAAATATTAA
>CAZIWN010000001.1:0-17102 GCA_964543265.1 uncultured Candidatus Saccharibacteria bacterium | reverse complement strand
CAATCACCGGATTGAGGAAAAACTATATTAGAAGCTGAGCCAAAATAAATATTAATAGCGTTTCTGACAGATTCCATATCTGACAATCTTTGGGAATCACGAGATTCTGCTAGAATTTGGGCTGGATTAAGATATAAAACGACGGTCGTGGCTAAAATAGCTAAAATACCGATAACAATTAATAATTCGATGAGCGTAAAACCTTTTTTTGTTTTTATCATTTTTTTTATAAAGCTAAATTTGTTCCGACTTCATATATATTAGGTCTATCACCTCCATCTGAAGATTCTTTATTTGAAGTACTAGAGGCATATTTGTTACTTTCTAGGTTAGCATCTAGTTCATACTGATTTTGGGAATTATTTCTAAATGCATAATAGAAATCTCCGGTATTTGTTGGGTCAACTGGCAATACTGAAACAGGAGATCCTCCAGAGACTTGGGTGAAGTTTACTGGAATCCAACCAGCGAAATTTGTTCCATTACCTGTTACGACCCTGGTTGTTGTGGCTATAACTCCAGAACCAGGCAATACTACTGTTGTCGAGGCAAATCTTGGTGTAGTGGCACCAGCTCCTCCTCCTCCGCAACCGTTAGTGGGAAGTGCCGCCAAGCTCATCATGTGAGTATAACAACTTGTTGGAGTTGCTAGAAGATCGGTTGTTGTGGTGGAAACTAATAATAAACTTAAAGCATTTTTAACAGTATCCATATCAGAAATCCTTTGAGTGTCGCGGGACTCTGCCAAGATCTGAGCTGGGTTTAAAACCAAAACGACTGTGGTAGCTAAAATAGCCAAGATACCGATAACAATTAATAATTCGATAAGTGTGAAACCTTTTTTTTGATGATTCATAAAAAAATAATTTTAAATATAACTTATGATGAAGTATTTTACTTGTTTAATTGTATCAAATATTTTTACAAATTAAAAACCCTCCATTAATGGAGGGTTTTTAAGTGTCAGAAAATTTAAAGAGCTAAATTGGTTCCGACTTCATAAATTCCAACTTGATCGCCACCGTCTGCATTTTCTTTATTAGATGTTCCAGAAGTATATTTACTGCTTTCTAAATTAGCATCCAATTCGTATTGGTTGCTGGCATTACTTCTGAAGGCATAATAGAAATCTCCAGTGTTTGTTGGATCAACTGGCAAAACTGAAAGAGGAGATCCTCCAGAAACTTGAGTAAAGTTGACTGGAATCCAACCGGCGAAATTCGTACCGTTACCAGTAACAACTCTGGTTGAAGTTGAAACAACCGTTCCTCCGGTAAATCTCGATGTTGTTGTTCCGGAAGATGTATTACCACATCCCACAGGAAGAGGATTTGTTGGGGTTGACGCTATGTGTGTATAGCAGCTTCCCGTAGCAGCTAATAAGTCCGTAGTTGTGGTACCGCTCAAAAGCAAGCTGAGAGCGTTTCTTACAGTATCCATATCAGAAATCCTTTGAGTGTCGCGGGACTCTGCCAAGATCTGAGCTGGGTTTAAAACCAAAACGACTGTGGTAGCTAAAATAGCCAAGATACCGATAACAATTAATAATTCGATAAGTGTGAAACCTTTTCTCATATTTTTATAATTTTTTTAATTTTTGAGTCAAAGCTGCGGGTGATTTAATATTTTCCCGCTCTCGACCACTTTTTATAATTTGTACGTTTATAATATGTACAAAGTTAATTATATTGAGAATTGTTAATTTATACAATTACTCCCTTGTTAATAAACAATTAATCTAAACTAAGATAAATAAATTAAGAGTTAACAGGCTTGGATTTTTCCAAATCATTAGGAGCTGGAATATTAGAGACTGCTTGAACTTTTGGCAACCTGACAAAAAATCTAGAACCCAAACCCTCACCGTCTGACTCTGCCCAAATCTGACCCTTGTGAGCTTCAACAATTTGCTTAGCAATATAAAGACCTAATCCAGTTCCCTGAATTTGGGCTTTTATTTTTTGATCGCGAACAAATCTTTGGAAAAGATTTACCTGCAACTCTTTAGAAAGACCAATTCCAGTATCAATAACTGAAAACAAAATATTATCCCCCTCATCTTTAATGGCAACATTAACTGAACCCTTAGGAGTATATTTAACAGAGTTATCTACTAAATTCTGGAAGACTTGGCGAATTTTTTCTACATCAGCTTTTATCATTAAAGCATTTTTAAGTGGAGTGAATTTAAGAGTTAGTCCCTTGCTTGAAGCTAGGAATTTTAATTCTTCAGAAATATCTGTAACCATTTTATTTATATCGACGTCATCAAATTTAAAACTCATTCTCCCCTCCTCAATTCTGCTCAAGTCTAAAATATTGTTAACTAAAACGATCATCTTATCCGCTGATTGTTTAATCTTTTGAGCGGCATCTTTAACTTCTGGAGCAACCTTGCCATAAGTGCCATCAAATATTAATTGAGCAAAACCCTTAACCACAATCATCGGAGTTTTAACTTGATGAGAGGCAAAAGATAAAAATTCTGTTTTTAATTTATCTAAGTCAATTAATTTTTTATTTGCCGCCTCTAACTCGGTGGTGAGTTTTTGGAGTTCATCTTTCCTTTTAACTTCGTTAGTGATGTTTTTGGTTAAAAGTATTCCTAGGACAACTATTAAAGTCATAATGAAAATTTGTCCAAGAACACTTTCGGTCGGCCTGAAAAATATTGCCAGAATAAAAAGCGCCCAGATTAAAAGAGTGAAAACTTCTGCGGGAATAATTCTTACGTTGAAAATTTTAAAACCTACTATGGCATAACCAATAGACACAAGCATCGGAAGCGTGAAGATGGATATCAGATTTAAAAATATTGGTATACCAAAATAGTTTGGCAAAATAAATTGCGTAATAAAGAGACTGGTAAAGCTGATAATAATTCCAGTCCCTATTATGGCTATTTGTTTTTTATATTCTTTAGCTGATTTGAAGTATCTATAGAAGATGGTGAAAATATTGCTAAAAACCAGAATCCCCAAAGAAAGCCCAAATACTGGGAATAATAGTCCGGTTGTTGGCTTAGCTATTCCGTTTTCTATTATAAAATTTTTAAAAACTAATGGCGTGGTTACTAAAAACATTAAACCACCCACAAAAACATACGAGATTAATATATGCCCAAGCTTGATCAAAGATTCTTTGCGCGGAAAATGTATGAGAAATAATAAAAGGAAAAGAAGTTGAGCTGGGATGGTAAAAATAGAGAGTCTGGACTGGGTATCGAAGTTTGTACTATGGTTCGTACTCACAACGAAGCTCTGTATTATCCCCTGAAGAGCTATAAAAAATACTAGAGCTAAAAAAAATCTATTAGAAAAACTTTTGGGATTGTGAAAAATTACAATAAGTCCTAAATAGACCTCCGTAAGAAGAATTATGATATTTATAAGAAAACTAAAAGAAATATCCATCGCCTAGATTATAATTATATCAGAAAAAAGAGATTATATTTGAGGGGTGGACTTTTTGTGTGAATTATAATATATTATAAGTGATTAGTTAATGAAGAACTCCAGAGAAGAATTGAGTCTATCTGATAAGAAAGAAAGACCATTTAAATTCTTTAAAAAAATATATTCGGCAGAGATTGAATTGAAAAATTTAAAAACGAAAGCCGCTTCTCATTTCGAAAAAAATGGCGAGGAGATGGTTATGCGTGTTTTTGATTTTGTTTTCAATAATGTCCCGGCATATAAAGAATTATTAAAATCTTTAAAAATTGACGGAAAAAAGATTAAGACAATTGAAGATTTTAAAAAACTGCCCGTAACGGATAAAAATACATATTTAAGAAAATTTCCATTTTTAGATCTGCTTCCAAATAGAGACATCTCTCAAGCGACAACAATATCCGCAACCTCTGGATCAACGGGAGAGCCCTTTTGTTTTCCTAGGGGCGAAGAGCAGGATGCTCAATATGAATACATTGCAGAACTATTTTTAAAAAACAGCTTTGAAATAGATGGAAAGAAAACGCTGGGATTAATTGGTTTTGGTTTAGGAATCTGGATAGGAGGAATATTTACTTATAAAAACTTAAATAGAATATCCTCTAAAGGACATAATTTAACTTTGATGACGATAGGGGCAAATATAGAAATGTTTTTAATGGCCCTTAAAAAAATGGCATCAAACTATGACCAAGTTTTAATTATGGGCTATCCGCCATTTATTAAAGATGTCATTGATGAAGCTAAAGATTATGGAATAGATTGGAAAAATTATAATGTAAAAATATTGACCGCAGCAGAGGGATATTCAGAAAAATTCAGAGATTATATATCTGCAAAGGCGCACTTAAAAAATCCATTAAAAGATACAGTTAATATTTATGGAACCGTTGAAATGGGAACTATGGCCCACGAAACTCCCCTAACAAACCTAATCAGAAAGATATCTTTAGAGGATAAAAAAATATTTGAAGTAATATTTCCAAAAGCGAACAGACTTCCAACATTGGCCCAATATTATCCAGAAATAATTCATTTCGAAGAAGTAAACGGAGAAGTTATCGCCTCTGGCTATTGCTCTTCAATTCCGTTATTAAGATATAGATTCCCCGACATGGGAGGGGTGATTAAATTCGACGAAATGGTTTTAAAACTTAAATCTATTGGAATAGATATATTGAGCGAAGCAAAAAAATATGGAATAGAGGATCGCGTATTGCGTCTGCCTTTTGTATATGTTTATGACAGAACTGATCATGCGATAATCCTGCGCGGAGCCAATATATATGCTGAAGAAATAAAAAATGCGCTACACAAAGAAGATTTGCATAATTTAGTGACTGGAAAATTTACGATGATAAAAAATGAAAATAAAAAAATGGATGAATATTTAGAAATAAATATAGAGCTGAAAAAGAAAATAAAACCCAATAAAAATCATTCGAATAAAATTTTAAAGAATATAGTTGACGAGCTTGTAAAAAGCAATAATGAATTTTGCTACCTATATTCTTCTGACGCAAAAAGAGTAACTCCTAAAATCATACTTTGGCCATATCAGCACGAAAGGCATTTTAAACCAGGAGGAAAACAGAAATGGGTTAAGAAATAAATCTAACTAAAAACCGCCCTATAGGGCGGTTTTTAGTTAGATTTCATCGTCTAGTACGAGCGTATCTAATATTTTCATACCATTATTCCATTCAATATCCCATGTATCAATCGGAGATTCAAATATAATTAGATAAAAAGTATTTGTATTTCTATTGGCTACCATCTCTACAGCCATTTTAAATTTATCTCCATTTTCTTGAGATGTTGTTAATATATTAAAAATTGAAAAAGTCCCAGATTCTTTTTTATTAAAATACTCAACTTGAGTGTTTTGATTGTATTGATTTAAAAGTTTTAGACTGGTCTCAAGCGCATCTCCTCCAGGAATTCCAGAGGACGGAATAATATTCATAGTTATTCCAGTTTTAAACATACCATTTCCGACTATTTCTTCTTTTGTCACAAAATACGCCTGCGTTGTTTTATCCTTTTCATTTTTGAAATACCAATCATTGGGGCTTAAAATCCATCCCTTTACCTCCTCTAATCTTTGCCACTTAAATCCCGTAGGGGGATCTGGGAGCTTAAAATCTTCTTTTTTAGAAATTGTTGTAGTGCTGATTTTTTGATTATCAATACTCGCCTTATTATTTTGCTGTATTATGTTTTTTACTTTAGAAACGTCTTCTAAAGAAGAAGTGGAAATATTTTTTGCAATAATTAGTGAAGAAGTGGTTGGTTTGTCGCTATTCTGAATTGTAACTTTAGAATCTTTTGAAATTGATAGATTTCTATAAAAAATAGCCCCTACGAAAAAGATGATGCTTAATAATATATATATTTTAGATATTTTTTATATGTTGGCATCGAAATTATTTTATTTTTGTGGTTTTGGAACAGATGAATTTATAAATGGTTTTACTCTTTCCCAAACTTCATCGCTGTAATAAAAATCTTCTTCATCTTTATATTTTCCGGTAGAGGCTATGTCTGAAACATCAACATTAATCGCACCATAAATAGATCCTGGATGACCAATATATCTTGTTGGAGTTGGAAAATCAATCTTTGAAAATACGTTAATGTGAACTTTTATATTATTTTCATCAAACCAATATTTATTATTTATAGGCATTCCAAAACTCACCAAATAATCAATTTTATGATTTGTAGATCTACTAAAAATCGCAATAGGATATACTCCATCAAAAAAAGTTACGAAATTCAGCGGTTCTCCTGGAGCAAATTTGTAGTTAGTAATGGTAGCTGATATATCTGATGCTTGTTTTTCGTAAAAAGCATCCATTTTCCCTATTACTTCTTGAATATTTTCTTCGATAATATAAGGAGCGCTAGTGCTGGAATTAATTAGCTTCTCTCCCGCAGAGAGAATATCTTTTTTATAATCAATATATTCTGGCTTATCAAAAGATTGAAATGTTTCTGGATTTTTTGTATTTGATTTGTTGAAAAATATACCTAATGTTAATAGGATAATTACTGATATTGGGATTAGGTATTTTTTATATATCATTGATGCACTAGCACATAATTCATTTTAATTTCTGGTTGTGATTCGACCATTTATGTTTGTGTTTTAGGGTTTAGTTGTATGAATTAACACATTCTTTACTTTTTTGATTGTCTCTATCCATTAAATATTGTGGTGGATTATATGGTTTTAATTGTTTTTCATTGTCCGCAAGTTCTAAGCTAAAATATCTTGAAGTATCTCCGCTCCATTTATATTCACAATCTTTATAAACTAATTCTGGATTTGTTGATTTTAGAATTAATCTAGACCCAGAGCTACCAATAATATTTAAAGCCCTGCATCGTTTTACGGTGTTGCTATTAATAATATTTTCTATGCCGTTATTCACGCTGTTTTCTTTAAATATTTCCTTGAGCTCGAAACTATTTGGATTATATTCATATATCTTATTTTCTGAAATACAGGAATAATCTTTTGTATTAAAATTTAATATATTTGATCCACTTAAGATAATATTGCCCTTATTAGATATTTTTATTTCACTAAAAATATTGAGATCATTCATTTTTTTTCTTAAAACCTCTGGAATAAAGAAAATCTCTGACCGATTAATAAAACCAGCAATATGTTTATTTTTCGATATTTCTTTATCAAAAAAGTAATAATCTGATTTTTCAGAAAGTTCGCCTGCTATTTTTTTGGGAAATGGAGCATATAAATAATCTTCTGTTGTTTTAAGTTTTGAATCTGATGGAATTAAAGAGGAATATCTTAAATTTGTTAAAAAATAACCTAAATAATATCCTATAAATATGATAACTATCCCTATGAGTATATTTTTTTTATTCATATAATTTATTTTCTAAATAAATCTCCTATTCCTTTTAAGGTTGAACCTAATATGTTGAAAGCTTGATTTAATACCGATTGACCAGAAATATTAGGAGAAACGTCTAGGCCTGGATTTGTTGGATGCTGCCAACCAATAACCTCTTTTTGATATTGACCGGAACCAAATCCATTAATATAAAATCCACCATCTCTTTTCTCAAATGTATGTTTGAAAAGATTTGTAATCTGGCTTCTGTTTTGATCTATTGTCCATATAGATCCTGAATTTGTCTTACTATTAAATTCGACTTCTGCGATAACAGAGACGTGACCTGGATTTCCGGATTCATTATTCATATCCCCATATACTAGAATGTCATTTTCTTGAGGCATTGAAGAATTACCCTGATACCTTGATTCGAAATTATTGCTAAAACTTTTAGAAATTCTGTCCATCATATTAAATGCTGTTCCATATTGTGTATCAATATTCTCAAAGAACCCTTGGTCATATATTCTTTTTACTCCTTCAACGCATTGTGTGAATATAGCCCCATCATAATTAGGAGCACCGGCTCCCGCATAAAGAGGAACTCCTTTATAATATCCCATTATAGAATTTTCTGGATAAATGGTGTTTGTGTTTATAACTCCAGGGGCTAATGGTATTTGGACATAGTCAGTTCTCGCACCTCCTGTTGGATCCATATACCTAATAGGGTTGTTTCCAGCGTATGAGTATGAGTTTTGAAGTTGAGGCTCAACTAAGAGTTGCTTACTCAATCTCCAAAACATTGGATCTTCTGAAGAGAATCTTCCTGTATCGGTATTAAGATATCTAGCTTTGGCATAGGTGTATCCTGTTTGATTATCTAGTTCGTGGCCGGTGTATTTGTGGCGTTCTTTGGTTCCTGAAATGAAATGATATTGTTGGAAAATGGATAACATTATTTAAAAATAGAAGGATCTACTATGTCCTTAACGGAATAATATTTATTTATATCTAGCATATCGGAATAATGACCGCTTGATTTCTGATCGACTTCAACATACCAAATTTTTGCTTCATCGCTAAAATGAACTATACCGTTAAATATTATGGGATCGTAATCACCTTTAGAATCTTCATCTAAGTCATAGAAATAATATTTTTTTCCTTCTTGAAATTTTATATTATGACGTTTTAAATCTAACTGAGTTCCATAAGTGTCAAGAGGAATAAATTTATCTGATATATTAATATTACTCCTAGATTGATCTGCATATATAAATTTAATTTTTTTATCCATAGTATTAATTCTTTATTATTTTATAAAATCTGAATTTACAACCCTCTGAAGCAGATCTGATGCTTGTTGAGGAGTTATTCCTTTAAGAATTGCATGATTTGGATTTCCTGGAATATTAGGAGTACTTATAATATCTCCGCCTAAATCTCTGACGTTTTTGATTAAAGAAAAGCCACCGTATCTATACGGATCACCACTTTTCGTAGGAATATCTTTTAATAATTCTTCTGGAGATAAACCTGGGGCACTTTGAACAGATAAATTTGTTAATTTTCCATTAACTAATGGCTCGCCGTTACGTATCCTTAAAGCTTCTGGGCTACAATTACCACCTCTGCAAAAATATGTATCATCGGCTAATCTATCAATCTTGTTCAAAATATTTTTCCCAGCTTTTGCCGCATCGTCGGATAGACTTCCTTCTCCGTTGGGAATTAAATTTAAAGCTCCGATTACAAAGCTTCCGATTGAATTTGCATGTTTCATTTCTCCTAAAGCTTGCGGTAGCTGACTTGAGAAATATAATTGACCAACAGGAGAGGCGGCGAAGTTAGCTATTGTATTCGAAAGATTTATAATTGACAAAGTTATTCCTGCTATAAGAGCGTCATCTATACCTATTATTTCTCCGTCTGGATCAGTGTGCTTTATCGGATTATTAGCAGCATATGAATATGAGTTTTGAAGCTGAGGATTGGCGAGATATTGTTCTTGGTTGAGACTATATCTACTTTCAAAATTTTTATCACCGATCAGTAGAAAGGCAGGATCTTCTGAAGAGAATCTTCCGGTATCGGTATTAAGATATCTAGCTTTGGCATAAGTGTATCCTGTTTGATTATCTAGTTCGTGGCCGGTGTATTTGTGGCGTTCTTTGGTTCCTGAAATTAATTTATCATTCCTTAAAGTTCCGAAAGGATCATATTTGGCCGTTTCAGAAATCTTTCCTGATGAGTCGGTGGAAAGAATAGTTGAACCTAGATGATCTTGGTGGATATAGGAGATTGAAGAAGTTCCTGATTGAACGGTAATTTTAGCTATTGGGCTATTGCCTAGGAATATATGGAGATAGTCGGAGGTGGAGTTATTGGATTTATCTAAGGTTCTGGAGTGCCTGGAATTGAAAAATCTAGTCTTTTCTGTTCCAGAATTAATCATAACACGAGAACCTTGGGAGTCGTAGGCGTAGGAGATGGTGTCTGTGCCCATAGAAGACGGAAGAGTTGATGAGATGAGCTGATTTTTATAGTTCCAGGAATTAAGTATGCCTTTGTGATCTTTAATGATGTTGCCATTTAAATCATAACCAATATCTTGGCCGGCAACTGATTGGACAGCATGAGGATTAGAATATGGATTCAATATAGGTAACGCATTAACATATCCGAATTGAGTTGTGGTTCCGCTCAATGTTTCCTGCAGAAGATTACCTAATTCATCATAGGAATATGAAGATGTGGCAACTGGGGTTGATGAGGTTGAGTAAATAGATTCTCCAATCAAGCGATAAAGAGAATCGTAGGCATAAGTTGTGGTTGAAACTGTTGGATTAGAATGATTTGGATTTTTTACATAAGTAATGACAAGAGATGGCCTAATTAAAGGATCGCTTGCGTCTTTTGAGGCTACGAAGACAAAAGATCCGCCGGTGTCGCGACCAGGGGGAACATCATGAGCGAGGGTGACTGGAACATTTTCTGCATCGTGGCCGTCCCTTAAACAGATTGAGGTATAGCTATTCTTTTTTATTTTAGACAGACCAACAGAATTTAAAACTATCGGAAAATCAAAATTTGTTTCGAAAGGAGTAGTGATCTCCGATATTTGCCTACGATTTCCAATCTCTGTAGGAGTAGTGGAAGCATCTCCGCATTTTGAATAGTCCGACAAAGAAAGATTTAAAAGCGGATCATTGATTCCTTCATAAAGACTGATGTAGCTTTCTGTTGTTGGATTCCAATTGCGATAATCTACGGCGGTAAGGCTTGTTGTGGCTGAAATAATGGTCGCATCGTCTGGAATGGCAGAAGTGTCAAACATAAGAAGAGCTCTGCTGATTCCAAAAATTGGACCTCCATAACTTGCCACTAAATCAAACCTTGAACCGACATAAATGGTCGTTGATCCGTTGTCACTGTTGTTTATATAATATCCATCTACTGCGCCGTGGTGATTGTCCCAGACCAGATCAGTGTCTGGACCAGAAGTTACGAAGCCGGTATTTTGAAGAGCAGGAATTGTTATTGTTGTAGTCGCACCATTTGAATCTTCATCGTAATAGGAATTTTGAAGAACGGACAAAATATTTCCTACCGGATCGTAAGAATATTCATATTTAAAATCGTTTTGGATAACTCCGGAAAGAGATATGTTTTTGACTTCTTTGGTTTTTAAGCGATATAAAGAATTTTCGTCGTAAATATTGTTTTCAAAATCATTATTGGCGTATTTTTTATATGAAATCTGGCCGGAAGGCGAATAATCAATATCGGTAAGTATATAAAGATTTGTTCCGCTGGCGTTATAAGATATTTTTTCCAGCAATCCTGCATTATTATATTCATAATTAATTTCTGGAAGATTAAAATTTTTTTCTGAAATAAGATTATTCATTCTTCCATAAATATATTCAACAGAACTTGTGGCTCCGTCTATAAATTTGATTTCCTTTTTAATGCCGTCGTTAAAATTATATTCGTAAGAAGTTGATGATGTTGCAGAAGAAACTAAACAAAGCTTGCCAACTCCCCTAACACAAGAATCATAGCTATAGGCAAACTCTATGCCTGGAGTATTTTGATTATCTTCTTTGGTTGCCCTATTTAAAGAGTCGTATGTATAAATTATGTCGTCTCCTAGTGGAGTTGTTTTTTTGGTAAGATTGCCTACAGAATCATATTTGTATTCATAAATTCCAAAATATGAATCGTTTTGGCTATGAAGATCTTCTGCTTTTGTCCTTCTGCCTAAAAGATCATAAGTGAAATTGCGAACGTTGCCTTTTGAGTCCCTTATTTTAGTTAAATGATTTAAACTGTTATAAAAATATCTTGTTACGAGCTGGGTGGCGCCAAGCATTTCTTTTACTAAAGTGAGATTACCATCTATATCATAATCGTATATTTTTTGATTGCCGTTTGGATCGGTTATGATATTTTCTCCAACTTTAAAAGACGTTGTCGTTTGCCCGATTGAATTTGAAACTTTAGTGATCCTGTTAAGACCATCATATTCGTAATTAGTGAAAAGATTTAAATTTGAATTTAGAGAAGATCTTAAAGATCCTATGCCAAAATAAGGCAGAGATTCTGAAGACAACTTGCCCTCTGAATTGTAAATATAATCTTTAACAGAATAATTTTGAGAAGTTGTATCTTCTGCTCTTTTTCTTTCCTGAATTTTTCTTCCCAATCCGTCAAAGTAAGTTATCGAATCTATCTCTGTTGAATTGTCTAAATAATCTTTTTTAATAAATGAAGACTGAAGAGGAATATCAATGTATTGATATTTTGTTTTTGTAGTCTAAAGGCCAGTTTCAGGATCTGGAATTTTTTCTTCCAAAATCCTTCCTGCGCCATCAAAAACATAGTCATAAACCTGACTATTTTCGTCTATAGCGTGAATTGGCTTACTTATTGAATAATCGTATGAATATTGGCGAATGTGCCCTTTGGGATTAGTTTCTTGGATTGGTTTTAAATTATATGAATCGTATAAGAATGAACTGATGTTGCCGTTGGGATCTTTTTTGGAAGTTGGGTTGCCGAAAATATTATAAACTATTTCATTGGTTTGATATTTGCCAGTGGCTGAAGAAATTAATTTTTCTGTTTTAGTAGGCATTCCCCTATCCACCGATCCCAAAGCAAGATTGTCGTATGATATTTTTGTCTCGGAAATTGTTTTATTATAAAAATCTTTAGTTATAGTTTTATATGGAAAACTTGAAATTAAAGAATTGGAAGAAAAAATAGCATAAAAGATGTCTGAATCTTTTTTATCGTCCAGAGTGTCTGAAAAATTAAATGGTT
The DNA here is from genome assembly GCA_964543265.1 of uncultured Candidatus Saccharibacteria bacterium. Taxonomy (GTDB): domain Bacteria; phylum Patescibacteriota; class Minisyncoccia; order UBA6257; family 1-14-0-10-40-38; genus SIBX01. Next base: position 4,450 of record CAZIWN010000001.1, on the reverse strand, counting down.
CTGAATTAGAAATCACTTCCCCATAATCAATTTCTTTTGTTTTATTTCCGGAAGAAAGATCGTATGTGCTTGAAATGGCCTTAACCCTTTTACCACCAAAAGAATCTAATTCTTCAGAAACAGTAAGAGTTGGATATGTAAAATAAGCTCCGCCGTTTAAAGAGGTTGTGGTGGCAAATTCCCATTTGGTAAAAGATTTTTTTACAACGGTTCCGTCCTTATCTACAATATCAATCCTGTATGGCTTTCCAGATTTTGATTTGTCATCATTTTCTTCAAAATTTAAAGAGTCATTTCCATTTTGCTGATGGAAATAAGTTATAGTTTTACCACCATCAGGATTTATAGCTTCAACTTTTCCGAAGCCCTCAAATTTTCTAGTAAAATAATTTTGATCTTTATCGTAATAATAATTTCCGTTGGAATCTGGCTTAAAAGCCGAATCGTCGTGGGAATAATAACCACCAGAATAAATATAAGATTTTTCAGTGGTTAAATTATTTACCGGATCAAATTCTTTAATCTTTTTAATTGTTTGAACAGGAAAAGGAATTTTATTTAGAAGATTACCTGATGAATCCTTATATTCTGAAGATGCTTTATATTCAAAAGTTATCAATCCTCCATCACGGACACTTACCGTTTCTAATATATCTGGAAATTTATCTTCATTAATAGCCTGAGAAACATAAACAGTATCCATCATTCCATCGCCGTTAAGATCACCTGATTGTTTATATGGATCAGCTGTCTCATTTACAACATCTTGAGATCCGAATTTTCTTATAATTGAAGGAAAAGAGTTTGCCGAGATTGAATAAAACAACGGAGCTCTGACTGTCGAATCTTGCTCAAATAGAACTCCATCCTTATCGGCCGGGAAATTGTCTGTGGCTTTTTGATTAAAATCAAAACCGCCATTTCCATTATTAATATAAACACCCTCTGTCCATCCAGGATTACCACAACACCATTTGTGGGCTTGAATTATGTCGGGTAAACCATCTCGGTTATAATCTGCAAATCTTAGACCATTAAGAGAGCCTCCTGGGGCATGCATATCTGAAACTTCTGGAAAACCATCCGCATCTGTATCTATAACCGTTGGACGATAATAACTCGTGGAATTAAGAGATATGACCGAGACTGGAATTGTTGAAGCCCAGCCATTACCAGTATTTAAATTAACTGCCCCTTGGGACACAGCATCGGGAAGACTATCTCCACTTATATCAAAGAGTGCGTAACCTCCTCCTTGGCAATTTCCGTTTGAATCATCTTGACATATATAACCTGGAAAAATCCAATTCGGATCTACGCTATAACTGTCTATGGCTGAATTATAAATCCAAACAGTTTTTTCAGAATCACATCCGCCTGAGGTATTTTTTTTACACCTAGACTTAATAACGTCAGTATAAGAATCTCCATTAACATCTGATAAAATATAACCCTCATCTAAACCTGGAAATCCTGGAATACCATTAGATCCGCCCTCTAGACCCGAAGTGTATGTTAAATTAGTGGTTGGGAAAGTAGTGGTGGCGCCGGAACTAGATATATGACTTTCTGAAATTCCAGTTAATAGAGATCTGGTATAGATATAATTAATCTTATTTGTGTAGCTCAAATTATATTCGCTAGATATATTGCCTAAAGTTTTTATCTGAATTTTATTGATCCTATACTGAGTTGAAATTGGGTAGGAAGAATGATATTGAGTTATGTAGTCCGTTAATGCTTCTCGATAGAAATTAATTTCATAAATTCCGTTTTGAGTTGTGGTTCCGCTAGAAAAATCTGTATAAGTAATTTTTTCTGGATAGATGGCTCCTTGATCTTTGAAATAATAAAAATTAATAGAATTACCGATGGGGTCTTCTATTTTTTCTAACATATATCTAAAAACCCCTGCTGGATTTGATGGATTATTTTGTTTGCTTTGATTAGTTAATCCGAAATAATATTTTTTCCCAGATTTATCGAGGGCGGTCCAATTTTTATTTATAAAATCGAATGAATAATCCAAGAAAGATCCATCGTCTATTTTGGCTCTAAATTTATCGTTATTAGAATTTATTGCAACTAATTCTCCAGAAAGAGAAGAAATAAATTTATTCCAAGACGATGTATAAAAATTGCCCGATACTCCATATTTTGTATTTACATATATTGATGGAATTGAGAGCGACCAGCCAAAACCGATAATTGAATTTTCGCTATAGTCTTGAGAATTATATTTTATTGATATGTCCGGAGTTAATCCGCCTCTTCCTTCTGGGAGATTGATTTTAAATCCATAATTTAAAGCTCCTGTTGAAAGATCTATATCTGGACGAATATTGCCCGAAGCACCAAATGGTTGGACTGTTATATAACTTGGATCAACTCCGCTAGAAGGAGTAAAGCCACTACTACCAGAAGAAGATCTGGACGAACACCCAGAACTTCCAGGACAAAGATAACCAGAGCTTGGGCCTGATCCGGATCCGGAACCAGAAGAAGCAGTTCCAGTTGAACCACCGGAAGAAGCTGGCGGAGTTGGTGGATTCGGTGGCATTGGAGGAATTATAGGAGACGATGGGCTAGATGAAGAGCTTGGTGAACTTCCAGTAGATGGAGATCCACCTAAACTTGGTAAAGAATAAGCGAGGACAGGTGATGCCTCGCTTAAAAGAAGGAGAAAAAGGACAAAAATAGAAACGGTCCTTGTATATAGAGAGTTTTTGTTGTGATGTTTGAAGTTTTTATTGATAAACCTCATTTTTCAAAATATTACGCTTGCCTAATAGACAAGTCAATGGTTTATTAATTAAAGGAAATTAGGGTAATAATTTAATTATGGAGTTTATGTAGTTTTTTGAAAGATTGTGTCCTGTTTTTGGAACAAGAAAATCTGCTGACATTTTTTCACGCTCTCCATATAGGGTGACGTGTGGGGTTTGAAGATCTTTAAAAGATAGATTTATGGATTTAAAATCTTTTGCGATTTTTATCGCAAGATCTAATGGAACATATTTCTTATAATATTTTTCTAAGCTTTTGAGAGAATATTCTTTAATTGGAGTAATTGATCCGAAGATAACTTTTTTAAATTGGTATTTTTGAGCAACAAGATAGGCAAGTAGTGCTCCGTATGAAAAACCAAGAACAATCCCCTCTTTTTTTGGTTTAAAAATTTGATCTGAAAATGGCTTGAACCAGTCTGGATTTATTGGCACGACTTCATATCCAGAATTTTCTATGGATTTTATTAATTCCTGATAATATGAATCGCTACAGTTTCCGCCAAAGCCAGGGATAAAATAAATAATTTTTTTCATTTTTAATTTAAAACATCATTAACTGATAATCTTGGAGTTATTTTTGGTTTAATTTTTGGGAAACCTATTCTTGAAATTATCGAGGGAATAAAATTTGATTTAATTATTTTTTGAATTGATTCCCTGCCCTCTACAAATTGAATTGGGGCTGCGTTTGGAGCTAAGCTAAGATTTTCTGATGTGGCTAACAACCAAATTTTTTCAAAAATTATTCCAGCATTAATCCAATTTATTTTTGATTCTTTATTGGTAGAAATAATTAAATAGCCGTTGGTGTTGTTTTTAATTAAATCTAGGTCTTTATTTCTAGTTTTCTTATTAATATTTATATTTTTAATTATTTTTGAACCAAAAAATGTTATGGGAGCGGGTATGCCAAAATTTCCAGCTATCATTCCGGTTTTTGAATTTGTCCAATTATTTTTTAAAAAATTAGAAAGCTCCAGCCTAAAAGCGCTACTATCCATGGCTTTAATTTGAAAATCTATTATTGTCTCGCTGATTTTATGAATATCTTCCTTTTGAGAAATGTAATCAATATTAATATTGTCTGTTTCTAGAGATTTTATTTTTGAAATAAAGCTTTCTGGGATTGATTTTGAGGTATTATATTTTCCCCTATTAGTGATTCTGTTTATGATTGATTTCAGGTTTTCTGACTTTATAATTTGAGAATTTGAGTCTGAAAAAATAATCTTGCCGATTGGTTTTTCTAAAATGTTTTCTGAAATTTGAAGTTCTGTTTTTAAACCGTAGCCGTCTGATGCGATTAAAATATTACCCAACATACACCCGATCGTAATCATAAGCTGGCGATGGTCTGGGTCACTTTTTTCTAACGATCTTTGTTTATCTGAATAAATCTCTAAAATATTACTGGAAATTTTAAATTCCCATGGCTGAGAATTGTGGCCGGATGGGGCAAGAACTGCAAATTTCAAAATAAATTTTATTTTTTCTTCCATATTGGAAGAGTAAGGAAATGAATCAATATTTATATTCCAGGGAGAATAATTTAGTTTCATATATTTAAATCATATATCTTTTAAGGCTTAAAATAAAAGCAGTCCCGAGGGTTCCCGTGGGAATTCCTTGAGACTGCTTGTGTTCGAACAATATGCGCGTCT